>DASTMK010000283.1:0-17480 GCA_035714225.1 Bryobacteraceae bacterium | reverse complement strand
ATGCTGAGGATCGGCTCACGCGGCTCGAAGCTCGCACTCTGGCAGGCCCAGTGGGTGTATTCCGCTCTTGAGCGTCAGGGCGAACAATGCGAAATCGAGATCATCCGGACTACCGGGGATAACATTACGGACGTGTCGCTGGCGCGCCTGGGGGCCAGCACGGGTGTAAAGGGGCTGTTCACAAAAGAGATCGAAGAGGCGCTGCTCGGCGGCCGCATCGATCTGGCCGTGCACAGTCTGAAAGACATGCCGACGGATTTGCCGGACGGTCTTGTGCTGGCAGCGGTTCCTGAACGGGAGGATGCGCGGGATGTCCTGGTGGGCAGTACGCTAGCACGGTTGCCGCGAAACGCGAAGGTAGGCACCAGTTCCCTGCGCCGCGCCGCGCAACTGCGAGCCTGCCGGCCGGATCTGGTTATTGAGCCGCTGCGCGGCAATATCGATACGCGGCTGCGCAAGCTCGACGAAGGGCAGTATGCGGGCATTGTTCTTGCGGCGGCAGGTCTTAAAAGAATGGGATGGGAAGGCCGCATCGCCGAACCGCTTCCGCCGGAAGTGATGTGCCCCGCCGTGGGCCAGGGCGCGCTCGCGATTGAGACCAGAGCGGACGAAGGACATGCCTGCCAGGCTTGCCGCAAACTCGAACACGCCCAGACCAGGGCAGCCGTCACGGCCGAGCGCGCACTATTGCGATCACTCGGCGGCGGCTGCCAGGTACCGATCGGAGGACATGCCGTTGTCGAAGGCGGCCGCGTCCATCTGAGGGCCGTCGTCATCTCGCCCGATGGCCGCGAAATCGTGCGGCGGGAGAATTCCGGCGCGGTGGCGGAGGCTGAGCACGTCGGCGCCGAATTGGGCAGGGATATTCTCGATGCGGGCGCGCGCGCCATCCTGGAGGTTGTATACGGAACCTCAGGACCCTAAGAAACCGCTCCCTCACGGTCGCGGCTCAGAAACCGATATCGCGGAAACGGAGCCGCGCACGTCAGCAAGCGGTAAAGTTTTTCTGGTAGGCGCCGGTCCCGGCGATCCGGACCTTATCCCTGTCAAGGGCCGGGAGATCCTCAGCAAGGCGAGCACCGTGCTGTACGACAACCTGGCCAATGCGATGTTGCTCGATCTCGCCCCCGAAACAGCGGAGCGCATTTATGTCGGGAAAAAGAAAGCGGCGCATAATATCACCCAGGAAGAGATCTGCGCATTGCTCCTGGAGAAAGCCCGTCCCGGCCACGTTGTCGTCCGGCTGAAGGGAGGCGACCCGTTCATCTTCGGCCGGGGAGGGGAAGAGGCTGAGGCGCTCGCGGAAGCCGGTGTCCCGTTCGAAGTGGTGCCCGGCGTAACTACCGCGCTGGGAATCGCCGCTTATACGGGAGTGCCTCTGACACATCGCGGGCACACCTCGGCTGTAAGCTTTGTCAGCGGGCATAATGTGGACGCCATAGACTGGACGAAAGTGGGCCAGGCGGAGACGCTGGTGATCTACATGGGGTTGACCTCTTTCCCCGATATCGCCCGGAACCTCATTGCAAACGGCCGCTCGCCCGACACTCCGGCGATGGCGGTTCGTTGGGCTACCCGCCCGGACCAGGTAAGGATCGCCGGGACGATCGCCACTCTGCCGCGCTTAATAGAGGAGCGGCGCATGAAACCGCCGGCCACGATCGTCGTGGGCGAAGTGGTACAACTCGGTGCGCGGCTGAACTGGTTTGAACGGCTTCCCCTATTCGGCCAGACGATTGTTGTGACGCGCGCGGCGTCTCAAGCGGGCGATCTTTCGGCCAGGCTTCGGTCTCTCGGCGCTTGTGTCCGCGAGCTTCCGGCGATTCAGATCGGCCCTCCCGCGGACTCCGGTCCTCTGGACGCGGGCATCGCGCATCTCGGCGATTACGACTGGATTCTGTTCACCAGCGTAAACGGAGTGCGATTTTTTCTCGAGGCCCTGGACCGCTCGCGAGTGGACCTGAGATCGCTGCGCGCGCGGATCTGCACCATCGGCCCGGCAACACGTCGGGCTGTCGAGGAACTCCATTTGAAAGTGGACCTGACACCGGAGGAGTACGTGGCGGAAAGCCTTGTGGCCTCGCTGGCAACCGCGGACGTGGCAGGCAAACGTATTCTATTGCCGAGAGCGGCTGTGGCGCGGGACCTGGTTCCGGCGGAGCTATCGCGAATGGGCGCACAGGTCGACGTGGTGGAGGCCTACCGGACCACCATGCCGGAGAGCGTTGTGCCCCGCGCCCGGGAGCTGTTCGGGTCAGGGACGCCTGTCGATTGGATTACTGTAACCAGTTCCTCGACGGTGAAGAATCTCGTCTGTGCCGTGGGCGCCGAAACGCTGCGCGGCTTCAAGCTGGCTTCGATAGGCCCCGTTACCTCCGCCACCGCCCGCGAGTTGGGCCTTGATGTCGCCGTGGAAGCGAAACCCTATACCATCGATGGCTTAGTCGAGGCCATCCAGAACAGCTCTCGATAGAGCCGCTGCGCTATCGCCCGAGGACCTGTATCAGCCATTCCGCAACTCCAGGTTCGGCCGTTGTGGCGCGCAACCGCAGGTGCTCCGGCTGGCCTCGATACGCCTCCAGAGTAGGGCTGAATGTGGCGCGCAGTTCCGGTTCAGACACGGCCCGGTTCCTGCCGTCCACCAGTCCGTCCAATAGGAGTGGTCTGGGAGACAACACTGCGGCCAAGTCGGCAATATCGCCTATTTCCGCGATTCCAGGGAACACTACATCCGAGGGCACATAGGTGAAGCGGTCCTCCAGCAAGCTGAGATACGCAGCGAGTCCGCGCCGCACGGCAACTGCTTTCACGCTGTCCTCGTAAAGCCCCGCCAGAATGGCGAGCAGGCCCCCAAGCGGCTCTGCCTGGTGCTGAATCTCCGGACCAACCAGCCACCCTGGCGTCTCATCGAGAAGCAGGCGGCCTTTGTTGACCGGTGCGCCGGAGCCTCCCCATACGGCGATTCGCTGAGGATCAAACTCCTGGCGCCCCTGGAGGTATTTCAGGACGGTTCGCAGATCCTTCAGACGAGCGCCGGGAAGGGTGTTGCCTAACATGAGTTCAGTGGCCGCAAGGCTAATGTTCTGGCTGGAGGTGAAACGCCGGGGATCGGGCGATGTTTCGCCCACTCCACGGACATCCGGCAGGCAAACTGCAATGCCGGCCGCCAGAAGACGGTCAATTTCTGCCCGGTGGTGCGCGAGAACCTGTTCCTTCCCGCCCTGCGAGACGACGATAGCGACCGGCTGCCGTGCTTCGCGAGTGGATGCTTTCAGCAGCACCAGCGGAACGGTGATCCCGGACTCGACGTCGAGTGTGATGCCTTCGGCTTCGCCGGATGCGGAAGGCTTCATCCAGTGCACAATCGCCTTTGGCGCCGGATTCGGGTGAATGTCTCCCAGCTTGGCGGCCCATTGCTGTTGCAGCCACTTCCGGCGGCCGGTCGAGTCCATTCGCGCCAACTCCGCCCGGGCCGTTTTCAGTTTCGCTTCCGCGATTTCGGATGCGAGCTGGTGGATCATCCGCATATCCAGCTTTGCGGCCGTTTCAACGGTCAGTGCCGCCAGTTCCGCTTCCGGCCTCCGGTCATCCGGTTCGTTATCCGGGATGGGGATGCCGAACCACCGCTCCAGTTCAGGGTAAAGTGTCTTGCGCTGCGCCGGTCCGATGTTGGCGCACTCGCCCGGTCCGGGAAACGTCCCGAAGCCATGTGCTTCGTCCAGGTTGTCCAACGCGTTATAGAACCCGAACACCTTGCGGTATCGCGCCCACGCGGGAACCTTCTCCACTTCCCAGCCCATTTCGTAGGAATAGACAAAGCGCCGCGGAGCGACGGAGGCACAGATCGTCCACGGAAAAAACCGCTTGCCGATGCTGTGAGGCAGGTTTCTGGTGGTTTCCCAACTGCCCCAGCCGGGCACTGCCAGGTCCGAGGGAAAGGGACTTCCGCCAGGACCCAACTCCGGCAGGGATTCTCCGAAAGTAAATGGTGCCACGGCCGCGATGCGCGGATCGAGAGCCGCCGTCACCGCCGCCGGATCGCCACCGCCCGCGACCGCCCCGAGCATGATAATCTTTTCACGATCGATATCCGGGCGTTCGAGCAGCAAGTCGATGCCGCGCATGATGTCCCAGACCATCCACTTGATCAGGCTCTCGCCCGCCACGTACAACTGCATGCCGGTGGAGTAGCGGGAGCGGTAACCTTCCCGGTTCCAGGGGTAGGTCTGGATCCGCTCTCCGTGACCGATCTGGTCCATGATGAGAACCGCGGCGCCCTGACGTGCCCAGAGGATGCCCATGTCCTGCAACTCGGCCTGGGTTCTCGGCCGGTGGTGGCTGTGGACGATGACGATACCCGGTAATTGTCCGGATGGCTTCTCCGGCAGATAGAGGTTAGCGGTAACCCACAGCCCCGGCCGGCTGCGATAAACCAGGTCCTGGCGCCGGTACCCATGCCCCCGGTATTCTTTCGTGACGCTTGCTTCAAGAGGCGTACGGGCCGGGAACTCTCCCATCCAGGCGCGCATCGCATTCAGACGTGGATTCCGGAAGCGTTCCCAGTCTCCGCGCGAATTCACCTGGTTCCACTCGTCACGGTCCGCTTCGAGGTGTTTCCGCACACGAGCTCGAATGTGGCGGTCGAGCATCGTGGCAAGGCCCATCTGGCGGCGCTGTTCCCGCGTGAGGACCAGCGCGAGCTCAGGTGTCCCGGCCGTCTGGGCCGCTTGCCCCTGGGTATTGCCTGGTGCGGTCGCTTTGGCAGCAAGCCGCAGCCGCCGGTAGCGGGCGGGACACAGCGCGGTATCGCTCTGAATGACGGGCAAAACGCTGGTCTCCCGCGCGTCTCCCGGCCGGCCGCGCCGGAAGCGCATCAGAAGAACCCGCCAGTCTGCGGGAACCGTGCTCTCCCCGAGCACTTCGGCAACGGGTTCGAGCGGAATGTCGAGCCGGGCCGTCCAAACGCCGGCTTCCCTTTCCACGTGGACGCGCGTTCCGCTGTCCCACTCGCGCGGCCGCGAAATCCGGGAGCCGCCCGAAAAGCCTGCGGCGTCGCGAAGGTACCCCAGCGCGTTTGCCACCACCTGAACGTAGACCGATCGCGATGTTGCGAGGTACACGTGAAAACTGTCGTCTTGCATTACCGCGCCGTCGTTCTCTTTCACTTCGGCGCTAATGCCGTCCGGCTCCACGCACCTGGCCATGACCGCGAGGGTGCGCCCGTCATGCAGGAGTTTTACTTCGGTAGCAAGTCTCGGAGCTCGCAAGGGGTGCTCGTCGAGCAGCAACTTCCAGACGGGTGCATGGGCCCATGCTCCGTCCTGCCACTTGCTCTCCAACGCAGGCAAGGTGCCGGCTCTGCCGATCTCGAGCGGCGGTTCGCTGTTGCCGAGGAGAGGAGGCTCGAACCGGGCGGGTGGCGTTTCCCAGGGGATATCCGGCGCGACCGGAATCCTGGCGGCTGGCCCGGGGCCGGGCCAACGCCAGACCTGTTGCGGAACTCCCGGCCGCTGTGCCCGGATCCGCTCGATCATGGCGTAAATTGTATCGGGACCGGGCGCGCTCAGTTCGCTCAAAGGGAATGCGATTTCAGCGGTCCAACCCTTTTCACCAACCCTGGTGGCTACAAGAAACTTGTCTATGTTGACCGGCACAACCGGTGCTTCCCGCTCATCCGAGTACGGGAAAACGCTCAGGCTGGTCCAGACGGGATGGCCCGCCCGCTCGAGAGAGTAAGCGCCGAACGGATTCACGTGGAGCACCCGGTCCGTGTACCCGATGGTTGCGCCCGCCGAGATGCGAAGGAGGTCTTCGTCTTCCCAAGCCGGATTTCGGCCGATGGAACGCGCTGTGACGCGTCCGGTAGGCTCCGGGACTTCGGCCGCAATATAAAGGTGCCGGCCTGCGACAACTGCCCGGATCCGCCCACCCGCCGGCGACTCGAGCGTCTGCGGGGTCACCGGCTTCCAGAACGGATCGTCCAGCTTGCCATCTATCGTGAGTGCCAGAACGGCGAAAAAAGCGAGCGACAACATGTGATGACAGGACCGTGAATCAGAAGTGCCATTTCAATGCAAATTGGAGAATTCGAGGGTCCGCGGCGCTGGTAATCCGGCCGTAGGTGCCCGAAGTGAGGCTCTCCGAGCGCTTGGACAGCAGGTTCACGCGGTTAAACAGGTTGAAAAACTCGCCGCGGAACTGAATTCTCGAAGCTTCCCCGAGAAACGCGATCGGGAAGCTCTTGGATACCGACAAATTGACATTCGCGTGTCCCGGACCAAAAATGATGTTCCGGCCGGAGTTGCCGAATGTGCCCTCCGCGTTCTGAACGAACGCCTGAGTGTTGAACCACTCCAAAACCGGGTCGCGATTTGGATCCTGACGGGCGCTCCTGCTGGTATCGCCAGCCAGATCGGCAAAGTCCGCTCCGACGCCCGACATTGAGTTGTCGCGGCCGCTGAGTACCGAGAACGGCCGCCCGCTCTCGAGCAGCATCGCTCCGCTGAGGCTCCACCCGCCGAGAACTCCTTTGGCCAGGGCGGGCATCCCCATAAGGCGCGGAAGTTCCCACAGCCCGGACGCGACAAAGCGGTGCTCGTGATGGAAGTCGGACAGCCCGCGGCTCTGCCTGAAATTGAACGGATTATTGAAGGAGGGCCAGAGTGTTCCGGCTCCCGACCCGCTATCAATCGATTTTCCCCAGGTGTAGTTCATCTGAGCGGTGAAACCCTTGGAGAAGCGCTTATCGAGCGTCAATTGCAGCGAGTTGAAATTGGAATTGCCAATGCCTTCGCGGATGCCGATAGATGACCATTCCGGCGCCAGGGGGCGCCGCTCATTCGTGTTCAACAACGTCGACTTGCCGGGAATGTAAATGCCGGGATTATACTGCCATCCCTGAAGAAGACCTGTGCCCTTCGAGCCGGCATAGGCGATGCGTGCCATCCAGTCCTGGCGTAACTCCCGCTCGAACGTCAGGTGCCAGCTCTGGAGGTATGCCGCCCGCAGCTTTTGCGGATACGTTGACATGGACAAGGGTAACGGGAAATCGATATCCGATGGCGGCGGCGAAGGCATCGGCAGTGGGTTCTGCCCGTTGTAAGGGTCATCGAACGGTCCAGGCGAAGGCGAGTAATCAATTGTCAGAGCGAACGGGGGTGAATCGGTGATGCCATTGTTGATGGCGCTCATGGGCGAGGAGTCGTAGAAAATGCCATAGGCGCCGCGAACGCTGGTCTTGCCATTTCCGAACGGCGCCCAGGCAAACCCGAAGCGCGGGGCGATGTTGTTGATGTCGTTTTCCGCCTGGCCCCGCGGCACGCCGGGGTCGCCGATCACCAGCAACCCTGTCGGCGCATTGGTGTAGATCTGGCTCTTTTGGCCCTGCCGGAAGACGCTTCCGCGGTTATGAATATCGACGTAGTTGATCGTAGGTTCAAACCGCACGCCGAGGTTCAAGGTCAGGCGGGGAGTCACCCGTATGTTGTCCTGGAAGAAGGTGCTGTAGCCCGGGGCTTCCAGGTCCGCGAACTCGCCATAAGCCTTTTGCCGCAGCCGTGACGGGAGGCCGAGGTAGAAATCGGCCACTCCGTAACCGGTATAGTTCCCGGCGAAGCTCATAGTGGGATCCATCAGCCAGCGATAGAGCTTTTTCAGAGTCTGAAAGCGATACTCGAACCCGAAGGTCATCTCGTGCCCGCCCCTGGTCCATCGAAGAGTGTCGGAAAACGTATAGACATTCGGCTCGGTGATGATCCATTCCGTCGTCTCAATGGAAAAGGCCCCCGTGACGCCGACGACAATGGTCGGATGCGGCTTGTCGGAGTAGACGTTGCGCATTCCGAGATCGGCGAGACTGGTGTTCCAGACCGGCACGCCGAGATCCTTTCTGCGGTTGATGGAAACTTGCGCCTGGTTCAAGAGGTTGGGGCGGAAGATGTGAACGTGGTTCAGGGATATGTTATGCGCGGGCGTCTGCCGGTCCGGGCGTGTGGCGAATACCAGGGGCACGTCATTCGCGAACTGGTGATAAAAGTTATAGAGGTAGCGCGCGGTTAAAGTATCCTTCGAGCTGAACTGGTGATCGACCTTCAGGACAATCTGCCGTTCGTCATTGTTGTTCGCCGCCTTGTAACGCAAAAGGCCGGTTGCCGGCTCGGTGGGAAGCGGGAGCAACTGGTCGATAAAGTTCCTGGTCACCGGGTTGATCCGATCTGCCGGAATGATGTTGCCGGGGAAGGGGCTTCCGGTCAGGGGGTCGATGATGGGTTGCGTTCGTGCCGAGAAGTCTCCCCGCCGCTGGGCCTCGGTCAAAACGGTGACGCTGAGGTCGGACGGCGTTTGCTTCTGGCGTGTCTCCTGCTGCGAGAAGAAGAAGAACGTCCGGTTCCGCCCGTCGTAGATCCTGGGAAGATACACAGGCCCGCCGAGGGTGCCCCCGAATTGATGGCGCTTTAAGCCATCGCTTCCGCTCGCAAAGAAGTTCCGTGCGTTGACCGCTTCGTTCCGATGGAATTCAAAGAGGGTTCCGTGAATCTCATTTGTGCCCGAGCGGGTGACGGCGTTGACGATGGCGCCCGCGCTTCGGCCGAACTCCGCGCTAAAGCTGTTCGTTTGCACGCTGAATTCCTGAAGGGCATCCGGGTTCGGCATGGCCATGCCGGCATTCGTGTAGGTGTCGTTGTGAAACGCCCCGTCCAGGGTGTAGTTCACCATGTTGCTGCGCGCGCCGTTAGACGAAATACCGGGTTGTACGATGCTTCGCGCGGAACCACCCTGCCGCAATCCCGAGGTGTCGTCGGTGCCATAAACGCCCGGCAGCAGCAGGACCAGTTGTGTCGCGTCGCGGCCGTTCAGAGGCAGCTCGCGGATGCGGTGCTGGTCCACTACCTCCTTAAGGGTGGCGGTTTGTGTGTCTACCCTGGAGGCGTTGGCGGTCACTTCCACGGCTTCCGCCAAGGTTCCAACCTCCAGCGCGAAATCGACGCGGGCCACCTGGTCCACTTCAAGGACGACCCCCGAACGGGTAATCGGCCGGAATCCCGGCACCTTCACAGCGATGCGGTATGTGCCGGGCGGCAGCAGCGGTATCGTGTAGTATCCGAGTTCGTTGCTGACCGAGTCTCGCTGCAATCCCGTACTCTCGTGCGTGACTGTCAGTTGAGCATGAGGGACCACAGCTCCGGTCGCGTCCGTAATAGTCCCCGTCAGTTGTGCCGTCGTTCTCTGGCCCAGGCAGAGAGCGGAAGATGCGAACAGCAGGAAAACAGCCGCAAACAGACTTCTTGCGTTCATCAGTTTAACCTCTGAAAAGATTAGAAACCAGAGAACTTCCAAAGACTTTATTGTGAATTCAGTAAATTGTCAACGATTTTCCGAGGTGAAATTCAGGACCGGCGGGGATTCGAGTCGAGCGCCCACCGCGCCCTTGCGTCACCAGATATACTGGCTTGCCTCTTCGCGCCGCTTGTGGCTGTCCAGCACGTGCACGACGCGGATCTTCTTCAGTTTTGCCGGCGAAAGCTGGCCGATCGGAATATATAGGATCGTCCGTCCAATCCGCGCCGCAATGGAGCGGAAGATCGACCTGGGCGGCTTCGATGCCACGTAAACAACATGCTTGTGGATGGAATAATCCAGCCCGGCCATCAGCAGGCGTTCGGATTTATTCAGCGCAAAATCGTAATCCGGATCGCCCCAAACGTCGTACATGCGGCGCGGCGGCAGGCTCATCAGAAATCCGCCATACTCCGCCCGTCCAATCCCCGGTCCCACCAGGTTTTCAAACGGGTGCGTCGAATAGAATGCCATGTCGGATTCGTTCTGGTTCTCACCGAGCCATGTCGTCAGGTACGTGTAGCGGTCGTCCGGGTCTTCATCGAAGATCACAATCACCGAACCCACCTCGCCCGCGATCTTGTCGAATTGCCGCACATAGATCTTCTTCTCGTGCCAGTTGCGGATGGTTTCGCGCAAGTCGATTCCGTCCAGGACCGACGTGGTGAACGGCTCGGTGCGCATCCGCTCTTCCGACAGAATGTGCCGCGCCTGTTTTTTCAGAAACTTTCCATAGCCTTCGATCACCAGGTCTTCGGGCGGGTACGAGCAGATGGAGTTGCCGTCAAGCTGCTGCGCCCACTCTCCGGGAAACTTTTCCTTTTTCCGTTCCTTCAGACCCATGGGTTTCAGGCGTTGTTTCGGCCGGGGAAGGCGGCGGCGCAGCCGCAGCTTGCGCGTGTTCAACCATACCTCTTCGCCCGACAGGTTGACGGTTTCGAGGTCGCTCTTCTCCCTCTGATGGCGGTATCTGCCGGCCATGTCCCACACTTCCCACCCGTAGTTGTCGTCTACGATGGACCGGGCGGCAACGATGATATCGAACAGCCCCGCCACCAGGTCGCTGCCGAGCCATGCGAGATTGCGCGTGAAGCGCGCCATCATCCTGCGCTGCCAATGCTGGATTCGCTCGCCGGTATTTTTCTGGTACGCCTGTTCGGCTTCGCGCAGCAGGTCGTATTGCGTACGGGGGCGATCGATGGTATCCCAGCATTCCATGGAAGTCCGGAATTCTTCATAACGTTCCTGAAGGTAGGGATACTCGGCAGTGATTTCGGCCAGACAGTCCGGATGCGGGTTCACCAGGTCTACGGCGGAAGACCGGATTCGAGGCTTTTCCTGTGGTTCTTCCATCGCGTCCAACAGCGGGTCCAGCAGGTTTAAGGAAACCACCACCAATACGTCCGGGAGTGGATCGGCGCCTTGTAGCCTCCAGGCCATCCTCGCGGCATGCCCGGCGATCTCCTCGTTCCTCGGCTGCGGGTACACTCGGTATGCCTCAATGTATTTTTCAAGACCGATCCGCCGGATGGAGTACGGGTCCGGGTAGCGGTCCGGCAGATGCGGGCGTTCTCCTCCGCCGGGTTCGAGGAACAACACTTCCGCCTCGATTTCAAGCGCGGTGCGCACGGCTTCGGTGAACGGATCGGCCGGCTCCACGGGTACATAGATGCCGCGATCTTCCTCGTTCTCGTCCGCGTAAATCAGCACGGTGAGTTCCGGCAGGCGCCCGACCGCGCGGAGATAGTGCCGCTCCAGGGAAACCGGAAGCTCTATGGCGACAATGGCCGGCCGTTGGTCCAGGATGGCCCGGCGCACTTCAATGGCAAACTCCATTCGCCCGGGAACCACCGGAAAATAATGGAGGTGTCCGCGCCGCAGACTCCCCGCCTCCAGGAATTCCTTGCCGAAATCAGGCGGGAACTCGGGGGACATACCGCAAAGCCTCTTCACCGAGGGTTTCAGACACCGCCAGATACAGCGCCTGCCGCTCCTGGATGTTATCGTTGGCGCAGCGCTTCAGCTTCATCGCGAACCGGCCGATGTTGATGCCATCCCGCACCGTGTAGCGTTCGTCGGAGGCATGTGCCTGTTGAAGGAACTCTGTGACGTATTGCAGAACCTGGTCGTCGGCGAATGGCAGATTTTCTTTCAGGATCTGGTACTCTTCGTCGCGTTCCGGAAAATCGATGAAGATCTGCGGCTGAAGACGCGAGTGGATATATTCCGGCAGGTCGAACGTCGATGCATCGTCGTTCATAGTCGCCACCATCCGGAACATCGGGTGCGCCTTGATCTTGATGCCCGCAACGATCGATTCGACATAGCGCCGCGTATCGAGCAAAGGAGCCAGGCTGGCCCAGCTTTTCTCGCTCATCCGATTCCCCTCGTCGAGAATGGCGATGCCTCCGCGCACCATTGCGGTTACCAGGGGAGAAGCTACGTAACGGAGCCGGGATGCGCCTTCGATCACGGGAGTGACGATCAGGTCTTCCGGCCTCGTATCTACCGTCGCCTGCATGATATAGATATCGCGGCCGAGCCGTTTCGCGGCGGCATAGGCGAGCGTCGTTTTTCCGACGCCGGGCTTGCCGATCAACCGGGGGTTCATCGGCATGTCCTGTGGATCGATGACCAGCCAGGCGGCCAGCAACTGGCGCATCACTTCTTCCTGTCCCACCCACTCGCCAGGCAGTTCGTCCGGATGTGCGAGATGAAGCGGCACCCCCTCAATGTCGACTACCATATCTCCCTATCTTAGCTGCTACTCTGTAGGAACAGTATGCGTGGAAACGAGAACGTCATCAACGAGTTAAACGCTGCGCTGCGCGCCGAACTGATTGCGATTGTCCAATACATGGTGCATGCCGAAATGTGCCATAACTGGGGCTACCAGAGGATGGGGGATTACATCCGCAAGCAGGCGATCGACGAAATGCGGCATGCCGAGCACCTTATCGAACGGATTCTCTTCCTGGACGGAACGCCGCAAGTAGGTATCGGTCTTGATCCGAAGATCGGCGATACCGTGAAAGCCCAATTGGAGAATGACCTCGCCGCCGAATTGGAGGCGGTGCAGCAATACAACCACTCTGTTCAAGTCTGCCGGGATGCGGGCGACAACGGCAGCCGTGAGCTCTTCGAGGCCATGGTGAAAGACGAAGAGGAGCATACCGATTTTCTCGAAGCCCAACGCGACTTGATCGCACAAACCGGCTACGAGAACTACCTGGCACAGCAGATCAAAGGCGGGTAGCCGTTACGGACCGCGCGCGCGAGCAAGCGGTAGGCGCCCGTTACATCGCGCAGGTCCAGCGCGGCGTGACGGGCGGCATTTTTGTCTTCGAATAGAGCAACACCAGTTCCGGCGTGATGCGGCGTATCTCGTGCGACGTGTGCTGGTCGAGTTTTTCGACGACTTCTCTGGAAAGCAGAAAGTCGCTTTCGGGATGTTCGGCCACCAGCACCGCCAGTTCGCCCGCGGTGCGCGCAACGATGGCGGTACCCAGCGGTTCGCTCGAATCCAGCCCCCAGGCGCGAAGCCTCTCCGCGTATAAGGACGAATGCGAAGGAGATCCGGCGTGTCGTATGATTCCCAGGTAGAACAGGTGGGGCCGTCCATCCTCGACGATTCCGTCAGGATCGATCCACCCGTAATGGACCCGCGCCAGCGGCAGGGCCAACGCGTAAAATTCTTCGTTTACGCCAAGAATGTACAACCCGTTGCCGCGGCGTTCCTCGCAGTATTCCGAGAGCATGCCGGCGGCGGGAATCGTTGTGCCGGAGCGATACGACATTCCCCAAGGCTGTCCGGGATTCGACACTTTGACGCCGGACAGGACCGCAATCCCCGCGAGAACCACCGGCGCGAATCGCCGCTGGAAAAGCGGCGAAGAGATCACCGCAACCAGCGCGAGGAGTGGCACAACCGGCGTCAGGTACTGCTCGGAACGAAACCGGAACACCATCAGCGCAAGGCCCAGTACCAACAGATTGGAAACTAGCAGCAGCGGCACATCGGCACGGCGACGCAAAGCGCCCATCATCGCGGGAATGCCGGTCAACGCCAGTATCAGGGCTACAGGCGCGGCGTAGAAAAGCCGCGACAAATAGAATGAGATGTGACTTTCCGGCGCTGTCTGGTGCGGGCGCATTCCCGTGGTCAAAATCTGAAATCCGGTATCGGCTAAAAACCATTCCCTGTGTATGGCGAGGTGGTAAAGGAACCACGGGGAGGCGAGCGCAACGGCGCACGTGGATAGCACGGCGACCCTGCGCAGGCGCGCGCCAGTGTCGTGCGGTGAAAGAGCCGCAAACAGCAGTGCCGCAAAAACCGGCAGCAGCCCGGCCACGCTCTTTGTCAGGATGCCCGCGGCGATGGCAAGAGTAAATGCTATGCGGGACCGGCTTCGCAAAAGAGATGGGTCCAGCGCCTGCGCCGCGAATGCGCCGAGTGCGGAAGCCGTCAGCAGGATGTCCGTCATGTTATGACGCGACATCGTGAACAGCAATGGGCTGGATACACATAACAGGGCGGCTCCAAGCCCTGCCGCGGGGGACCGCGCGGCACGCCCGGCGACGAAGCACAGTACTGCAACCAGCGCTCCGGCAAGAACAGGTGGAATCCGTGCGGTGAAAGGGCCAATGCCGAACATCTTCATCGAGAGAGCCGAAAGCCACATCAGAAGCGGGGGCTTCTCGAAGGACCAGCGCCCCGCCAGCGTCGGCGTCAACCAGTCGCCGTGTGTGATCATTCGAATCGCTTCGTGCGTGTAGACCGCTTCGTCTTGCGCTCCAAGACGCAGCACGGGATCGATCCAGCCGCTGGCAATGCCGGTATTCCACAGGTTGAAAGATAAGACCAGAAGAGCGGCTGCAAAAACCGCTGCGACTTGCAGTCTGCCGCGTGCTGAAGCGGGCTTCACCGGCTCGCCGTTTCCCGCACCGCCGGGGTGTAGGTGGTGCGCCCGCGCCACCGCACCACTCGGGTGGGATAAATGTCCGCTTCGAGCAGCCAGGCTTCACGGTCCGAAAAATACCGGACCAGGCGCGTGTCCGATACCGGATCCATCTCGCGGGCCCACACGACCTTACTCTCGTCGATGTTCGCCCGGTTGTATACCCATTCCTGATCGACGGAATGATGCTTCGCGTATCGCACAATAACAAGCTGTTTTCCAGGGCGCGCAGTGAGCCAGTTCTGAATGTAGGCGCGCGCATCACGGTGCGGCTCGAAAGCGTGTTCCCAATAGGCCATCGGAAGCCACAGCCGTACTGCGTTCTGCTTCATCGCGCCCACCAGGATCAGGCAGAGCGGGACCAGGAACGCGAAGCGCAGCGCTCGCTGCCCGTCCTGCCGGGAAAGCCAGTGATAGAGATACCGCGTCCCTTGCGCGACGATGACGAAGATGGCCGCCACCAGCGGAGCCAGGTGGTAGGGATACAGCACGAGCTGAAAGAGATTTACGAATGCGGCAACCGCCACAAAAATTACCAGCGGGCGAGTCCGCCTGCTGCGAAATATCCAGGGGAAGAATAGGAGCGGAACAGTCAGCACGGGACCGATGAAGAACGTCCAGTTCTCGAACACGCGCCTTTTTATACTATCAATGGCTCCGGGCATCGTCTTGTAAGCGTCCCGGTTGTGGACCTCCTTTATATACATGTTCTGCAGCACTTTGTGGCGTAGTTCCAGCTTCTTCGGAGCGAGGAATCCGAGGTTTTCCGGCCAGCCATAGGTGTCGCGGTTCACCTGGTAAGGGAGGCGAAGCGGGTTGCCTGTCACTCTGTAGTTGTAATAGCCGGTGAAAACAACCCCCGAGGCGAGCACAATTGCCGCTGGCGCTACGAGCTTTATGCTCTCGAGTGGCGATTTCGTGAATTGCCGCAGCAGTGCCGGAATCAGGCACAAGGCTGCGACCGATCCGAGTATGGCACCTTCAAACGGGCGGCTGTTCATCAGGATGACGAGGCCCAACGCGAAAACTGCGAAGTGGCCGGCGCGAAGTTTCCGCCGTAGTCTCGGCAGGGCTCCCAACAGCAGCGCTCCGCCGATGGCTGGAGCGGAGGCGCTGACATACGTGTTCATCCAAAGACCAACCACCCCGATTTTCAGAATGGCGATCAGCGTTCCGAACAACGCCCAGGCGGGAGGCAGCCATCCCTGCATCATCCAGCAAATGGCTGCGCACATCAGCCCCACGCCGATGACAACGCCAGCCCATGGCTCGCGAAACAATACCTGTCCCAACGCCAGCAGCGATGCTTGCGCCGGAGGATACATAGAGTTATAGGTCGGCTGCTGGATGATGTGAATCGATTCGAAGTGCATCCACATCGGATGCGCCGGGTTGGTCAAACGCCCCTGAGCCAGCGTATCGGCCAGCAGCAGGTTGCTGAACTCGTCGTGAATGCTCGGTTCCGGGGCCGGAGCGAACCACAACATCGAGAGGCGCAGTGCCATGGGCAACACGCCACAAAGTACGATGGCGGCACTCTTGCGCCGGGCAAACCGGCGAAGCGCATCCCGAAGACGCGCAAGCAGGCGGCCGGAGCCCACCTTGGGAGCCGCCACGGCAAGAGCAGCCAGAACCACCAGTACCCATTCCGCCGCAACATTGACCGGAGAAACGAATTGCGTTGTCTGGTCGATAAAAAAGCGCACCGCTTGCGGGAAAGTCATTGGCCGGCGCCGGGATTCGTTTCGAGACTGGCTAGCGAGACGATGGCCCCCAACTCCCTGCTGTCGCTTTTCGAGGGCGGAGCGAATTTGTCGAAGCGGAACCTCACAGGTACCAGGCGGTTTCGAAGTGCATGCGATGCTATCTGCCGGGCGAAAACATAAGTGCCGGGCCGGGAGTAGGCTTCCGGGGGCAACTCCTGCCCATCCACATTCGCCCGCAGGGTCATCGTGCCAAGCCTTTTGATCTGCGCCTCCGGAATCATCAACTTCAGAATGAGTTTGGCGCCGGAGCCGCCGGCACCCTCCGGCCGCTTCAATACCAGCGCGAACGTCCCCGCCGTCCAGCGCCACGCGTCGGACTCAATGGGATAAAAGCCGGAGAGGAGCTGGCCGCTGGCCGATGGATCGGACATTTTGATCGTGCTTGCCGCGGATAAATCCGTCCCGGCGGCTGGAGGGCCGTAGAAATCGAAGGCCTCGGGCTCCAAAATCCCGTTGCGCCAAAAAACGTTTCCCTCGAAACGGCCGATCCGCTCCCGTCCGCTCAACCGGGCCAGTGCGGCCCATCGGTCTCTTTCCGCCTCTGCTTTGTAACCGGCCATGACATACGTGTCTGGCGACGAAAACAGCACCAGTGGGTCATTGGCCCGGTTCCGGCTTGACCAGTCCCAGTATGCCTGTTCCCGCCCGTCGTTGAAGTTTGAAAACACATTCGATGAGAAATAGGGCTGGATGCTTGTCGAAGAAAATCCAATGCCAAGCAATTGATGGCGCGGAATGCCGGCCGCGTGTAGAGCGCCGGCCGCTTCATGGCTCCCGGAGTAAGCGTGACTCCAATCGTAACGGGCGGAAGCAATGGTCCAACTGCACTGAATGGTGACTACAGTGGCTAACGCGATCAGGACGGGCAGCGTAGGTTTCCTGGTAAGCGCAGCAATCCAAACGGCAAACAGCCACGACAGAAACAATACACCGTAATGCCAGACGTTAGAGTAAATGATCGCGTTCACGCCAATCAGTAAAATACTCACCAGTACAAAATAGAGCAGTGTACCTCCCCGGCGGAGGAAAGGAAGGCTAAGCGCAATGATGATACCGGAGGGAATGGTATAACCCGTAAATGCGTCCCGGAGTGTCGCGCCTGCAACGGTGAAAAAATGTTGCGGAGCGAGATTCGGACCGGCAAAAAAGATCCCATCCGCCGCCGGCCAAGCCAGGACTGCAAGCAGTAACAGCACAACATAGTAAGTGAACGCGGCAACTACAAACGGCCTTTTATCCCGGCCCGGAAGAGATTTTTTCCCCGAAGCTACAGATACATGGAACATCACTCCTATAGCGAGCGACAGCACGAACCCGTGAGCGCTCACCGCCGCCAGAAGACAGAGCAAAAAGGTGAACGGAAACAGCCGGTTTGCAGCTTGTCTGTATAGCGCCGCGCAGGCAAGTAACAGCACCGGCA
>DASTMK010000282.1:0-3873 GCA_035714225.1 Bryobacteraceae bacterium | reverse complement strand
GGTTGTTCGAGCTGAGGGTTCGATAGGTGGATATGCGTGTAGCAATGATTGTTGGCATTCTCGCAGCCAGTTGCGGCGGGCCGTTGTTCGGTCAGTGTTCGATGTGCCGTACCGCGCTGGCCGGACAGGGGCCCGTGGTTGCCAGCACACTGAATACCGCAATTCTGATACTGCTCATTCCGGCCGTGGCCCTGTTTAGCAGCGTTTTTCTGCTGGCCTTCCGGTTTCAGGGCAAACAGACGGCCGAAGAGGCTGGGATGGTGAATGATGGCACTAACGATGAGAGAACAAATGATTCTGAACCTGATTTGTTCGGTGATTGCACTGGGCGCGCTGGGCGCGGTGGCCTGGTATCTGATCACAGGGCGCGCTTCTCAGGACGGCATTGATGGCCTGTTTTGGATATTCTCTTTCCTCGTGGTGGCTGTTCTGTTTTCCCTGATGCCTCTTCAATCTCTTCGAGCCGCTCTTCCGCGCGATCTCCTCAAGCGAGTGCGGCGTAAACCGCAAACAGATCGGGAACAGCAGATTGCGCAGGCGGCCTCGCAGAAACAGTAATGACACCGAATAGCATCCCGCCGCCCCAGCCAGCCAAAGCCCGGGCTCCCCGGCGCTGGCTTCTTATCGTAATGTGGGCGGTCGCCATCTCGCTTGTGTCCATGCCTCTGATCTTTTGGTATCAAACATGGTTCGGCCGTGAACTGACGGACGAAGACCTCAGCCGGTATCTCCAGGACGAGCAACATCCCCGCCGCATCCAACACGCACTTTCCCAAATATCGGACCGCATGTCGCGCGGCGGGAGCTCCGTCTCCGGATGGTATCCGCAGATCCTTGCGGCGGCGCGGAATTCCAGGCCGGAGATTCGTAGCACCGCCGCCTGGGTGATGGGCCAGGACAACAACTCGCAGATCTTTCACGATGCGCTGCTGAAGCTTCTTTCCGACCCCGAGCCGAGTGTCCGCCGGAATGCCGCGCTGTCGCTGGTCCGGTTTGGCGATGGCCGGGGACGGCCGGAGCTTCTCGATATCCTTCGCCCCCAGTCCATTCGTGCACCGGTTGACGGCGTCGTCGCTCTCGACACACCGGAGGGACAGGCGGTGGTGGCGGGTATCGCTGTTGGCAGCATTACAGGCTCTCAGGGTGAAGAGATCCCTCTGCGAGCCCCTCTTTCCGGGCGCCTCGAAAGTCTCGCCGTAAAGGACGGCTCGCGTGTCAAACGCGGGGACGAGGTCCTGTTTGTTCGTGCGGATTCGTCGGAAGTCTGGGAGGCACTGCGAGGGCTGTATTTCGTAGGAAGTGAGAGCGATCTGGAACAGATCGATCAGTACCGCGGCGAACTGCCGGACATGGATGGCCGCATCCGGCAACAGGCCGCATTAACGGCGGAAGCTATACGTAATCGCGCCGGACGTAGTCCCATTCCGTAGCGGGGCGGTCCGGTTCGGCGGGTAGAACGACTCCATGACTCTGTTCCCATTCACCGATGGCGACCATTTCGATTGCGTCCCACGGACAACCGTCGAGGAATGTGCCGTCCGGGCCCTTGCTGGTGCACTTCGCGCATCCAATGCAAGTGGACTTGTCTACTTCGATTCTGCCGAACGGAGAATACTCCTCGTCCGGTATCCAAAACATACAAGCTTCCACCGGGCAGTAGGCGACGCACGCCGGAGAACCGGCGCATCCGGTGCAGTTCTCGTTGATAATCGCAATCTGTTTCGGTTTGCGCTTGCGCAAATCGGTGCGCCCGCGCGAAAGCGGTTCCATTTTTTGGATCAGATTCGTTTCAGCGACGGTCGACATGGAGTAGTTGCCCCTCGGGGAACATCCCAGCAACTCCACCGCCAGGCGGCGGCATATGCCGACCCCATAATACAACGATTATTGCTTTTCGCGAACAAGATTTTCCGGTATAAATAAGGCAGTCGAATGCAACTGGGCATTGAAGTGCAAATTTTCAGGAGGGCGGGCGATGATTCTCGTTGTTGGCGCCACGGGTCTATTGGGACAAGAAATCTGCCGGCGGCTGCGGGAGCGCGGAATGCCTGTGAGAGCGCTGGTCCGGCCGACAGCCAATCCGGAACGATTGAATAGTCTCCGTGAAATCGGAGTGGAACTCTTCGGCGGGGACCTGAAAAATATCGACAGCGTGTCCGCGGCGTGTCACGATGTCCATACGGTGGTGAATGCCGCTTCTTCGGTGTTTTCGCGCCAGGCGGGCGATTCCGTGGGAAGTGTGGATTGGGACGGCTCTCTGAGTCTCGTCCGCTTCGCCCGCGTTCTTGGCGTCGATCGATTTGTTTACATCACGGTGCCGCACGAGTTGCACTGCGATTGCGAGCTTTTCAAGGCGAAAAACGACGTGATTCGCGAATTGAAGTATCACGCCATGCCTTACACCATCCTCTCGACAAACTACTTCATGGAGGTTTGGCTCAGCAACACTTGTGAGTTCGACGTCATGAACGGTAAGGTTACAATTTTTGGCGCCGGAACCGCGCCAGTCGCCTGGGTTTCCCGCAGCGATGTGGCGGAGATTACTGTCCGCTCGCTTGATTCCGCCGCCACGCTGAACCAGGATCTGAATGTGGGAGGTCCCGAGAATCTCTCGCCTCTTGAAGTGGTGCGCATTTTCGAGGAGGTCTCCGGACAACGGTACTCGGTCACTCATATACCCGAGTCCCGTCTGGAAGCCGATTTTCGAGCGGCAAAGGATCCCAGCGAGCGGGCGATCGCGGCGTTCAAACTGGAATACGCACGAGGCTGCCCGATGGACATGCCGGAGACCCTACGTCGGATCCCGATAGAGCTGACATCGGTCCGAACCTACGCTGGCCGCCTGCTGGCTCCTAAAACCGCAACGGCCTAGGCCCACGTGCAAAAACCGCCGTACATTGACCGGCTGATCGCCGGTTCCGTACAATGTTGAAGGAACGTGCGGGAGTAACTCAATGGTCGAGTCACAGCCTTCCAAGCTGTTGGTTGCGGGTTCGATTCCCGTCTCCCGCTCCATGGTTTTCCCCCGCCCTTAAGCTCCGTAAATCTTTACCGGCTCGCGTGTCTTCCACTTACCCCGTGTAAAATCCGGTACTTCCATCGGCTGGCTGCCAGCCGCGACCGACCGCACGCTGAGCGGATAGATAGAGCTCCAAACGGCCGTATCGTAAACATCAATGGGTGTTTGCGTGCGGTTTCTGACCGCTTTCAGGAACTGGTGAATCTCGATATAGTCGGCGCCGCCGTGCCCGTGGCTCCGGGCTTCCGCCCCCAGGTCGCGCCACAGCGGGTGCTCGTACTCCCGGTAGTAACGTTCCGGATCTTCCCACTGCTCTTTGTTGGGAGAGCGCTTGTCGAAATAAAACTTGTCCAGCGTGCCCATATAAATGCCGTGAGTGCCCTGCACGCGGAGGATCAGGTCGTACGGGCGTGGCGACGAAGTGTCGTGGTATAGCGTGACCGTAGCTCCGTTCTCAGAGCGGATCAGCGTCACGTTGACATCGCCGAGAGCGTATTGGCGGCGGGCGTTCGGATGATCCGCACCGTAGTTGTCCGAAGCGTATTTATTGATGCCCCGCGATTTGCTGCTCATCGAGGTGAGATGAGTAAACCGGTCGCCCCGGTTGATATCGAGCCACCAGGCGATGGGGCCGAGCGGATGTGTCGGGTAGAGATTGCCGTTGTTCCGCACGGCGTGCATTCCGCGCCAGGTGATTTCGCCCGCCGGACCGCGCTCGCCGCCGCGCGAAAGGAAAGCTCCACGCACGTCGTGCTGGTAGCCGCCTTCACAATGCGTCAATTCGCCGAACAGCCCCTGGCGGATCATGTTGAGAATGAGTAGGGAGTTGCGAAAATAGCAGACATTCTCCAGGA
>DASTMK010000281.1:0-7098 GCA_035714225.1 Bryobacteraceae bacterium | reverse complement strand
TTTCCCATTGCGTGTATCGGCGGCTCCCGCTTCACGCATCCGGGCCACTGACTTCTCGGCTTCCTCCAAACGATTCTGGCTGACGAGCGTTTCGGCCAACGATCCTAACGCCTGGACATATTCGAGACCGGACGGGTTTTGAGCCTGTGCCAACTCGACGGTCTGCTTTTGCATCTCAAGAGCCTCGTCGGAACGCCCCGCCTGTGTTAGAAGAGAGGCCAGGTGCTGGCGCTTGGAGAGGAGCATCCTGGCATCCTGCGGGTCCGCGGAGGCTTCAAGCCGCGCAATGCTCTGGCGGACCAGATCAATGGCTTCGCTAAACCGGCGTTCCTGCGAGAGGAATCCGATGTAGTTATCCGCAGCCCGGCTCCATTCATAGGCGGAATTGTTTTGGGCCGCGTCGTCGAGAGCTTTTTGGTAGAGTTGCTCCGCTTCGGCGGTCCGTCCACGGCGCGCGTAGAAACCGGCAAGCTCGTTCTGACTCCCTCTGACATAACCGAACGGAGAGAATGCTCTCCTCGCTGTTCGGGCGAAACGGGAATCGTTCTGCGGGCTCCCGGCCGCGCGCGATGCGGCCGCTTCTTTCCATGCCGCTTCAGCCTTCTCAATCTCACCCATTCGCTCATAAAGATTGGCAAGGGCGGCGGTTTCGTGACTGTATCCGTCCGTTGCGGGCGGCGGCTCCTTTGCCATTTCCTCCCGAATCGATAACGCTTTCACCAGTTGTTGCGTACTCTCAAAATGGATGGCGAGGTTAGATCTCAGATTCCGCCGTATCCGTGGATCGTCTGTCGGCACTGCCGCGAGAGCCTGCCGCAGCACCTGTTCCGCCTTCAGGTCGTAGCCTTGTGCTTGATAGCAGCCCCACGCCATTTGTGCCGCTTCCGGAAATCGGGGATGTTGCGGTGTAGCGAGCGCGGCTCGCCATGCCTGCTCGACTTTCGCATCAAGAGAGCCGAGTTCGGCCTGGTGCAGCTCCTGCCGGATCTTCACGAGGTCCATCAGCCATTGCGGCTGCTGCGGCTGCGGTACTGGCGCGGGAACTTGAGCGGAGAGAATCAATGCGAAGAAAACGCAACAAAGTGCGCGCATGTCCATTTAGACATCGCCACACGCTGATCCGGTTCCCGGAAAAAACGGATGCAAGAGGCGCTTTCAGATCTTCCAGGTGAGGTTCAAAGAGCAGCCAAAGAACGCGGCCAGGCGCTCAGCTTCCTGCCCGGCTGCCCGGCGCACCCATAGCGGTGTCTTCACGAACGGTTCGATGGTCACGTCCAGGCGGCTGCTTCTGATTTCGTGCCGCCAGACGCCCTCCATGCGGCCATTGACCAACAGAACCGGGGAGATCCAACCTTGCGGCCGGTAGACGCGGTGCCGCAAGTCGCCGGGCAGCAGGTGCTGCGCGTGACAGGATGCGCCGAGGATGTACTGATCGAAGGCGGGCAGCAGGCGGACGGACCGGTTGGGTGGAAGCTCGCGGATTTCGCGCGCGTCAGCCGCCAGCATCCAGGCCCGGTCGCCTTCGAGGTCGACCGCGGACACCTCGTCGCCGAGAGCGGCAATCCACTGCCGGGCGGTGGAAACGCCGCCGCCGTTCCACCAGCGTGCGAGGTCATGATGCGTTGCCGGACCGTAGGCCGACAAAAAGCGGCGAGTAACACCGGCCATCGCGGTCTGCGAATCGACGGGAGGCAGCGTCTTCGCCAGCCAGGTATCGGGATGCGTGAACCGGACGCGCTGCCCCAGGCTAGGGCCGAAGCACAAACGGCCGGTGAAGGCGGCCGGTTTTAGAATTGTTCCCCAACTGCTTTCCGCGAGCTTGACGCCGAGTTCCGGCGACCCGGTGAGACGCGCCACCTCCTCCACCAGCTCGCCCCGTGTCATCAAGCGGCCGTCCAGCGCGGCGGCAATAGCTTCCGTCAGCCGGTCGAGCTCTTCGATCGTGATCCCGAAATACTTCTGCCACAAGGCAGGTTTCAGATACCGGCGGCTCGTGCTGAGGGCGGCGTGCCACAGGGGCAACTCGCCGGCGGGAAGCAGGTGCAGCGTGCCCCGCATGGCCCAGGTTTTGACGAGCGTCCGGTCTTCCCACAGAGCGCGTTGAACGGCCTGCCGGTCGAGGTCTTCGACCCTGGCCCATACGGTTAGCTCGGCGGAGGACATCACCTGCGCGTGCAAACCGCAGAGGCGGCTGGCGACGGCGAGCATGCTGCCGGCGGGCGCGCGCCGGTCGAGATGGTGACTCCGAACGCGCCACGCCGCCGCCTGTTTCCAGGTGAGTTTCAGCATCCGCTAATCATTATGCCAACCGGCAGGTAGAATGCGTTTGTGGCCACTTTGAGCTTTGAGGATGCCCGCCAGTGCGTATTCGAGCGAATTCGCGGGGCAATCGGTGATATTCCTTCGCAGGACGCCAGCCTGGCAGATGTGCAAGGCCGCGTGCTGGCCGAGGACATCTGCGCCGACCGCGACTATCCCCCTCTGGCGCGTTCCGTGCGGGACGGCTTCGCTATCCGTTCGCAGGACCTGCCGGGCGAGGTGACGGTGATTGGAGAAGTGGCCGCGGGGGATGTCTCCGCGGTCGCCGTGGGAAGCGGGCAAGCGATTGAGATCATGACCGGAGCCCCGCTGCCTGCCGGGGCGGACGCGGTTCTCATGGTGGAACATGCGGTACGTGACGGGACGACAATCCGCACCGGGCGCACGGTTCGTTCCGGCGAGTTCGTCAATTTTCAGGGCTCGGAGGCTAAGGCCGGAGATGTGCTTGCCGCCAAGGGGGTTCGCGCCGGGTTCGCCGAGGTTGCCTTGTTGGCGTCGACGGGGCACGTGCGCGTCCGCGTGTACAAACGGCCGCGAGTGGCGATTCTGGCGACCGGCAATGAAATTGTGGAAGTGAAGGAGCCCGTACTACCGCAACAAATCCGCAACTCCAACGCCTATTCGCTGGCGGCCCAGGTGCGGCGCGCCGGCGGGGTTCCCTCCATTCTTCCGGTGGCGAAAGATCAATTGGACATGACCGCCAACCTGGTTGGGGAGGGCCTCGACTACGACCTGCTGCTGATATCCGGCGGCGTGTCCGCGGGGAAATACGACGTTGTGGAGCAGGCCCTGGCCCGGCATGATGCGGAGTTCTATTTCGACCGCGTCCGTATTCAGCCTGGCCAGCCGCTGGTGTTCGGGCGCGCGCGCGGCACGTTTTTTTTCGGACTGCCAGGCAACCCCGCTTCCACGATGGTGACGTTCGAAGTCTTCGCGCGCGCGGCGCTGGATCTGCTGGGCGGACAAACGGAGAGTCCGCTGCCGTTGACCCTGGCGCGGCTCACGCGGGAATTTACCCATAAACCCGGGCTGACCCGCTTCCTTCCCGCTCACCTCTCCGACGGAACCGCAGAAATAACACCGATCCCCTGGCAGGGATCGAGCGACGTTCCGGCGCTCTCCCGGGCGAACGCGTTTCTGGTGGCTGATGCGGAGCGGGAATCGTGGAAAGCCGGTGACCTGATTCAGGTGTTTCTGAAATGAGTTCCGATTTATCGCATTTTGATGAGGCGGGCAGCGCCCGCATGGTGGATGTTTCTGCCAAACAGAACACCAGGCGTACCGCACGGGCGCATGCATTCATACGCATTCGCGCGGACGTTCTGAAGAAACTGCCGGAGAACCCGAAGGGCGATCCATTGGAGGTAGCGCGCCTGGCTGGCATTATGGCTGCCAAGAAGACCGCGGAACTGATCCCGCTGTGTCATCCGCTGCTGTTGTCGCACGTCGATGTGGATATCGGTGTGGAGGAGGCAGGCGTACGGATTGTAGCCAGCGCTACTACAACGGGACCGACCGGAGTGGAAATGGAGGCGATGACGGCGGCTGCGATTGCCGCGCTGACGGTGTACGACATGACCAAGGCGCTGGACAAGGCCATCGAGATAACCGATCTCCGGCTGCTCGAGAAAACCGGGGGAAAGAGCGGCGAGTTTCACCGCCTGCCGGATACAGGGGCCTGAATGCAACAAGGCCCCCACCCTTGAGATTCGGGCGTGGGCCTGATGCAGCTTGCGGGGAGAGAAAACTTACCGGCGCTTTAAAGTCGGGCGCTCATCCTCATCGGGCTTCTGTTTCTCTTCATCGTCGCCGATGGGGCCGCTGCCGGGAGTCCGGCGCAGCGTGGGACGGCTCTTGTCGTCCTTATCGTCGATCTTCCGCCGGTTTTGTAATGCCGATAGCCGTGCTTTGACGTTCTCAAACTCCGAAGTACTCACCACGTACTCAGGTTTGGCGGCGAGAATCTCCGCGATGTTCTGCTGGGAGTTCTTGATCCGGTCCTCGGTCATGGGGTGCGTGGAAAACACCTTTGCCATGGTGCCGGGCTTTCGCTTTTCATCGGATTGAATTTTCTCGAAGAAATCCACGAAAGCCGTGGGGTCATAGCCGGCTTTGTAAAGGTACTGGAGGCCCAGCAGGTCCGCCTCTTCTTCAAAGCCGCGCGAAAACCTCAAAAAGCCGATCGGGATCAGCACGCTGGCGCCCTGGCGGACACCGTATCCCGTCCAACCGCCCATGAAGATCAGCGGGATGGTAGCCAGATTCACCAATTGGCCGCGGGTTGCCTGACGGGTGCCATGGCGAGCGGCCACATGAGCGATTTCATGAGCCATCACGCCGGCCAGTTCAGCTTCCGACTCCGCGCGCAGGATCAATCCCGAGTTGACGAAGAAAAATCCACCGGGAAGCGCAAACGCATTCACCTCTTCGCCATCGATCACCTTGATGGTGAAGGGAACCTGTGCATCTGAATTGCGGACCAGGTTCTGGCCGATGCGGTTTACGTACTCGGCGATGACAGGATCGTCAACAATCTTGGCCTGCCGCTCGATTTCCTGGGCGAGCTGCTTGCCAAGCCCGATCTCTTTTTCGAGAGAATAGAAGTTGACACCTTTGCCAACATCGCGATTCCCGATTTCTTCCGGATCTTTTTTCTTGTCTTTGGCAAAGCCGGCGTTCGGAACCAGCAAGCTCAGGGCGAGCGCCAAGCCAAGGTGAAACGAAAAAGCACGCTGCATGGGAACTCCTTCCCCGGAACCTCTACCTGCTATTATAGGCCACCATACAGGATGGATCACAGGCAGCCTTAATTTAGTTAACGCATTTTGGGGAAAATGGGTTTCGAAACCAGCTCAAAAATTGAACAGCAGGCGATCTGGAGCCGTTACCGGGCTGAATTTCCGGTCACCGGGCACCTGACTTACCTGAACCACGCCGCGGTCGCGCCGCTTTGCCGCGCCGCGGCCGAAGCCATGCACGAACTGGCCGACGACGCGTTGCTTTACGGCTCTTACCACTATGACGAGTGGCTGGACGCCTACGAAGGCGTCCGGAGAGCCGCGGCACAGCTCCTTGGGGCGGAGCGCGAAGAGATTGCAATTGTAAAAAATACCTCGGAAGGCATCGCCACCGTGGCCATCGGTTTGGATTGGCGCGCGGGGGACAAAGTGGTGGCGTTCGAGGAGGAGTTTCCCGCTAACTACTTTCCCTGGAAGCGGCTGGAGAGCCGGGGTGTGCGCGTGGAGTGGCTTTCCGCGACTGATCCGCTGGACCGGATTAATGAGGCCACGCGCGGCGCGCGGCTCCTGGCCATCAGCTTCGTCCAGTATCTTAGCGGCCACCGGGCGGATCTCCAGGCCATTGGCGAGATCTGCCATCGCCAGGGGGCCACTTTCTTCGTGGACGCCATTCAGGGCTTGGGCGCCTTCCCGCTGGACGTAAATGCCTGTCACATCGATGCCTTAGCGGCGGATGGCCACAAGTGGCTGCTTGGGCCCGAGGGTTGCGGAATTCTTTACATCCGCCGCGAGTTACAGGATCGCGTCGATCCGGTGGAGTTCGGATGGACGAACGTTGCCCGCTATGCCGACTACGCTTCCCGTGACATGTCGCTCCGGCCGGACGCGGGCCGCTATGAGTGTGGGACGCTGAACACCATCGGCTGCTTCGGGCTTCGGGCTGCAATGGAGTTTCTGCTCGAAGTAGGCGTCGAGCGGATTGCCCCGCACGTACAGGCATTGGGGGACCGCATCGCCGAGGGCGCCAGGCGAAAAGGATGCGAAGTACTCGGAGTGCGGACTCCCGCCAACGGAGCGGGAATCGTGAGCTTCCGCCATCCCGAAGTGGACGCGCGCGCGATCGTCCACCGCCTGAAAGAGCGTGGGATCATTGCGGCGCCGCGGCAGGGCTGGGTGCGCACGTCCCCGCATTTTTACATCAGCCCCGATGACGTGGATCGCATGCTGGAAGTGTTGCCCGGCTAAGGCAACGGCTTCCGGGAGAACCTTTCCCGCTTCCGGGCACTAGTTGTTGGAGGACCCCGCTTTGAAGCGAACCTTTTCCGCGATCGCGCTGATTCTTATCTGCTTTCTTCCCCTGGCGGCTCAGAGCAAGACAGCGAAACATTCCCGGCAGGGCGGCGCGGCAGCAGTGGCTCCGGATGCGCAGATCGAGGCTTCCATCCGCCAGCGGTTCGCGCGCTCCAAAATTTCCACCAACAACTTTACGGTGCGGGTGCAGGGCGGGGTGGCCACCATCGAGGGGCGCACGAATGTCGTCCAGCATAAAGGCACCGCTACCCGCCTGGCCAAAGCGGCGGGCGCCCGCCGTGTCGTCAATAATATAAAGATCAGCGACGAGGCACGCGCCAAGGCTGCCGGGAATCTGGAGAAGAACCGGCGCAGGGTGCAGGTGCGGCGAAGCGAAGTCACCCGTTAACGCTCGAACATCCAAAAATCGACGGAACTCCCGGCCTAACTTTTTCGTCTTGCTGGTGTCTATCGCAGATAGCAACTGGATACCTGTTCGAATTGCGGCGCACCTACCGCATTGTCCCGGGAGATTCGCGTTATGAGCCTTCGTGCGAGAGTTTACGCGGTCCTGGCCTTGATACTCGTTCTGGGTCCGGGCATCTACCTGCTGAACCAGAAGTTCAGCTTTTTCCCCTGGATGGCTGCGGCATCCGAACGCGGCAAAGCAAAATCAGACAACAAGGAATCGGGCGAGAAAAAGGGGACGTCCGATGCCAGTCCGGTAGAGCTGACGATGGCGAAACAGGGG
>DASTMK010000280.1:0-11649 GCA_035714225.1 Bryobacteraceae bacterium | reverse complement strand
GTTCGGGTACCGGCGACCCGAATACCCGATGGTCCGACCAGTTGGGGATTCCGAATCCTAACAACGTGGCCGGCTGGCCCGCTCTCTATAGTCACGGCCTGGACATGGACTTTGAAACGGAGAACACGCAGACAACTCCGTTCGCCTTCTACATCATTGACGATAACGCCACGAAAATTGTAGGCAGGCACGAATTCCAGTTTGGTTTCCACTATCGATGGGACAAGCTGGATACGCTTCCGGAGCAACAATACACGCAAGGCCAGGCGAATGGCTCCAGCATTTTCACTTCTCTATACGACCCGACGACTTCCCGCAATAACCCGCTCCCGACGCAGCAGACCGGCTACAACCTGGCCAGCAGTTATCTGGGATTGATGAACTACTACGTGCAGCTCGGTCATCCGTTGTTTAAGATGCGGGCGCAGGAGTATGCCCTCTACTTCCAGGACAATTTCAAGGTGAACTCACGGCTGACTCTGAACCTCGGCTTGCGCTACGATTACTGGCCGGCCAACCGTGAGGTCAGCAACCTGTTGACTTCGTTCGATCCCACACAGAGGGCGATCGTACTGGGCTCCGATCTGGAGACGATGTACCGTCTTGGAGCGACTCTCCCTTCAGTGGTCGAGAGAATGCAATCGCTGGGCGTGAAGTTCATCGGTTATGAAGAAGCCGGACTTCCGAAGTCTCTTTACAGGGTCCCGAAAACGAATTTCGGTCCGCGGGCAGGATTCGCATACCGGTTCGGAAGTAATGACAGGCCGATGGTGCTCCGCGGCGGCTACCGGATCTCACATTTTACGATTCCGCTCCGTGCCTGGACCGCGCAACAGCGCTCGAATGCGCCCTATTATGCGCGTTTGACCAGCAACATAAACGACTCCGCTCTTTCGCCGGATGGGATTGCCAACTACTATATGAGGTCGGCGCCGACCATCGTCGCGGGTGTGAACAGCGGGGACGCGATCAGCCTGTCGAACGTGAGTTCAATCGTTCGGGGATCGCCATTTGCAAGCTATTTTGCACAGAACCAGCCGGATACGCGAGTCCACGACTGGAACCTGACCCTGGAAAAGGAAGTCATACCGAACACCGTCGTGCGTGCGTCGTATGTCGGCAATCACACCAGCAATCTCGAGCTGCTCTACGATTACAATGGCGCGACTCCCGAGTACATCTGGTACGCGACCCAAAGACAGTTGCTGCCCACCGGCGAGTACGCCAACGTGGCCCGCCGCTTTTATGACCAGACGGTATACGGCACGGTACAGGAATACCGCAAGGACGGTTGGGGCAATTTCAGCGGTGTCACGCTCGAAGTCGAACGCCGCTACAGCGGCGGCTACGGCTTCCAACTGTTCTACAACGTCGGGAACGCTCTCGAAGCGGGTGGTGAGCAGTGGCGAATCAGTGTTCCCGAACTGAACTCGTATCTTCCGGGTGCGGTGCCGGCGGATTTTCACGAGCGCGCACGTTTGCTGCACTACCGCCGGGACGCGGATGTTCCAAAACACCGGCTTCGATGGAATTGGATTGCGGACCTGCCCTTCGGCCGGGGCAAAGCGTTGGGACGCAATTCCAGCGGCATGCTGGACAAACTTATCGGCGGATGGCAGATCGCCGGCATGGGCTCACTGCGCAGCACTTACTTCGCATTGCCGACAGGAGTTTATCCGACTGGGGACAAGGTCGAGCTTTATGGCTACCAGTATCCCATCGAGGATTGCCGCAGCGGCGCCTGCCGGCCAGGCTACCTTTGGTGGAACGGATACATTCCCGCAAGCCAGATCAACAGCCACGATGCATCCGGAAAGCCTAACGGTATTATGGGCGTGCCGGACAATTACAAACCGGCGGCACAGCCGTTGATTCCATGGGGCTCTACGGTGCTGCCACCCAATGCGCCGGCGAATACCAATGTCGCTTCCTTCTGGGACACGAACACGGTCTGGATTCCGCTCGAAAACGGCACGGTGCAGCGCACAACCTTCAACGACAACCTGCATCCATGGCGGAACCAGTATCTGCCCAGCGTCCGGCAGTGGGGCTTGGACGCTTCGCTGTTCAAGACGATTGCATTCGGAGAGCAAGTCAGGGTCCGATTCAATGCAGATTTCTTCAACGTGCTGAATGCCCCTGGTAATCCTAACAGCGTGGGAAGTAACGGAGTACTGAACACATTTAACAGCGGTCAGCCGGCACGTGAATTGCAACTCACTCTACGGCTGACATGGTAGGTTCGACCGGCCGCGCGTACTGCGCTCGACGGGCGGTGGACATGAGCAAGTTGGGGGTACTGCTGTGCGCGGCGGCGGTATTCACCTCCCTTTCGTGCCGGCCGCCGGAGCAAAAGACCGTTCGGCAACTCAACGTCGTTCTGGTGACTATCGACACCCTTCGTCCTGACAGGCTCGGCTGCTACGGCCATCCGGATAACCAGACGCCAAATCTGGACAGTCTGGCCAGGAAAGGGGCTCTATTCGAGAACGCTATCGCCCAGACTCCGCTGACCGCTCCGTCTCACGCGAGTATATTTACCGGCCAAAATCCGACAGTCCACAAAGTTCGGGATACCGGAGGATTCGTTCTCCCATCCTCGAGCCCGGTTCTCGCCGAGACCCTGCAAAGCCGGGGGTGGGATACTGCCGCATTTGTCGGAGCCTCCGTGCTGAAGAAAGGCTTCGGCTTCCATCGCGGGTTCAGAGTCTACGACGACCAGATGCCGAAACCGGCTGCAAGCGGCATGGGGAGTGAGCTTCCAGAACGCCGCGCCGGAGAGGTAGTCGATCGCGCACTTGGATGGCTCAATTCGCAATCGGGGAAGCCTTTCTTCATCTGGGTGCATGTTTTCGATCCGCACTCGCCGTACGATCCGCCATCTCCTTTTCGGGAGAAATACGCGGGCCGGCGTTATGACGGTGAGGTAGCTTACACGGATCAGCAATTGGGACGGCTGTTCGATGCCGTAGGGCGAAAGTCGTCACCGGAAGATACTCTGATCGTAGTCTTATCGGACCATGGAGAGAGCCTGTCGGAACATGGGGAGTACACACACGGAGTCTTCCTCTACGATTCGACATTGCGGCTCGTATTCATCATTGCCGGCCCCGGTATTCCGCCGGGTCAACGGCTGAAGCAGCAGGCGAGAAGCATCGACATACTGCCGACAATTCTCGATCTGATGGGTAGTCAGGCTCCGGCCGGCGTGCAAGGCATCAGCCTCGCTCCCACTCTCATGGGGAAGCAACTGCCCGCGACTTACTCTTATGCCGAGACTCTGTTCCCTAAGATCAACATGGGATGGACGGAACTGAGAGGCATCCGTACGAACCAATGGAAATATATCCGCGCGCCAAAGCCGGAGTTGTATGACCTGGTGCAAGATCCGGCAGAAACCAGGAACGTCATCGCGGATCACCCCAACGAAGTGCGAGAGATGGAGGCCAGGCTGGCGGAGTTCGCCGGACCTTCCGGCAACAGAAATCCGGAAATCGTAGGAACGGTGGTGGTTGACCAACGCACCATGGAGCAATTGAAGTCCCTGGGTTATTCGGCGGGTATGGCTCAGCAGGAGTATCGGCTGACGGGCGAAGGAGTCGATCCGAAGGACCGGCTCGAGCTGATGAAGTTGCTTCACCTGGCGGTTTCGCCGGATGCCCCGGCCCCCGCGGCCCTGCGGCTTGGCTGGTTGCGCCAGGCGCTGGCAAAAGATCCGGTCAACCCGACGGTCTACCTGCACCTGGGAGATGAATACCAGAGGGCGAAACGTCTGAAAGAGGCCATGCAACTCTACCAGGACGGGATTCGGAATGGTGTTCGTACTGCCTGGATCTACGCCCGCCTTGGTCACTTGTACCTCCAGCAGGGGCGCCGGGAAGAGGCGGTTGTGGCTTATGAAAGAGCGGCGCAGTTGAACCCCACGGATTGCGAAAGCCTGAGCGATCTCGGATTGATTTATTTGGACATGGAGAGGACCAGGGATGCCGAACGCGTTTTCCAATGGTGTCTGGCTTCGGGGGAAGAGTATGCTCTGACGTATAACGGTCTTGGTCTCGTCGCTGTTCGGAGACAAGACATGATCGCGGCACGCGGTCACTTCGAGAAAGCTGTCCATTTTGACCCGAATCTTCTGGAGGCCTATCTCAACCTGGGGCGGATCTACAGGATGACGGGCGCCAACACTCGCGCCCGCGAATGTTTCGAGACGTTCCTTGTTAAGGCCGCTCCTGCCGAATATGGCGACACCATCGCTCGAGTGCGGGCGGAACTGGAAGCTATGCGTGAGATTAAGTAACAGCGTCGTATCATCAATCGTTATGTGGCTGCGCCTTGTTTCTTTACTTGTGTCTGCCATGATTGCCATGGCCGCCGACACTCCGCCGAATCAATGGGTGGAACTGGTCCGGGATCCCTCCGGAGGACGCCGGGGCAGCGCGGTTCGTTATGCGCCCGATGCCGGCGCCTTCTTTTTGTGGGGATTCTTCGATCACGATCCCGAATTCCTTCAGGAACATCCATTGATGGAAGTCCCTGAATACGACGTCGTCGCATTCGACCCTGGTATTGGCCGCTGGCAGAATCAACTGCCGAAGTCGCGCGAGCGGGAGTGGAGCCGGAAGCTGCCGCTGGCCTATGTTCCACGGACGTACTCAGCGATCACCAGCGGGAGTGAGCGCACGGTGCTGCGCGGTGCCACAAATGATGCCCCGGGTGTGCCTCGTCCCGATCTGAACATCGTCTTCGATCAGGTTGCCTGGCATCCGCGGATGAAGTCGCTCCTGTACTTTACGGGCGGGCTGACGGCCGCCTACGATACGGCCGGGAGGCGCTGGACGGACTTGCGTCCGCTCCACTCTCCACCCCCCGTAGTGGGCGGCTCGCTGGCGTATGATTCAGTCAACGGCGAAATGGTTCTGTTCGGAGGCGGCCATGTCGCGGAAAGCGACCGGAGCGGCAACCTTACCGGCTACACCGGAACCTGGGTTCTTCGGGACCGCGACTGGCTCCTGCTGCCTGCGGGTGTGCAGCCGCCGCCACGCATGAATACACGAATGGTGGCGGACACGCGCAATGGCGTGCTCGTGCTGTTCGGCGGCGACGGTCAGAGTCATTTCCTGGCGGATACGTGGCTGTATGACATGAAAACGCGGTCATGGCGAGTATCCAAGGCACCCGCGGGACCCCAAGGCCGCGCGGGACACTTCACCGTATACGATCCCGAAACGGGCTGGGTCATCATTGGCGGCGGCTACAACCAACGCGACCTGACGGACATGTGGGCATACGATGCGGCCGCCGACCGGTGGTGGGAACTGGACGCCAAAGTTCCGGCAGGTTTCTACATCACCGCCGATATTGCTTCGGACAAGCGGTTGATTGTGCTGCTGACGAATAACCGCAGGCCGGATGACCGGATGACCTGCAACGTGCTTTATCCGGTTCGTACGACCTACGGGTTCCGGATCGATTCCAAGGCCCTCAGGGCCGCTGTCAAGCCTGCTGCGGTGCGGCATGAGCCGATCGCGAAGCGGGTGAACGCGAATAAGCCATCCGCGAGTGCCCGCCTCGACTCGCTACCGTTGAACCAGTGGGTATTGCTCAACAACACTCAGGAAAGCGCGCCGGTCCGTACCTGGGGCTCGGCTACATTCGATACCGCGCGCGGCGAAATCCTCTACTGGGGTGGAGGCCACTGCGGTTATGGCGGCAGCGACGTGGATGCATATAGTCCCGAAACAAACCGATGGCGTTTCGCCGATGATGCTCCTGAGTTTCCCGAGCGGGCCTGGGACCTGGGAGTGCGCTCCGCCGGTGTCACTTTCCGCGGATCTCCATGGACGGAACACGGACGGAGCATCTACGCCCACGATCCTGTCAGCGGGAAAATGATCATGGTCATCGCGATCCGCCTGACAACCGGATACGACCCGGAAGCGTTACGAGACTACCCGGCGAAGCGGACTGTCGCACCCGACGCGGTCGTGCAGACTCCGTCCTCCTACACACGCCAGGCAACGTTCAGCTACGATACCCAATCCGGCAGATGGGAGCTCGCAGGACCCGCTCCGCTGGGAGTGGACACGCTGGTCAGCACGCCCCACGGTGTCATGGGGGTCAACGTCAATTGGCGGTCACGGTTGAACGATGCCGGCTACCAACGTCCATGGAGCCCCCAGGACCCGCCGGTGGATAACACTGTGTACCTGTTCAACCTGACCGGGAAACGCTGGACCCGCCTGGGAAGCGAGCAGCCATCGCCACAAAACCTTTATGAGTTGACCAGCCTTGCCTATGACACCAAGCGCGACCGCCTGATGTTGCACGGCGGGGGAGCCCGGCGGAATGAGTTGTGGGCGTTCGATTTCCGCACGCGGCGCTGGATTCATTTGGAACCGGCAGGAGGCAGCCCCGCAGCCAGTCGTGAAGCCGTCTATCTTCCAGCGGCGGATGTCCTGCTCATCAGTTCGCCGGCTCCCGAAGACCGCAGCGTTCTGGCGCTGTGGGCCTATTCGCCGGACGAGAACAGGTGGCGCAGGGTCGCGGCCTCTTTCGCGGGCAGGGCGCCGCGCGGAGCCGCCGGGCAGAACCGGGCAATGGTATACGACCCAAAGCACGATCTGATATTGCTGGTTTTGGGTGAGTCGCTTGGCAAAGCGGCCGTTTACGGGATGCGATACAGCCCGTGACCGGTTAGACCACTCCCTCACGGTCGTGGCTCAGAAAAGCGTTGTTGATAATGCAGGACTTGTGACAGAGCCGCGAGCGTGAGCGAGCGGTCGGAATCAGACAGCACTCCCTGGACTCAGCGTACCGTCAGATCTCGAATCCAGATATCTTTGAAGCGAATCCGCGAAGGCTTGCCCGCATGGATCTGTAGAGCAATAATGCCGTCCGTATTTCGCGGATCGGGGAAAGTGAAGTCAATCATTGGTACGCCGTTCAAGTAGGTGCGGGTGCGTTTTCCCTCCACCATGACCAACATCTCGTTCCAGTCGAACGGCCGGATCACGGTTTCGAGTTCCGGTGCCGGCCAGACGATCCAGCCGCGTCCCTTGGTTTCGGGAGTGTGATCGCCATGCAGGCCACCAGTATGGCCGCCGATGCTACTCGATATTTCCACCTGGATAAATCGAATTTTGCTGATGTCCTCCTCAATGTCAGAGTGATAGAAAAAGCCGCTGTTATTCGGCGTCTCGCACTTGAATCGAAGATAGGCGTGAAAATCCTTATAGGTTTTTTCAGTCTTTAGAAATCCATCTTTGCCGTGGATGCCTTCGCCGAGGATTGTGCCGTCCTCGACGATCCAGCGTTCAGGCCCCACCACTTTCCAACCGGTCAAATCTTTCCCATTGAACAACGGCACCCATCCGGGCCCCAGGCCGCGCTCCGCCGGCCGCTGGGCCTGGGCCGGAACGGGCACACAAGCGGGCACGAGGATCGCGAGCGCGATAAACAGTGTCTTCATTGTTTGCTCCCAACCGGGCACCGGCGTGAGAATCCGTCTATACTTCGACGCCCAGGTCCTTCCACGAAACGCTTCGGCCCTTGTAGATGGCTTCACGCCCCATGATGGCGGTCAGCGCCGCCACCGCGCCCACTCGAACGTCGGCAAACGGTTGGCGCTTCTCCCGAATGCAGGCGAAGAAATCGGCGGTTGCCGTGTCGCTTTCGCTGGTGTTCTCAGGTAGAAGGTTGCGCGGTTCGTTCTCGGCGAATAGGTCGTAATAAGTTGCCGAAGAGTGTGTCAGGTACACGCTGCCCTTTTCTCCGAACACGGTGTACCACATTCCGCTTGGCAGTGCCTTCAGATGACGGGGGTGAAAGCTGATCTGGCTGTAGTCGCAGTGCATGTCGTTCTCATAGATGTATTCCACACTGAAACCGTCCATCATCACCTTACCCGGCGAAATCGGCTGGGGAAAGTACTTTTTGCCGTGCCCATACGCACTAACGGGCCGGCTGTTTGCGATCCAATTGCATGCGTCGATGTTATGAACCGCGTTTTCGACGATCAAGTCACCGGAGCGCTTCACGTCCGCGTACCAGGCAGTGCGAGTCGCCTGCCGCGGTGTCGGCCCGGCTTCGCCGCCGCGCGGACGGCTGCGTCCCCCGTGGCGATGCGCCTTGATGATATAAGTCTTGCCGGCGATGCCTTCGTGGATCTGGCGAATCGCTTCCCGCATCGACGGAAAATAACGCAATTGCTGGCCGATCTGGAGAAAAGTCTTGGATCGCCGCGCGGCACGCAGTACCCGGTCGACTCCCTCGGCGGTAACCGCAAGCGGCTTCTCGCAATACACGTACTTGCCAGCTTCGAGGCATGCGGCCGCCATCTCGGCATGTAAATCGCACGGCGTGCCGATGAAAACGGCATCCACGTCTTTGAGGTCCAGCACGGCACGCCATTCCGTCAACGACTTGGGGTTATCGCGGGCACTCAAGCTCAGCGCCTGATCGCGAGTTTGCCCGTCGATGTCGCAGATTGCGGAGATTCGGACGGCTTGTTGTCCAATAGCTTGCTTCAGCAGACCTCCGCCGCGAACGCCTACGCCGATAAATGCCGCGCGGATCTCCTGATCCTGAGCAGTCATGGACGAGGAAGCCGCCACTGCCGCTCCGCTCAGTAGAAGCCTTCGCCTGTCGAGATAATTTCCCATGTGTCCCTCTCGCTGCCGGCCGCATCTCAGTCGGGCAGAACCTTGATCTCAATATTCCGGTAGAACACCGGCCAACCTTCCGATTGCAGACAGATGTAGCCTTCGGGAGGGTCCACCCCCCAGCCTTCGTTTACCAGGACATCATTGAGCACAACCTTTACGGTGCCGTCCCTGGACGTTATCTCGTACCGGTCCCATGCGCCGAACGGAACACGGTCCTTCACAATCGGCCCGCGCTTCGCCCCCTTGATCCCGCCGGAAAAAAGACTTCCCGCCTCACCATAGTGGCCTTGCACTTCGACAAACGACTTCGGCCACACTTTTCCTACTTCCTCGCTCGCATGGATGAAAAAACCCGCGTTAGGCCAGCGCGGCGGCGCAGAAGACCAGCCTTCGGTCTCGAATCGCCATTCCGCACGCAGGATGTAGTTCTTGTATTTCCGTTTGCTCCGCAAATAGCCGGATGGTTTACCGGTGCAGGCGATCACACCGTCCTGGATAGACCAGACTTCACTGGGAGTGCCGACGATTACCCAGTATTCGGTCACTTCCTTCCGTGGAGTCAGGGATTCGAACCCCGCCGATTGCGCGCCGGCGGTGTGAAACTGCAGAAGAGTCCCAAGCAAAAACATCCATGAGACGTGTTTGCGACCCATAGCCGTCCCCTCTCAACCAGCTAGCCCAGACTGTTCGTTTCTTGCTCCTTGAAAGTATCACATGCCCGGAACGGATGCCAGATCTTAAGAGGTTTACTCTTCCTCTTCTTCAACCCCGGCCTGGGCCGCCCGTGCCTGGGCCACAATCTTTTCGGACTGCATGCCGGGGACGAAGTCGTAGTGGTCGAATTCCATCGTGAACGACGCACGTCCCTGCGTCATGGAAATCAAATCATTCTGGTAGTTGAGCATCTCGGCCATCGGCACCTGCGCGCGGATGATCTGCGTGTTGCCCTTGGTTTCCATACCGGAAATGCGGCCACGCCGCCCATTCATGTCGCCCATCAGATCGCCGGCGAATTCCACCGGAGCGGAAACCTCCACGTTCATGATCGGTTCGAGCAAGGCTGGTTTGGCCTGTTCCATCGCCGCTTTGAAAGCTTTGCGGCCCGCCAGTTTGAAAGCCATTTCCGAAGAATCGACGTCGTGGTAGGAGCCGTCGTACAGGCTCACTTTGAAATCCACCACGGGATATCCGGCCATGTATCCGCGTTCGGCGGCCTCCAGTATGCCCTTTTCCACAGCCGGGATGTACTGCTTGGGAATGGCTCCGCCAAAAATGTCATTCACGAACTCGAATTTCTCGCCGCGCGGCAGCGGCTCCATCCGAATCTTGCAATCGCCGAACTGCCCATGGCCTCCTGTCTGTTTCTTGTGGCGTCCTTGCACGTCTGCCGTGCCCCGTATCGTTTCCCGGTAGGGGATCTTCGGAGCTTTCAGGGCGACGTCCACGTTGTAGCGCCTTTTCATCCGGCTGACGACCACTTCCAGGTGCTGCTGTCCGCTGCCGGCCAACAGAAACTCCTTTGTCTGAGGGTCCCGGTAGAACCGCAGGGAAGCATCCTCTTCCAGAATTCGCTGCAGAGCGTTGCCCATCCGGTCCTCATCCTGGCGCGACTTGGCTTCAATGGCGTAGGCGATAGAAGGCTCCGGGAGTTCCACTTTGGGGTAAGACACCGATACCCCTTTTTCCGTGAGAGTGTCGCCAGTCAATGTGTCTTTCAGCTTGGCCACTCCACCGATGTCGCCGGCGCGCAGTTCCGTTACCGGCGTGATGTTCTTGCCCAGCAGACAACCGATATGGGCAAAGCGTTCCGTGGAGCCCGTCCGGACATTAGCCAGGTTCGCGTCGTTTTTCAATACGCCTGAGTACACTTTGAAATAGGTCAGACGCCCCGCAAATGGATCGGCGACTGTTTTGAAGGCAAAAATAGACAATGGCTCACTTTCCGCGATTTTCCGCGTGACCTCCTGCCCTTCCGCGTTCTGCCCTTTCACTTCGCCGCGATCCACGGGCGCGGGAAAATTCTCGACGATGAAATCCAGCACCAGGTCCGTACCGATGTTGTGCATCGCTGCGCCGCAGAGCACCGGGAACAACCTTTGATCGAGGATGGCCTGCCGCAATCCTTCGACAATACGGTCCACTGGAAGCGTGCCCTTGTCGAAGAACTCCTCCATCAGCGCGTCGTTGCCTTCCGCAACCATCTCCACCAGCGCCTCGTGCGCGCTTTCGGCCGCCTGGGTCAATTCGGCAGGTATGCTGGTCTCCTTCCCCTTGCCATTGCCGCCCGGCTCATAGGTGAAACACTTCATGCGGATCAAGTCCACGACGCCGCGAAAATCCTTTTCGGCTCCGACCGGCAACTGGATGGGAATGGCGGTGCGTCCGAACACTTCGTGGATGCTCTCGAGCGCGCGATCGAAGCTGGCGCGTTCACGGTCCAGCTTATTGATGAACAGGGCGCGGGGAAGGCCAAATTCCTGGCAGAACCCCCAGACCTTTTCGGTCTGCACTTCTACACCGGCCACACCGTCCACTACCACCAGGGCGGCGTCGGCAGCCACCAGGACGGCTTTTGTGTCGTTGATGAAGATATTGAATCCGGGGGAATCGAGCAGGTTGATTTTCGATCTGTTCCACTCCGCATAAGCGACGGCCGTGGAGATGGTGATCCGGCGCTGTATCTCCTCATCGTCAAAGTCGGTGATGGTGTTGCCCTCCACCGTGCTGGTGAGACGATTCGTTGCGCCGGTAGTATAAAGCATGCCGGCTGCCAGGGATGTCTTGCCTGAATTTCCGTGACCGATCAGGGCGACATTCCGGATATCCTTGCCATCATATGCCTTCACGCGATGATTCCCCTTCCCTGTTTTCGATGTCAGGCGCGCAAGGGTCTAGCGGCAGTTAATATCCGTACTGTTCTGGAGGTCCTTCAGCGCGTCTGCAATGAAGAGTTCTTAAAACGAGGATGTTAGCACAGAAGTCGCCG
>DASTMK010000279.1:0-13298 GCA_035714225.1 Bryobacteraceae bacterium | reverse complement strand
GGTCCTGGTTCCCGCCGGAATAGGGTTGCAGATAATCCATGCGTTGATTGATCTCGTACCAGTTGCAGCCATTGTGCGCGGTGGGTACCTGCGTGCCGGAAATGGAAGCAAGAGCTCCGGGGTCGATCTCGCGAACCATGTCCCGCGCCCTGCCGAGCACACGCACGAAATCCTGTTCCATGAAAATGCGGTGGTCGGTCCACGGCGCGTAGTTACCGTGTTTCTGCACCTCCTCGGTCGTCATGGGAACCACGTCGCTCCATCCGGTGAAGGAAGTCTCCCAGGATGCATTCAGCGCATCCACGGACGAATACTCCTTCTGGAGCCACAAGCGAAACGCCGCCAGCGTTTCCGGTGACCAATCGACATCGAAGGGGTCTGTGTAGCTGGTTAGCGACGATTCGTCGGCCAAATAGTAAGCGAGCGGGTGCAGCGGCGCGAGCGGCTTCAGGTTCTTTTCGAGATTGCGGCGCAGGTTCGCCTCGAAATCCGGCGATTGCAGCACGACATCACGCGTCAGGTATTTCTTGTCTTTCGTCTCCACATACGCGTTCTTGCGGGCGACGTACATCTGGTTTCGATACGCATAGACGCCGAAGGTATCGTGCAGCCCCGCGCTGGCGATCACTTTGAAGTTCCGGTCGGGGCGTGCCAGCGTGGTAAGCCCGAATTGGCGGAACTGCTCATCCAGGGCGGGAATCCAGGGCTGGTAGGAACCGGGTCCATACCACGGCATGATCACTTCGTAGTCGCTCCATTCGCGCGAGGATGCGGCGAACTGCACGGGAAGGCGGGCGCTGCCTGTGCCCGCGGTCACCAAAATAAATCCGGAGTGCGTGAGCGGCCGGCCTGCCTTGAGCACTGCACTATTCACACCCTGCGAGCGGGCGATGACGCGGCCGAAGCCATCCGTCAACTCGACGCGCGCGGGTTTCTCAGCGCTCCAGGTGACGTTTACCGTCTGGCCTTCTCCAATTACGCCGGCATCGGTCTGGAGTTGCTCAATCCTGTCGAGCTCACCAAGCTTAATGGCAGAAATCTCGAAATCGGACGCGGACTGCTGCTCGAGGAAGTATAGCCCCGGCGCAGTAACCGGCGATTTAGGCGGACGGCCTTTGCCGGACCGCTTCACCGTCCCATCGGCGGTTTTCAGCCGCCAGACGGACGGAACGAACTGGCCCTGCGGCTCTCTTCCCGCCGTGTAAATGAGCGCCCGCGAGAGCATGGCGTAGTAATACTCCCACTGAAGATCCGGAACGAAGCCTTTCGCCGACATCGGCATCTGCCAGCTCAGGCCGTGATTGTGGAACCCGAACGCTACAATTCGCCCCTTGCCGAATGAGGTCGTGGCCGCGATAGGCCGGCCGGTCTCCGATTCGATCAGCACCGTAGCTCCTGCAGCCGGGCGGTAGGCGTATTCCTCCAGGTATTCGAATGGGAAGGTTTCAACCGGTATCCCTCGCGTAACGTAGTGCTCCGCAATTCGCTTCCATTTGCCGGCCGGCGCAGACGGAGGTTCCACTTCGTTGTATGGCCTGGACGGAGGCGCGATCGCCGAAGCGGGCGCAAGCGGCGATAACTCATTCTCCATGGGACGCAGCAACACCAGTCCGGCACCTTCGCGAACGCGCTTTAGAAGCGCCTCCCGGGACTTGGGTGTGAGCACCTCCCATCCGTGGTTCAGTTGCAACAGGATCGTATCGAAATGCTTCGCTGACGTCAGTTCCTGCTCCAGGTACGAATAGATCAGACTCAGGTCGCCTCTTTCGGCACGGGCGCCGTAGTCGCGTCCAAAGCACATCGTCCATTTATTTCTGTCGAAGGCGGAGTCGATGGTGACCGACGTCACATCCAGCGACAACCTTTGCATCAGCTCCACTAAAGTGCGCCCCTCACTGACCGACGGCACGGCGAGCAGTTTTATGGGTCCGCCGGGCAGCGGGTTGGCCCACTTTACGTGCGGGGTTTGAACGTTGAGCGTGTAAGGTTCCTCGAAGCGTTTTCCGCTTCCTTTCCGGCGGCCCATGCCGACGTCCTGCGCGGCGGCGGCAACCGTAAAACAGACGATTAGCGGTATGAATCGTTTTCTCATGGATATGTAAAGAAGACCCTGATATCTAATTTTCGAACAACAACGATTCTATCGCTTGAGCGCAGGGAACCGAAAATGAAGCCGTTGCCAGCCGTCCGGTTCGGCTTGTATATTCAACCCATTTGCGATATTCCAGTATTGATCGTGCGGGACCCGTAACAGTTGGTGCCCCGCATCTTACGCACCAGCGGAGGAATAGTTTGAGCAAACGTACTTCGATCGGTTCCTGGGCCTTTACCATCGGCCCCTATGCAAGCAATCCTATCGATTTTGAAACCGTGTGTGAAAAGCTGAAGGCCCTCGGATTCGATGGTGTGGAGCTTGGCGCGTTCCCACCTCATCCGAATCCCGGCAATCCGAGCGGTCCTGACGGCAACTGGCCGGGGGCCATGCCGGAAGCCTCAGAGCGGCGGGAGCTCGCTGCGCGCATGAAGGAGCGGGGGCTTGGATTCAGCGGCATGGCTGCGAATCTTTGGGGGGAAAAGCTGATCAACACGGACGATCAGACAAAATACATTTCCGAATTCCGGAAGAACTCGGAGTTCGCGCGCGACGTGGGGATCCAGGGCATCCGCGTCGATTGTGTGCAGCCTCCAACCATCCATCGCGAGATCGATTACAAGACGGCAATGGATCGCGTGGTTCGAACCTGGAAAACATGCAGCGATATCGCGGCGGATGCCGGACAGTACGTCACCTGGGAATTCGAACCGGGATTCGCGTTCAACAAGCCGGGCGATATCGTGAGGATTCACGACGCGGTGGATAAAGCCAATTTCGGCATTCAGTACGATACGTGCCACGGGCAAATGGTGGGCGTAAACGGTGTGCGGCAGGAAGGGGAAAAGGAGACGTTCCCCAGCCAGGTGGAATTCATACGGTTCCTTTCCGGGCGCATCAATCATATTCACGTTATCGACTCCGACAACACCTGCCACAAAGACGCCGAAGGCAACGACGAGACATCCGCGCACCCGCCGTTCGGATTGGGCGTTCTCGACTTCGACAGCATTATGCCGGAACTGGTGAAGGCCGCTCGCCTGTCGCACGACTGGTGGACCATCGATCTGTGCTTCTGGCCCGATGCGTGGGAAGCTACGGCGCGCTGCAAAACCAGGCTGGATCAGCTCGTCGAAAAATACGGTTGAGCGCAAACCCCAAGGGAGATATCGGAAATGGCGAAGGAACTGCGTGTCGGAATGGTCGGCTACGGCTTCATGGGACGGACTCATTCGAATGCCTATAAGCGGTTGAACGATTTCTTTGCCGTCGAGCGCCGCCCGGTTCTGAAGGCGGTTTGCGCGAGGAAGCCCGAGAAGGCAAAAGCGTTCGCCGAAACCTGGGGCTATGAGCGCGTGGAGACGGACTGGCGAAAACTCGTGGAGGCGAAAGATATCGATCTGATCGACATCGCCTCGCCCAATAACACACACCACGATATTGCTATTGCGGCCGCGCAAAACGGCAAGATGGTGCTGTGCGAGAAGCCTCTCGCCATGAATACCGCCGAAGCCGAGGAGATGGTGCGAACCGTGGAAAACGCGGGCGTCCCGAATATGGTCTGGTTTAACTACCGCCGTGTGCCTTCCATCTCGCTGGCGAAACAGATTGTCGAGGAGGGCCGCACGGGCCGGCCATTTCACTATCGCGCGACGTATTTGCAGGATTGGACCATCTCGGAAGACGTGCCGCAGGGAGGGCCCGCGCTGTGGCGCCTGGATGTGGATGTCGCCGGATCGGGGGTTACCGGCGACCTTCTGGCTCATTCCATCGATACCGCCATGTGGCTGAATGGGGCGATCTCAAGGGTCGTCGCAAAAACCGAAACCTTCGTGAAAGAGCGCGAGCATGTGGAAACGGGCAAGCGGCAGCCGGTGGGAATAGACGACGCCTGTATGTTTCTGGCGGAGTTTGCGAACGGCTCGATGGGCACGTTCGAATCCACGCGTTACGCGCGCGGGCGCAAGAACTTCAACACGTTCGAGTTGAATGGTGAGCAGGGCAGCATCTACTTCGACCTCGAGGAACCGGAGTATCTTCAGTTCTTCGAGTACAAGCAGCTTCAGTCCGGCAGGAAGACGGAGTCGCACCTGACCGGCTGGCGCAAGATTCACACGACCAATTCGGAGCATCCTTATATGAGCCGCTATTGGGTGCCCGGAACCACCATCGGCTACGAGCACACGTTTCTGAACGCTCTGGCCGATTTCGTGGCCGGCATCGAATCGGGACAGCCGACTCAGCCCGATTTCCGCAATGCGCTCCAGACGCAGCGTGTTTGCGACTCGGTTCTCGAATCGGCACAGTCCGGCCAATGGGTAGCGACGGGAGCTCAAGTGTAGCGCTGCATGAGGGCATTCCCCAACCCCGTTCAACCGGATGATGCGGTTTACCGCGAAAATCTGCGGTTGAACCAGGTGGAGTACTACCTGGAACACATCCACCTGCTCTCGCAGCCAAGATGCCTTGGAATCGTGCTGGGGAATGCCTGCAACCTCCATTGCGTTCACTGCTATCAGGCAAAGAACGGCGATAACCTGCTGCGGCCCGCCGCCATCGGGTGGGAACTGCGCCGGGAATTCATGGCGATGTATCCGTACCTGGATACGCTGCGAATTCAAGGCGGCGAAGTGTTCGCCATTCCAGAGTTCCAGGATCTTGTGGACGACGTCGCTTCGGTGGCCGCCCGCCCGCTGTTGAGCATCAGCACAAATGGCACGCTTATCGACGACGTGTGGGCCGAGCGGATGGTCCGGACGCCGTTCCGCGCGGTCACCATCTCCATCGATGCGGCGCACGCCGCCACCTTTGCGCGGCTGCGCCGCGGAGCGAATCTCGCAACGGTTCTCGCGAACGTGGCGCATGTCCAGGAATGGAAGCGGCGGCTTGGAGCCGCCATGCCGGTTCTGGATTCGTTTTTCGTGATCATGCGGTCGAACTTCCGGGAGATCCCCGACTATCTCGAGCTGATGAAGGGGCTCGGGATTGGCGAGATCGCCCTACAGACGATGGAGGTCAACCGGGAGAATTCGTCGCGGGAACCGGGACTGGAGCAGCGCGAGGCCATCCTGGATCCGGCCGAAGTGCGGGAGCTTCACTCGGTTCTGAAGAGCGCGTTCGCCCGGTATCGGGGCGCGTTTCAAATGATCCGTGTCAGCGGAGTTCGCGTGCTGTTTGCCGCGCACGGCCTGGACTCTTCGTTTCTCGAAGAGGAGCAATGCGGTCTCTATCCGGAGAGCGGCGTGTTCGACTGCGGCGGAGACGGCTTCGCGCTTTGCCCGAATCCGTGGACCACGCTCTTCGTGACGGAAAACGGGAATGTGCATCTTTGTTTTTTGTCCGAGCCCATCGGTAATTTGTATGAAACTCCGCTGTCGCGTTTATGGAACTCGCCAGCCGCGGTAGCCAAGCGCAGCGATATCATCGCCGGGCGTTACACCGCTTCTGGCTGCTCGCGCCGCTGGTGTTCCTGGAGGGATAGCAGCCGGCGTACTCCAACGGACGGAAAGCGCGTCAGGCAATTACTGGCCGAGTTCGAAGAACTGCGCCGGAGAGCCGCTTCGCTCCTGCCCGTCCCGCCCACCCCGGCTCCATACCCTTCGGCGTTGCCCGCGCTGCGGCGGCTATTCACTTCCAAGGACCGCCGCATCGCCGAGCTCGAATGCCTGTTCCGCCAGCTTTGCGATACGAACGGCGAGATCCACGAGACCGGCCGGAAGTACATCGATGAACTGGAGGGGCAGATCGAAGCATTACAGGCGCATGCGGACCACCTCGAAGCCAAGACGGAAAAAGCGGTGGCGGATTTCCGGATGTTGCAAGGCGAGTTCCAGCGCTTCCGGCGGCCCCTGTCTGTGCGCGCCGCACACAAGCTGGCCGGCATATGGGCGAGAATGACAAGACAGCGGGAGCGGTGAACCATGACTCCACAGTCGCTACAGCGCCGCGGCAGCCAGGGAATCGGCAGGCGCCAACTGATCGCGGCGGCCGGCTGGCCGCTGTTCCATGCCATCACGTCTCGAAAGGGGTTGGCGGCCGAAGGACGCACAAGAAAACTCGTTGTCCACGCCGATTCGGAAATCGCCGCGATCCGCCCGGCTCTGCATGGACATTTCGCCGAGCACCTCGGCTCCTGCATTTATGGCGGCTTGTGGGTTGGCAGAGATTCGAAAATTCCCAATATCCGCGGCCACCGGAAACAGGCGGTTGAATATTTGCGGCAGCTTGGCATACCTGTGCTGCGTTGGCCTGGCGGCTGCTTCGCCGACGACTACCACTGGCGCGACGGCATCGGCCCCGCGGAGAAGAGACCGCGCCGCGTGAACCTGTGGTGGGGCCAGTACACGGAAGACAATAGTTACGGGACGCACGAATTCATTGACTTCTGCCGCCTGATCGAAGCTGAGCCATACCTGGCGGGCAATGTCGGCAGTGGCACGCCGCAGGAACTTCGCGACTGGATGGAATACTGCAACTATCCCGACGGCAGCACGCTTTCCGGCGAGCGCGCCGCCAACGGATCCAGGGAGCCGTTCCGCGTCCGCTACTGGGGTGTCGGGAACGAGAACTGGGGTTGCGGCGGGCGAATGACCGCGGATGAGTACGCGACCCACTATCGCCGCTTCGCTAATTACCTCACTCCGGAGGGCGGCATCGGCGGCACCAAAGTATTCCTGATCGCGTGCGGGCCGAACCGCAACGATACGGAGTGGAGCCGCCGGTTTCTTTCGTCGATGAACCGGTCGCTCGCTATGGTGCACGGGTTCGCCATGCATTTCTATTCGAGTGGCAAGAGCGCGGCGACGAAATTCACGAACGAGACGGCGCGCGAACAGTTATCCAGTTTTGCGGATCTGGAGAAAGCCGTCGTCCAGCAGCACGCGCTGTTGCGCAGTTTCGACCCGGTGGGCAACATCGGGCTGATGGTGGACGAGTGGGGTGTGTGGGACCGCATAGAGGCCGCGGACGAGAAACGCTACGGCAAGCTATGGCAACAGATCACCATGCGCAGTGCAGTGGCCGCCGGGCTGGGGCTGAACGTCTTCCATCGCCAGGCGGACAAACTCATCATGTGCAACATCGCGCAAATCGCCAACGTGCTGCACTCACTGCTGTTGACGGACGAAGACCGGTGCATTCGCACCTCCACCTATTACGCTTTCGAGTTGACGAAGCCGCACCGCGGCGCCACCGCCGTACGGGTGGAAAACGGCGACGACGATCCGCTCGGCATCTCGATATCCGCGTCGCGAGCCGGCGGGCAAGTCGTGGTTACGACGGTAAACCCCAAAATTGATGAGCCGGCGCGCGTCGAATGTGTTTTGCCAGGACGTGGTGTGAAGTCCGTCTCCGCACGTCTGTTGCATCATGCGGATATGAACGCCTGCAACACGTTCGAGAACCCGGACACAATCGTGCCGCGCATGCACCAGGTTGAGACCACAAAGGCCGGCTTGCGGTTCGAGATGCCGCCGCTTTCCGTTGTCACGGCGGTCATACAGCTTGCTTAACGAGGAATGGATGGGATGTTGAAACCGGCGTTCGCTCGTTTTCGGAAGCTGCCTCGCCGGCGCGCACGTCTGCTTGTAGCAGTAGCTCTCGCAGCGGCCGCCACGCTAACCGTAGCTGTGGCCGGACGCTCTCGGGAAGGATCGGGGTCACTCCTTTTCGAGGCCTCGCTGGAGCGTCTGCCTGCCGATGGCTTCTCGCGCTCGACTTTGCGCGTGCGCTCGCAGTCCGGCGAGGAGTTGAAGGCTTCCTTCAAAGTGTTGGAAGGTGCACGGTCGGTGCGTGTTGCCGGTTCGAGTGTGTACGCGCGGATTCTGCCGGGAACAGCGCTCCTGGAAGCGCGCGCTCCGGGATATGCTCCTGCTCGTCTGCGTATCGAGACGGTTCCTTTCTTTAGCGATCGCACGGGCGACGGTACACCAGACTTTCTACGTCTCGACTCTTTCGACGACCGCGACGCTTTTCGCCGATGGTTTTGTTTCATCGCCGAAGCGCAATATTTCCGCGAGCCCGCCGGTCTATCGGCGGAAGTGGACGATTGCGCGGCGTTGGCCCGCTTCGCCTATCGCGAAGCGCTGCGCCGGCATGACGGCGAATGGGCGGACAGGCTGGACGTTCCGTTCCTGCCCTCCGCGCCCGACGTGGGGAAGTACCACTTACCGCATACTCCCTTGGGACCGAAGGTGTTCCGGATCCTTCCCGGTCCCTTCGAGCCCGGTGATCTCGACGGGCCGGCATACGCCGAGTTTGCCGATGCACAAACGCTGATGCGGCTGAACTCGCACTTCATCACGCGCGACGTTCAGCAGGCGGTACCCGGCGACTTGCTTTTCTTCCGTCAGTTGGAACAGGATCTCCCGTTTCACCTGATGATCTATATCGGGGTGAGTCAACTGGAGCCGGACTCGTCGAACCGCGTCGTTTATCATACGGGTCCCATTGGCGAAGAGAAAGGGGAGATTCGCCGCCCGGCGCTCGCTGAGCTCAATCACCATCCCTCTCCCCGGTGGCGTCCGGTGCCTGGCAACAGCAACTTTCTTGGTGTGTATCGTTGGAATATACTTCGAGGGGCTCATTGATGCAGATTCGTTCGGCAGTCATTGGCGCAGCATTCCTGTTGCTGGGCGTGCCGTCTGTGGCGCAATTGGACGAAGGGCGGGAGTACTTCTCGCTGAACACGGAGAAGACTTTCGCTCCGGGCGACAAGCCCACCGTCCGGTTATGGGCGCAGGGCGTCGACACGCTGCAATTTCGCGTATATCGCGTGAAGGACCCGGTAAAGTTTTTCGCAAACCTGCCCGACCCTCACCGGTTTGGCGGCCAGCCTCCGCGTCCTCCTCGCGAGCTGACTGTTTTGGAGCAGTTCCATCTCTGGAAATACCGGTCGCGCACCTGGCTTCGCAACGTCGTACGGCGGCAATATCCGGCCGAGTCGCGCCGGATTATACGAACGGCGCTTGCTGAACGGAGTCAGCAGCGCGTACAGCGCGGCGCGGCCACCGCTACCGAATATGCGGACGTGCCGGTGCTGAACAAGCAGCAACTCGTTTCCGTCTGGACACAGAGCGTCCCGCGGGGAAACCGCTGGGATTCCCAAACCGTACCCGTGGATGTGAAAGAGAAGGGTGTCTACCTGGTGGAAGCGACGAACGGGAATTTACAGGCTTACACTATCATCTCGGTAACGAATCTCGCCGTCATTTCCAAAGGATCGCCGGGCAAAATCAGCGCGCGCGTTGTCGATCGCTCCACAGGGGCTCCCTTGAAGGGATGTCAGATCGTTGTCTGGTCGGAGGAAAAGCAGCAAGCCCAACTCGAAACCAACGACGATGGCATGGCGGAAGCCGGCATCACTTTAGCGAATCCCGAAAATGTTCTGATGCTCGCCACCTACCGCGACGACTTCGCGGCCGGAGCACTCTACGGTTGGAATTTGCGAACGGACCGGCAGATGTCGGCTTACATCTATACGGACCGCCCGGTTTACCGGCCGGGTCACACGGTTTATTTCCGCGCCATTCTCAGATTGAGATCGCCCGAAGGCTACCGCCTTCCGCCTCGCAGCGCCATTCAGTTGCAGATTCAGGATCCGGAGGGCAAGCCGGTCTTTCGACGCGATGTGACGCCGTCGGCGATGGGAACGGTGCATGGTGAGTTCAAGCTGCCCGAGGCTTCGGCGTTAGGCTATCACTCGGTGGAACTGCGCAGCGGCGAGGTCTACATCGGAAGCGGCGGGTTTCATGTGGAAGAGTATCTTAAGCCCGAATACGAGGTCCGTGTTACGCCGGAAAAGAGCCGGGTGCTACTTGGCGAAGAAGCCTCGGCCACCATCGACGCGCGCTACTATTTCGGCGAGCCGGTGGCAAATGCCAAGGTTACGTGGGTCGTTCACCGCTCGCGATACTTCCCTCCCTACTATGCCGACGAGTTCGACTCGGAGGATCCCCGGTTCCAGGACGACGGGTTTGGAAACGAACAGATCCTTGAACAGACCGGCACTCTCGACGCGGCTGGAAAGCTCACCGTCCGTTTTCGGAGTGAATCCGCTCCGCACGATCTGCGCTATCGCATCGAGGCCCGCGTCACGGATGCCGCCAACCGGGAGATTTCGGGGACCGGATTCGTACTGGGGACCGCCGGCCCGTATTTTGTGCACATCGAGCCCGAACAGTACGTGTATAAACCCGGTGAAACGGCTGTATTCCGGATTGAAGCGCGGAACTACGATGGGCAAGCGGTTCCGAACGTTCCGTTTCGTGTCGAGCTCATGGAGCAGCGAGACGGGCAGGAAAGCAGCTTGTTCCAGTCCACCAGCGGCCAGACGGATGCCAGCGGAAATGCGCGCGCGGGGCTGGCGGTTCGAGCGGGATCGCTCATCGCCCGCGTAAGCTCGACGACGCCCGAGGGCCGCACCGTGCAGGACCGAACGTGGCTATGGGTGAGCGGGGGCACCGAATGGTACGGCGCGCGGTCTCAGCGTGTGGAGATTATTCCCAGCAAAAAGTCGTATCGCGGCGGCGAGGTCGCTCGCCTGCTTATCGTCACAGGAGTACCCGAGGCCTGGGTCTGGGTGACCGCCGAGCGCGGAACCATTCACAGCTCGCAGCTTGTGCATGCCAAACAACCGGCGTTCACCATTGATATGCCGATCCGCGCGGAATTCGCTCCCAACTTTTATGTCACGGCCACGTTTGTTCGTGAGAACCAGTTCTACCAGGGAACGAAGAGCGTCCGAGTTCCACCGGTGGAACAGGAGATGAAGGTCTCGATCAAATCTTCCGCAGCGCAATTCAAGCCCGGCGGATCCGGCACCTTCATGATCGAGGCCACCGACCATCAGGGCCGGCCCGTGGCGGCGGAGTTCAGCCTCGGAGTGGTCGACGAGGCGATTTACGCTATTCGCCGCGAAGCCGCACAGGACATCCTTTCGTTCTTTTACGGTAGGGCTTACAACCAGGTGAGTACAGACTCGTCGCTCAACTATTTCTTCTACGGGGAAGCCGGAAAGCGGCGGATGCAGTTGGCGCGCATCCGTCAGTCCGCGGCGCGAGCCCAGTTGAAGCCGCAGCAGTTTGTCGAGCCGGAGATCCGGAAGCTGTTTCCCGATACGATCCGGTGGATTGCCGATCTGCGCACGAACTCCAACGGGCGCGCGGAAGCCAAGGTGGAATACCCGGATTCGCTCACCACGTGGCGCGCTACCGCGCGCGGCATCACCGCTGACACGAAGGTTGGCAGCGCGATCGAGCGTACCATCGTCCGCAAAAACCTGATTCTGCGGCTGGCGGTGCCGCGATTCTTCACGGAAGGCGACGAGGTCACCATCCGGGCCATTGTCCAGAATTATTTGGAAGAGCAGAAGACGGTTCGCATTTCACTCGATGTGAAAGGCATAGAGATGATAGAGGGCGCCACGCGCGACATGACGGTGCCCAGCCGCGGCGAGGTGCAGGCCGATTTCCGCGTACGGGCAAAGGCTCCGGGCAAGGCTGTGCTTCTGGGCAAGGCGCTGACGGATGAGGAATCGGACGCGCTCGAGTTGACGCTGCCCGTGAACCCGTTCGGCGTGGAACTGTCCGAATCGAAGTCCGGAACCCTGTCATCGGCTACGGGACAGTCGGAAGCGGATCTGACGTTCCCGGTCACCTCCAATCCCGCGGCTCGCGGCATCGAGATCTCCGTGAGCCCTTCGGTTGCGGGGACAATCTTTGGCGCGTTGGAGTACCTTACCTCCTACCCATACGGGTGCACGGAACAGACCATGTCCAGTTTTCTGCCGAACGTGCTCGTCTCGCGAGCGGCTTCGGAATTGGGACTTCGTTCGAGCATCGATGCGGACGAGCTGGCGAAGAAGGTTCGAGCGGGCCTGGAACGCCTCTACGACTATCAACACGAAGATGGCGGATGGGGATGGTGGAAGAGCGACGACAGCGAAGCCTTCATGACGGCCTATGTGCTGTCCGGCCTGGCACGCGCCCAAGCCGCCGGCTACAGTGTGCGTCCGGATACCATCAACCGCGCCGCGCAATGGCTGAGAACAAATCCCGCGGCGCTGCGCGGAGTTTCCGAGGATCTTCGTTCGTACGTAGCGTATGCGCTCGCGGAAGCCGGAACACCCGACAAGACACTGCTCGATGCCGTTTGGAGCAACCGCAACAGCCTGTCTCCTTACGGGCTGGCGTTGCTCGGCCTGGGGTTGCGCCGCGCGCAGGACGGCCGCTCGGAAATCGTCGCCGACACACTGGAGCAGACCGCGAGGACCACGGACGCAGAAGCCTGGTGGGAAATGGAGCGCGATCCTCTGCTCGGCATCGCAATGAACAGCACGGTAGAGGCCACCGCATTTGCCGTGAAGTTTTTGACGGAGCAGCGGCCGAAGAGTTCACTATTAAGCCGCGCCGCGATCTACCTGGTGAATCATCGGAACCAGGGCTACTACTGGTCATCGACGAAACAGACGGCCATGGTGGTTTATGGCCTCACCGATTACTTGAAGCTGAGCGGCGAACTGAAGCCGGACTTCACGGCGACCGTGCTGGTGAACGAGAAGCCTGTACTGACGAAACGATTCACCGCCGCCGAAGCACTCTCGCCGGGCGCCGAGCCTCTGCGCATTGCATCGGACCAGTTGAATCCGGGACTCAACCGGGTTCGCGTTTCGAAGCAGGGAACCGGCACACTGTACTGGAGCGCCCGCGCCGTGTATTACATGCCCGAGGCGCCAGCCTCGACTTCCAGTTCCTCACTGCGAATCGCACGGGAATACCACCGGCTGGTTCCTGAGAAGACCGGAGATCGCATCGTTTACCGGCTGGAGCCTTTGACCGGTTCGGTAGCGCCCGGCGACGTGATTGCTGTACGGCTCACAGTAACAGGGCACGAATGGAAGTACCTGATGATGGAAGATCCTATTCCAGCCGGAACGGAGTTCATCGAACGCGACGAATTGTACGAGCTAAGCGAAAAACCGGGATGGTGGGGCCGTTGGTATGCCAGGCGCGAGTTCCACGACGACCACGCGGCTCTGTTCCAAACTTACTTCCCGGAGGGACAAGCGGAGCACGTTTACTTACTAAAAGTTGTAAGTCCCGGACAATTTCGAGTAAGTCCGGCACGTGTGCAGCCGATGTATGAGCCACAGCATTCCGCGGCTACTCCAAGCCGCACTTTGGAGGTGAAGTGATGCCGGGCTTCATGC
>DASTMK010000278.1:0-8345 GCA_035714225.1 Bryobacteraceae bacterium | reverse complement strand
GAAGCGATAGCGGAAGGTGCTGATCGGGATAAAGATTACGTTGTTGCGATCGACGGCGCGGCCGGAGCCCGAGTCTGCAACCTGCTCCGCCAGGACGCCCACGACGCGCAGCCAGGTGTCGTTGACTTTTACGTGTTTTCCCACCGCAGGTTCGTAGCCCAGCATCCCGATTTTCGCATTCAATCCCAGCACGCAGACCGAAGCGCTTGTTTCCTCGTCCTCCGTACTGAGGAAGCGGCCTTCGATGGGGCGGAGGTCGTGAATGATCTGGTACGACGCACGGACACCGAACATGTCCGGCATCGTCCCCAGCGGCTTGGGCAGCACGCGCGCGGGGTGCAGGAATCGCCGGGGTGACAGGGTCTCGAGCGCGTCGACATTCGCCTCGAGGATGCGCACATCGCGTTCGGTGAGACCAGGTGAAACGCGGCGGCGCTGCTGGAGTTCCTCGCGCGTAGAGACGGGCCGTGAATCCACCAGAATGTTCCGGACACCGAGCCGCTCAATGAACTGTAGGGACTGCTCCCGGGCGCCCGCACCTATGGACAACATACCGATGACGGAGCCGACACCGAAGACGATACCGAGAGCCGTCAGGAGTGTCCGCGTTTTCTGGGCGCGCAGGTTTCCGAGCGCTTCGCCGAAATCCGTAACGAACTTGAAAATCCCCACCACGCGCCGCTGGAGAACCACACCGGCCGGCTGCGGCGGAGCGGGTTCCGTTTCGAGTGCCGGCGTCATTTCGAGACGCCTCCCGCCGAGGCCGGAGAGGCAGCCTGTTTCTTCTGGTCTTTCTGATTTTTCTGGTCAGGGCTCGCGAGCGCGACCTCCTCGTCCGGTTGCAAGCCGGTGATCACGACCTGGCTTTCACCCCTTCGCACCAGTTTCACGTCTTTGGCCAGAAACCGCTCTCCATGGCGCGCGTAGACGAACGTCCGGCCGCCTTGTTCGAACAGCGCCTGGGCAGGAAGCCACATGACGTTCTTTAGCGTTTCGAGTGTGACCACGATACGCGCGCTCATCCCCGGCCGAAGTTCCGGGACCGCCTGCAGCAGCGCGAGCTTGCACTCAAACCGCCGCTGCCAGGGGGGACCGGTCGTTCCACCAAGGTCCTTCACCTTCGCCGCAAACTTGTGGCCCGGCAGCGCGATCACACGAATGTCCGCCGATAGGCCGACGGAGAGATGTCCGCGGTCCGTCTCGGCAATCTGAGCCGCTACATCCCAACTATCGAGGTCGGGAATTTGGGCTACCGCCATGCCGGGCCGCACCTGGTCGCCGACCTGGAACAGCGGCAGGACCATGCCCGAGAAATAGAAATTCGTGTTCGTATTCCGTTCGACATTGACATAGCCGTCGGCGGGAGCCCGGAGGGTCATCATCTCGATGTTGCGGCGCGCTGTATCGGCGAGCACCTGCGCCTTCTTACGCGCCGCTTCCTGAATGGCTATGGAAGCGCTCGCCGCAGCTTTGCGCTGAGGATAATCGCGTTCCAGCTTGGCGAGTTTGTTCCTGGCTCCCTCGAGAGTAATGTCATTCTGCTTCGCTGTCAGGGCGGCCCGAATGGGATTCGCCATCACTTCGATTTCGGCCTGCTTCAGCTCGCCGCGCGCTGTGATTAATTCGTACTCGATCTCTTCTTGCTTGGCCTTTGCCTCGTTCCCGGCCTGGATCACCTGCTGCTCGGCTTCCGCGAGGTCCGCCTCCGCCTGGCGAAGCTTATAGGTTTCGTCGGTAGTGTCGAATTCAGCGACCACATCGTTCTTCTTCACCAACTCTCCGGACTTGCGGAGCTCCGTCAGAGTCAAGGTGCCGCCACCGGCCATGGGCGCGGTGAGCATGCGCGAATTACCGCCCTGTAAGGCGCCATCCGCGGTGACGGTGAACGTGACGTCGCCCGTCCTGACGCGCGTGGAGGGCAGCGGTGTAGGGTCCGGCTTGTTGATTTTCTCGAACAGGCGCGGTACGGAGCGGGCACCGGCGGCCAGGACGATGAGGACGGCGAGCACGAATATCACGCGTGGAAGACGATTCATTTGGACTCGCCTTTCTTCCTCTCGTCACTCGGGTTATCGACCAGGGCAACCTGCGTTCCCGCTTCAATGCCCCGGATTGCGACCTCGTCCGGGTTACGGGCCAGCAACTCGATCGGGACAGCCCGCACGCCGTCCTTACCCGGCACCAGCACCACGGGCTTTCCGTCCCGCGCGAACACAGCTTTTGACGGCACACTGATGGCGTTCGGGATTCTGTCCACGGTGATGTCCATGCGTCCGTTCATTTGTGGACGCAGACGGTTGTCGGTTTCCCCGAGTGTCGCGTAGGCACGGAAACTGCGCGTCGGCGGCCATTCCCAGCTTTGTTCCGTCAGCGGCGAGATGCGATCGAGCTTCCCTGCAAACGTTTTCTCCGGAAAGGGATCGAGAATCACACGGACGTCCTGCCCGGCACTCATCCGGCCCCGATCGATCTCCTCGGTCTTCCCCTTCAATCGCAGGCTTTCGAGATTGGGAATCTCGGCTACGGCGCTGCCCGGCCAGACGTTGTCGCCCACTTTAAAAGGCTTGGCGTTCATCCAGCCCTGCGAATAGTTCATGAGATAGTTGATCACGCCGCTGCCGGGTGCGCGAATCTCGGTCCGCGCGATGCGTTCGCGTATCAGTTGCACCTCCGCATCCGCTTTCTTGCGCTGGCTTTCGGCGGATGCGATTTTCGACTGGGCGGACGCCGCATTGAATACGGCGGCAGCCTGCTTGACCCGCAGTTTCTCTTCGGCCAGCGCGAGCGTGATTCGATTATCCTCCGCCTGGATGGCGCTCAGGATCTGGGACTTCGACACTTCAATCTTGGCTAATTCGACAGCCTGCTCCAGGCTCGCAATCTCGAGCCGGTCCTGCTCCACCGTGATGCCCGCTTCCGCTTTGGCCTGATCGGCCGATGCGACTGCCTGCGCCAATGCCGCTTCCTTCTCCTTCAACTGTCTCTGCGCCCCGCTCGCGTCGAAGCGGACGACCGGATCGCCTTCTTTGACGGCGGAATTCGGCGGCGCCATCCAGACGATGGTCAGGTTCGGAACATTGGGCGCGATAATCTGCACCGAATCTTCCGCCACAAGCTCGCCCCGGCAGGTGACCGTCACGAGAAAGTCGCCGCGCCGGGCAGTGGCCAGAGGCAGGGTCGTGGAGGGTTGCGCCGCCGCCGGACGGAAAACGGCGACGGCAAGGACGGCGGAACCAGCCAGGGCGAGTAATGCAAATAACCAGGCGATCACCATACGGCGGCGCCGGCGTGGGGAGGGGCTCGCCGGAGGGGCGTTCGAGAGTTGGGCCGGGGCGACAGCGACGCTCACCGGTTCGCCCTCGCCATCGGTTCGCGTCCACCTGCCTTCGCTACCGGTTCGGTACTGGTGGTTCCGGTTGAAACCGGTGTAGCGGTCGAGCGCCGTTCCACCTCCAAGGCGGCTGAGAGATCAGGCAGCAATCGCGGGCTCTGTTGTTCGAGTAGGAAAATCGCGATGAAATTCCGCACGGGAGAGTCCAGGCCCGCTGTCGCAACCGGGCTGGCGGATTGGAGTGTCGCATCGAAGGACTCTTCCGGGTAAGCGTCGAGGTAGACCCGCGCGTGAGCCGCATTCGAAATCGATGCGAAATCGGGCTCGTCGACCGTGGCCTGCACGACCATGCGGGCCGGGTTGAAGATGCGCAGAACCGGCATACCAGGCCACATGCGATCGCCGACCTGCGGCGGACCCATAGAGCCTTGCCTCCAGGTATTCTCATGAGCGACCATACCATCCTGCGGCGCTTTAATAACGAGGCGGTCCAGGTTCGTGCGGATCCGCTCCAGCGTGACACGCTGGCGCTCGTTCTTTAGTTCGAGGATTCGAATCGAAGCCGTTTCGCTCTTGGCGCGCAGGGCATCGGATCGCTTGAGGCTGTCCAGGCGCAATCGCGCGTCTTCGGCTTTGGCCTCGTTCTTCATCCGATCCATATCGCCTAATATCGGCCCTTTGCGCAACTGTAACTGCGCTCTCTCGAGGTCGGCCTGCGCCTGGCGGATTTGCGATCCGCGGGTGGTTTGCAAGCTGTTGACCTGAGCTCTCCGTTCTTCCAACTGGTGACCGAGATTGTCCAGCAGCCCGATTGCGTCGCGTTCCTGGTCGAGGAGATTCAGGCGATCGAACTCGACGAGCACATCGCCCTTCGAGACCTTTGCTCCGTTCGGAACAATGGCCGTGAGGGTGATATTGGACCCGCCCTCTCCGGTCATCTGGGGTACACGGATAGATTGCCATTCGAGCGCCTGCACAATGCCGGTTGTCCGGACAATCCGCGCATCGCGATCCGGCAAGATGTTTGCAGGCCGCACCTGCAACAAACCATCATTCCGTTGCATCGGGTCCGATTGTTGCTGTTTGGAAGAATCAGGAGGGGAACACCCGGCGAAGATCACAGCCGTCACAAGTACCAGCGCACCCGCGTGGAGCCTTCGCTTGGTAGTCACAAGATTGTCTTCAGCAATTTTAGACGAATGAATCCTGAATTTTGTTTACGCAATGTGGTACTTTTTTTTCAGTTTCTGATTCGGGACCCATGAGTCTGTTTTCGAGCTCGGCTGGCGGTAGTGTAAACTTCAGAGATCAACATGAGTTCATATCAAATCGTTGTAGTGGTCGGCAGTCTTCGCAGGCAGTCATTCAACCGCCAACTGGCAGACGCCGTCATCAAACTGGGGCCGCCGGATTTCTCGTTCCAGCACGCGCGAATCGACGACTTGCCGCTTTACAATCAGGACGACGATGCAAACCCAGCCGAGCCGGTCAAGCGGCTGAAGGGTGAGATCGCGGCCGCCCATGGCCTTTTGTTCGTCACCCCGGAGTACAACCGTTCTATTCCCGGAGTGCTCAAGAACGCCATCGATCACGCCTCCCGTCCTTACGGGCAGAACGCCTGGGCGGGCAAGCCCGCCGGCGTGCTGGGCGCATCGATCGGTACAACCGGCACCGCTATGGCGCAGCAGCATTTGCGCAACATTCTCGCGTACCTGGACGTGCCGGTGCTGGGCCAACCCGAAGCCTTCATCCGTGTTAAGGACGGGCTCTTTGACAAGGACGGTAATATCACCGGCGACGGCACCCGGAAGACCCTGCAGGGCTGGATGGACCGCTATGTCGCCTGGGTGAAAAAGGTCGCGGCGCGATAACAGACGGCGAGGGCGATTTGCGCTCAGGGTACCGAGGGCGGCGGAACGCGACGCTTCGTCGCCTGTTCAAAGGCGTAGGCGATTTCGATGAGGCGCGACTCGCTGCAAGCCATACCGGTAAAGCTCACCCCGAACGGCATCGGCTTTGGGTTGAATCCTTCCGGAAACGGCACCCGGCCCGCATTTGGCACCCAGCCAAACGGAACGATGATTGTGGGATAACCGGGTTTCGCTGCCACCGATGCCCCACTGCCCCAGGCAAACAGCAGGGCGTCAAGGCGGTGTTGTGTCATCGCCGCGTCAATCCCGTGCGTCGCGGCAAGGGCAAGATCCTTCGCGCGGTCCGCTTCGTAACGTGCGCGGTCCGCCTCCACATCCATCTCGTCCGAGATGTCGAGTTGCGCCTGGCCGTACTTGATCGCCCCTGCCTCGCGATGTGCCAGGTTGAACAGCCTCAGTTCCGTAAGCGTTTTCACCGGCGCGGCGGAGCCGAGCGACGCCAGCCACTTGTTGAAATCCCGCTTCATGCCGTACTTGAATACAATCGAGCAGTTCTCATCCCTCCCCTTCGCGCCGTTGGGGCCCGCACAGGTGTCCCAGTTCATAAGGTTGCGCTGCGGATCCGCGCTGGTCACGCTCTCCAGATCGGCCGGGTCGACGACGACCGCCCCCTCCCGCCTGAGAACCACGATCGCTTCCTCCACAACTTTTTTCTGGTCCGGCGTTAACCCGCCGCGCGGCGACTTGGCGCCCGGGGCGTTTACGGCGTCGATAAAGTACGCGCGGGGAACTCCGATGCGGGCGCCTTTCAGCCCATTGCGGTTCAGGAAGCGCGTGTAGTCGCGCCCCGGCGGTGGAGCGCACCGCGCCGTAGCCCTATCGTTCGGATCGGGCGACGTGTTTTCGAGCGCACCCAGCAGAATCGCCGCGTCCACAACCGTGCGGGCCATCGGACCGGCGGTGTCCTGATCGGCGGTGATCGGGATGATGCCATGCCGGCTCACACGCCCGACGGTCGGCTTTATACCCACCAGCATGTTCTGATTGGAAGGGCTCAGGATGGAACCCGAAGTCTCGGTGCCCACGTTCGCGGCCCAGAAGTTCGCCGCCGTTCCGATGCCGGAGCTCGATCCGCTTGTCGATAGCGCCGGGCGCCCGTCGGCAATGCCTTTGCGAGGGTCGCGCCGCGGATCGTATGGGTTGAAACCGTACCCGGCGACCGCGTTATAGTTGCCCGGCATACCGCTGGCTACCCAGTTGGCAAGCTCCGTAAGCCCGGTCTTCGCGATGATGATTGCGCCGGCCTCCCGCAGATTTTTCGTAAGGGTCGCTTCGTAGGGCGGCACCAGCTCCGCGAAAGCCAGCGCTCCCCCGGTGGTCGGCATGTCCGTAGTGTGAATATTGTCTTTCAACGCAACCGGGATTCCGTGAAGAGGGCCACGCACCTTACCCTGCGCCCGTTCCTTGTCAAGCCGCTCCGCTTCCTCGATGGCACGCGGGTTTACGGTGATAATCGCATTCAACTTGTCTTCATAGAGCGCGATCCGTACCAGGTAGCTCCGGACAAGCTCCTGCGATGTGACGTGGCCTTCGCGCAGGGCGGCCTGCATCTCGGGAATCGTGGCTTCCACCACCTGAAACGACGATTGTGCAGATATACAAGCGGCTGACCCAAGCAGGATGGAAAGCAGTCTGGTCATGGCGATTGAGTTTCCTATATTACACTTGTCCGGCACCGTTCACTCCGGCTTCGTTTAAATCTTTTCGTCACGCCGTTCGTTATACCGGCAGACAGGCTCACTGTGATGGAATGGACGCAATCGTTCACTTTGGATGACGCATCCGCTAACCCTGATACGCTCCCGGCGGCTGCCGAGGCAGCCGAACACTGGCCTCAATCCATAACGGAATTTGAGGCACTGGTGGACGCCCACCAGGACGAACTTCTGAACTTCGCGTTTTGCCGGCTTCACAATCTGGCGGACGCGGAAGACATCGTTCAGGACGTGCTGGTACAAGCTTACGTGGAACGTGAAAAGCATAAGAAAATTGCCAGGGTTCGCCCCTACCTGTACCGTATGGTCTCGAACCGCTGCACGGATGTGTTGCGCAAACGCAGACGAAGTTGGCGGTTGCTGAACCGGGTTGGCGCGCAGGATCTTCCCGCAGCCCAGGATCCGGAACCCGCACCGGTTGAAGGCAGCTTGCGCCGGCGTCAAATCGAGGAACTGTTTTCCAAGCTGCCTTCGCGCCAGGCCGAAGTCATGCGGCTGCGTGTTTTCGCTGGACTGCCTTTTCGAGCTATCGCAGAAGCCGTGGGTGCTTCGGTACCCACTATCAAGTCGCGCTTTCGCTACGGAGCGGAACGGCTCCGCAGCATTCTGTCCAAGGAGGCTGAACGATGACGTGCCGATACGTTCGCCGGCACACTGCGGATCTTTTCGACCCCGGCGCCGCTCCCGAATTTACCGCGGAACTCCGCCGGCACCTGGCAGCATGCCCCACGTGTGCCGCTGAATTAGAGGCGATGACTCAGATGCTCGCTTCGTTGAAACCGCCGCCGATTCGCGCCTCCGCCGATTTCAAGGAGCGCACCATGAACAAACTCGCAGCTCGTCTCGCCGCCCTTCAGGCGGCCGATACAAACAAGCCACACCTCAATTCGCGTGTTCCACGTTTATTCTGGCGGTTCGCCTTCATCGCCGCCGCCATAGTGGCTCTCATTGTAGGACTGCCATATCTCGGCCGGCCCGGAGGGAGTCAATCCGCCGCCATGACCTTGCTGGCTCAGTCGGTGCAGGCCGCATCGAACCTTCAATCGGTCCATCTGATTGCCCGGATGCGCACGCTGCCCGGCGATAACTTCGAGTTGATCGGAACGCAGTATGACTTCGTTCCGCTCGAAATGTGGAAGGAGTTCGGCAATCCGCCACGATGGCGCGTGGAAAAACCGGGACGCGTGGTGGTGATGGACGGCGCATCCTCCCTGCTGCTGTTCAGGAGGAATCAGGCCGTTCGCGGAGGTCCTAATACCGGTTTCGTCGACTGGCTGAAACCCCTTCTGGACGCCGATAAAGTCCTCGAGAAGGAACTGGCGGCCGCGCAAAAGGGCGAATCGCAGGTATCTCTCGCGGAGCAGACAA
>DASTMK010000277.1:0-4487 GCA_035714225.1 Bryobacteraceae bacterium | reverse complement strand
CAGGCGCGCTACAGCGCGCACCGCATCCGCCAGGGGTTGTTCGCCTACCAGTGGAATCGTGTCCACGGATATGCGCTCGCCTCGGATGTTGTGACGATCGGCCTCCGAAATAGCGCCGATAGCAACCTGGCCCACCTGGGCGCCTCCGCCCATGATGATAATGCGCTTTCCGTAAATCTTTTGCAGGCTGTTGACGATTTGCACATCCCGCACGATGGCCAGCGACGCAAGCTCATCCCGCAGACGCGTGGATTCGCCGGGCAGGTCGACTTCGAAATAGACCTGCGATTCCGGCAGGCGCGATTCGATGATCTCGACGGAAGTGATGTCACCGGTATGGCGCGCGATCACACCGGTCAACTGGTGCAGGATACCGGTGCCGGAGTCGGCCCGGATCATCAGTCCGATTCGCTCTGAAGGCATCAGTCGATTTCGTATCTTTTCAGCAGCCCGGGCCAGTGCCCCTGGGCTGTAAGGAGCAACTCGACAACCTCACGCACCGCCCCCCGGCCGCCGGGCTGCGTAGTTACGTAGTGAGCGGAGCGCTTCACCTCCGGTCTGGCATTGGCGGTTGCGATGGCCAGGCTCACGCGCCGCATTACTACGACATCCGTGAAATCGTCGCCGATATATGCCATTTCATCCCGGCTCAAATTGCAGTCCGCCGCGATCTCCTCGAGAATAGGGATCTTTTCAATATGGCCCTGATAGACGTAAGAGAAGTTGCACTGCCGTGCCCGCTCGACGGTCGCCGGCGAAATCCGGCCACTGATGAGGCCCGTCTTGATACCATGCCAGCCCAACCATTGGAGCGCAATCCCATCCTGCGAGTCGAACGCCTTGGTCTCCACCATATTCCCGCCGGCATCCGGAACGTTGTACAGCTTGCCATCCGTCAGCACGCCGTCGACGTCCATCAGAAGCAGGCGTATCTTCGAGGCCTTTTCGATGAGAGAAGCGGGGAGGCCGCCGATCGGGACAGCCTCCTCGTTCCGGTTACCTGCTGTTATTTTTTCCATGGAGGAAGCTCCGGAAGGAGCTTGTCGAACTCGGCGATGAGTTTGCCTTCATATTCGGGCGTGTAGGCGCCGTCGCGAAACTTTTCAGCCGCTTCCTTGAAAAAGAGTTCCCAGGAGTCGTCTTCGTGTCCGGGATTGATGGGAAAGAACCGCGCGTTATTCCCCTGTGCCGCTTTGAAATCGCCCGGTGCGTCCCCAATCATGAGAATCTTGCCGGCATCGTACCGGCTGGCGTTCGCGAGCGCGATGTGCTCTTTCTTGCTGCCCATCTCCTGGCCTGCAATACAGCCCACGAACACGTGGATACCGTGCTCCTGCCACTCGCGTACAAGGGCCTCGCCCGGAGTCGCCGAACATACCAGCACGTCGGCCCATTCCGAGACCTTCTCCAGACTTTCCCGCACGAATGGAAATGGCGGCACATCGTGAACAATGTCGGCGATCGTACGGTTCACCGCTTCGCTCCATTCAAGCGCCTGCTTCATCACCGGATCGCCGTTTTTCCCGACTTCGGCCTTCAGCGCCGGATTGCCGAGTTTCGTTTCCCGTTTGATCCAGTCCCGCACGGGCTGAGCTTCGGGAATCGAGGCGTGGCGTTTCTGCACGTCCGGCCAGTCCTTCAACAGGTCGAATACCATGGTCAGCGCGGGAAAGCGATTGATGCCTCTCCACTTCGAATAAAGATTCACGAACTCGGCCGCGGCGCGCGCATACTTGGAAACGGGCTGCAAATTCCAGTATTTGACGATATTGGGGATGAAGCACTCTTTGTGCTTGATCTCCATCGTGTCAAACGCGCAGCCATCCGAATCGATGGCAATAAGGAAATCGTGTTTTTTCTGGAAATTCTTCAACTGTGCTTGAGGATCTGACATCAACTGTCTCCTGATGCTTATTGAGCCGCCGCCTTGGGCCGGTGCCCTTGAAGGATGTACTCGGGCAATTTCTTTTCGGCAAAAATCTTCTGAATTCTCGCGTACCGTTGAACGCCGTTCACGACCGGAACGCTCACCCAGTCTTCTCCAACCAGCGGGCGCGCGTAACGCACGAAGTCGTCCGTCACGTCGATGCGGTTCGGCGCAATCCACTGTTTCGGGAACTGGCGCTCGGAGTTGGCCACCTGCTCGAGAGGAACCTTATCGTAATCGACGCTGTAGATAATGCCCGGCCGGCGCAGCAGCGTGGACATATATCCGGAACCATGTTCCATCGCGATCACGACCGCGTTCTGGCCGATTTTGTAAGCCTCGTCCAAATCCACCGTGGAAGCGTAGATCATCGTGTCGCGCTGGTCGGTCCCGGCCGTTTGGCCGCGCGCCGCTCCCCTGGCCTTCAAGCCGGATTTATTCAGATGGTTCACTACAATCTGCTGTGCGGTGAAGATGCTGGAGCTGAAGCTCGTATGCCCGAAGGCATCCTTCAACTCTCCGAGATCACCGGCATCGAAACCTTCACTGATCACGATGATGCAGCGGCCGCTCCGCTTTAACTCGTCGTTCACGTTATCGGTCAATTCCGCCAGGCCGACGCCCGATTCCGGCATGTAAATCTGAAGCGGCATTTCGCGTTGCGGATCGGCCAGCCGGGCCGCGGCGGGAATGAAGCCGATCTTACGCCCCATCACCTGTATCACCAGGACGGGATCCGCCGGCGACGAGCCCATGTTCTCTTCGTTGGCGTTTTGCACGTTGTAGGCCCAGTAGCGTGCAACGCTGCCATAGCCGGGCGTGTGATCGATCAGCTTGAACTCGGAATCGCCGACGTCGTTGTCGATGGTCTTCGACACACCGACGCCCGCAAGCTCCAGGCCCCGTTCGTGCGCGAGATTCGCCACCTTGTGGGCGGTGTCCATGGAATCGTTGCCGCCGATATAAAAGAAGTAGCCGACGTTGTGTGCCTTGAAGACCTCGACGGTGCGCTCGAAATCCTCCTGCTGGTTCTTCTTCAGCTTGTACCGGCAGGTTCCGATGGAGCCTGCCGCCGGAGTCGTTCGCAACAGGCTGATCTCTTCGCGGGACTGCGAGGAGAGATCGAGCAGCTCCTCTCTCAGTATTCCTTCGATGCCATGCCAGCCACCGTAGATTTTCCCGAATTTCTCCGGGAACATCTGGCAGGTTTCGATGATTCCACGCAGTGAGTTATTGATGACGGGCGAGGGCCCTCCCGACTGCGCAACCACTACATTGTTATTTGCCGCCATTTTATGAATACACTCCTGGCGCCGGCCGCATTGCCGGAGCCGAGATTAAGATAACCACTCGGTATGGAACTTCTGGCCGCGCGGCTTATCGACGCGCTCATAGGTATGCGCCCCGAAGTAATCCCGCTGTGCCTGAAGAAGATTGGCGGGGAGCCGTTCGTTCCGGTAACTATCGATATAGCCAAGGGAAGCGCACATCGCAAGACACGGCACGCCAAGCCGCGTCGCTGTGCCGATTACGGATCGAAGATCGCCGGCGAGCTCGTTCACAATGCCGCTGAAGGGTTCCGCTATCACGAGGTTTGCAATCTCGGGGTTCTTCGCAAAGACAGCGCGAATGTCGTCGAGCACCTTGGCGCGAATGATGCAACCCCCTCTCCAGATGCGCGCGATCTCCGTAAAATCCAGGTGATAAACGTACTCTTTGGAAGCTTCGCGCATCAGGGCGAATCCTTGCGCGTAACAGGTAAGCATGGAAAGCCGCAGCGCGTTCCGAAGCTGCCCCAACAGCGCGTTCCTGTCGCCGTCGAAAGAAACCTTCGGGCCAGCCAGGATCTTTGATGCCGCCACACGTTCGTCCTTGAAAGCGGAAAGAATCCGTCCTTCGAGCGCCGCGTTGATGGTCGGGATCGCCACGCCGAGGTCGAGCGCGTTCTGCGAGGTCCATTTTCCGGTTCCCTTTTGTCCCGCACGGTCCAGGATAACGTCTACAATCGGCTGATTCGTCTCCGGGTCGGTTTTGGCCAGCACGGCAGCAGTGATCTCAACCAGGTAGGAGTTAAGTTCGCCCTCGTTCCACGCGGTAAAGACTTCGTGCATCTCCGGCGCTTTCATGCCGAGGCCCGACTTCATGATGTCGTAAACCTCGCAGAGCAGTTGCATGATGCCGTACTCGATGCCGTTGTGCACCATCTTGACGTAATGCCCCGCCCCGCCTTTACCGATATAGCCGGAGCACGCATCCCCATTCACCTTCGCCGCAATGGCCGTCAAGACCGGCTCCACCAGCTTATAAGCGGATTCCTGTCCGCCCGGCATCAGCGCGGGGCCGTGCAATGCTCCTTCTTCCCCGCCGCTCACGCCCGTTCCGATGTAGCGAATGCCCATCGATTCCAGATCCTTGCCACGCCGGTCCGTGTCCTGGAAAAACGAGTTGCCGCCATCAATCAGAATGTCGTCTTTGCTCAACAGCGGCTTGAGGTCTTCGATGACGGAGTCGACCGGCTTTCCGGCCGGAACCATGATGAGGATCTTCCGCGGAGTCTCGA
>DASTMK010000276.1:0-3869 GCA_035714225.1 Bryobacteraceae bacterium | reverse complement strand
TCCATCCTCCAAACATTTTACCATCATTGTGTTCTATTAGTGTGAACACGCCCTAGAGACTTCCCACTACCAAATCATGGTCCAAGCAGGGTCCAAAACGAAAATTCCCGGAAATCAAGGTCCCAATGTGGCCTCTGTAGGCATTGAGTGATTACAGACTGCCTGAGTAAAATTATGTTGCTCAGACAGGACTTCAAAATCGCCAGATAGGAGCACCCTCCCAACAACGGCCACAGGACCGCCACCTCGTGGTGCAGGGGGGAGCGCCCGTTGCGCCCCAGCTTGGCGGCTGGACGTGTGTGGTGCCAGCCAATACGTGGGCGCGCCACGGGCTTGGTAACGTTTCACCATGCCCAACCGCGGGTTCGGTCGCCCTGCCTTAGTATTCGAGCCTCTTCCGGTCCCGGATCAGCCTCCCGGTTTTCCCGCACCTTCATGTCGAGATGGAGCTGCATCTCATCTTCAAGGTCGCGATTGGAGCGACCACGGCGGAAGAGATAAGGCAAATGCGCCACAGTTCATTCATACCGGAGGGCCTCCATAGGGTCTATGTGTGTAGCCCGGCGAGCGGGAACAAGAACTGCGCTCACAGCAGTTGCGGCCAGTGCCAGTGCGACCGCAAAGAACGTCAGCGGATCGCTCGGACGGACAGAGAAAAGCAATGATGCCATATAGCGTGACACGGTTACCGCGAGAACAAAACCGATCGCCGTGCCTATTGCAGCAGATACGGCTGCCTGTCGAACGACCAACTTCAACACGCTGATTCTCGTCGCGCCGAGCGCCATCCGACAACACCCCAACCACTTCGTCGGGTCGCGGTCTCATCTCTTCCTATAGTTTAACTACTGGTATTCTGAACCTGGAAGATTCCGTTGTCAAGAGGTCTCATTGTCCGATTCTGCGCAGAAGGAGGATGGACAAGATTCAAGTGCAAAACCCCTATCACGGTCTGTATTCCAGAAAGGACGGCCTAACCGTTTTGGAGCGATGCATTCGAGCATGCCCTCCACCCGGCGATCCGGGATTCGACAACCGAGCACCGTTCCATCCTCCGCCCATGCGGAGATGTGCAGATGCGGGGGAATCGAAGCGCGCGGCACGATCAGCGAGTGATAGCGCGCCGCCTCGAACGGATTGGGAATTCCGCGGAAAAGAGCGGATTCATCGTGATGCACCATGGATGTCTTGCCGTGCATCGGGTTTCCTGACGGAACAACGTCCGCTCCTTCCGCATGCGCGATCAGTTGCATTCCCAGGCAACACCCAGAATGGGAACCTGGCCGGCGTAAGCCTGAAGGACCGTCTTGCAGATGCCGGCTTGCATAGGCCCAAACGGACCCGGTGAAAAGACGATGCGCTCGGGGTCGAAACGGCGGACATCGGCGAGCGTACCGGCATCGGAACGAACAACCTTGCATCGGCCACCGCCAGCTTCAAAGCAGTGGACCAAATTCCAAGTGAAAGAATCAAGGTTATCGAGCACCAGCACTCTCATCGGCGCGATGACACTTCATCCCGCGCGGCGGACGACCGGAGCGTACGGGCGGCGGCTACCATGTTTTGCAATGCCGGTACCACCTCGTCCCACTGCCTGGTCTTAAGGCCGCAATCGGGATTCACCCAAAGCCGCTCCGGTGGAATGACCGCGAGCGCGCGATGGAGCAGGTTCACCATTTCGGACGAGCCGGGAATCCTGGGAGAGTGAATGTCATAAACGCCAGGGCCGAGTTCGTTAGGATAGCGGTTTTTTTGGAACGCCTCCAGCAGCACCATCTGCGACCGGGCGCTTTCGAGCGAGATCACGTCCGCATCCATGGCCGCAATCGCATCGACAATATCGTTGAAATCGGCATAACACATGTGCGTATGAATTTGCGTGCTGTCAGCGACACCGGCGCTGGCGATCCTGAAACAATCCACGGCCCAGGATAAATATGCAGGGGCATCGGCGGCCCGTAGCGGCAGCCCTTCGCGGAGCGCCGGTTCATCGATTTGAATGACCCTGCAACCCGCGGCTTCGAGACCCACCACTTCATCACGTACGGCCAGCGCGATCTGCATACAGGTATCGCGGCGCGGTTGATCGTCCCGCACGAACGACCATTGGAGGATCGTGACCGGCCCTGTGAGCATTCCCTTTACCGGACGTTGCGTCAAGGATTGAGCAAAGCTCCACCAATCAACGGTCATGGCGGATCTTCGCAAAACGTCTCCATAGATGATCGGAGGTTTCACGCATCGCGAGCCGTAGCTTTGAACCCAGCCGTTCTTCGTAAAAGCAAAGCCCTCCAAAAGCTCGCCAAAGTACTCCACCATGTCGTTGCGCTCCGCTTCGCCATGCACCAGAACATCGAGGCCGATCTCTTCCTGACGGCGGATTGCGTATTCGATTTCTTTCCTGATGAATGTTTTGTAGTCTTCTTCGCCGATTACGCCGTTCTTCCTCCGCAGTCTCTCGCGGCGCAGCTGCCCGGTTTGAGGAAACGATCCGATGGTGGTAGTTGGGAAGGCAGGCAGGTGAAGAGTGCTCGCTTGTGCTTGCTTGCGGATCGAATAAGGGCTGTTGTGTGAACGGTCGGCAGCCGTGATTGACGAGATCCGGTCGCGAACCGCGGGATTGCGGACAAGAGGCGACGAGTTCCTTCGCGCCAGGACCGCGGCGTTTTCCTTCAATTCGGTTTCAACTGCCTTGCGTCCTTTGTTCAACGCCGCGGCGAGCAAGCTCACCTCTTGAAGCTTTTGCTTACCAAAGGCCAGCCACTCGCGGACTTCAGGCTCCAGCGCGTCTTCCGCATCCAGGTCAACGGGAACGTGCAGCAGGGAACAGGACGGGGCTACCATAATCCGATCCGCTGAAACCACAGCCGCCGCCTGTTCCGCGACGCTGAGTGCACGCGCCAGATCGGCTCTCCAGACATTCCTCCCGTCGATAAGTCCGAGAGACAGCGTGAGGCCTGACGGCGCGGCGCGCAACGCGTGCTCGAGTTGCTCCGGTCCGCGAACAAGATCAAGATGAAGTCCGTGAACCGGCAAGGCGAGGGCGACTTCCAGGTTCTCCTTCAAGGGTCCGAAATAAGTGGAGAGAAGGATCTTGACTCCAGGCGCCGCTGCCGCCAGATGTTCATAAAGCTGTTTCAGAGCGGCAGGAGAGATCCTGCCGTTCCAGTCGACTGCAAAAACCGGCTCGTCCATCTGCACCCAGGCGGCCCCGGCGGATGCCAGCCGGCGAAGCAGTTCCTCATACGCATCGCGGGTGCGATCCAGCAAGTGCAAAGGCTTTGACCCGTCACTTGCGCTTTTGCTCAACCAAAGGAAGGAAACAGGACCCAGAATAACCGGTCTCGCCGCATAGCCGAGCTGTGCCGCTTCGAGGAAATGATCCGTGGCGGTGTTCCGGGCGAGAGTGAAGTGTTGATCGCTCCCGATCTCCGGAACAAGATAGTGATAGTTTGTATCGAACCACTTCGTCATCTCCAGTGCCTGGGTCTGCTGGCCGCCCGCAAGGCCGCGGGCCATGAGGAAGTAGAGGTCCAAATCACTTGCCGGCTTCAGTTCCCGAAAGCGTTTCGGAATGAGATCGAATAAGAAGGCGGTATCGAGTACGTGATCGTAGAAAGAAAAATCTCCGGTGGGGATTTGCTCGATCCCGGCGTCTGCCTGAAGCCGCCAATTCGAGCGGCGGATATCCGAAGCGGCGGCCAGCAGGTTCTCGCCGGAAGACTTGCCGCTCCAATACGCTTCAACTGCCTTTTTTAGCTCGCGATTTGCGCCGATGCGCGGGAATCCCAGATTCGTGGCGGTTGCCATGTTTTTCAGCTCCTCTCGAGTTGTTCCGGAGAATCGAAGGCAGGAAAAACCAGGAAGCG
>DASTMK010000275.1:0-2733 GCA_035714225.1 Bryobacteraceae bacterium | reverse complement strand
AGGTCTACAATCACCGATCCGGAAGCCATACCGGCGACCATCTCTTTCGTGACGAGAACGGGTGCCGTTTTGCCGGGCACCGCCGCGGTGGTAATGACGACATCGCTGTCGGCGACAACGCGCCCCATTAATTCGCGCTGCTTGGTGTAGAAAGCCTCGTCCTGCGCCTTGGCATAGCCGCCCTTGCCTTCCGTATCCGAGGTTTCAAGGGGAAGCTCGACGAACTTGGCTCCTACACTTTCCACCTGGTCGCGCACTGCGGGACGTACATCGTAAGCCTGCACGACGGCGCCGAGACGGCGGGACGTCGCGATGGCCTGTAGACCCGCTACTCCGGCGCCGATGACGAATACCTTCGCGGGCGTTACGGTCCCGGCGGCTGTCATCAGCATGGGAAACAGCTTTGGCAACCGGTCGGCTGCCAGTAAGACGGCCTTGTATCCGGCGACGGTTGCCATGGAGGAAAGAGCATCCATGCTCTGTGCGCGCGTGATGCGCGGTATCAGTTCCATGCTGAATGCGGTGGCGCCCGTGCGTGCGATTGCGTTCACCTTATCGGGTGAGCCAAGCGGATCCAGGAACCCGATGACAACCTGCCCGGGCCGCAGGAGGTCCATACGCAGGGAGCGCACCTGCAACAGAACCTCGGCCGTCTTGTAAAGCTCGGTGGCGTCCGCGGCGATAGTTGCTCCGCGATCGGAGAAGGCGGCATCCGGATAGCCGGCTTCGACACCTGCTCCCGCCTCCACAAAAACCTGAAAAGATGCCTTCGTGAGCGATGGAATCACGGAAGGCACCAGCGCGACACGCCGCTCGTCTTCAATCTCCCTTGGAACGCCAACGATCATCTTAAGACTATAAAGGAAAGCCGGGGACCAAAAAAACTTGACCGGATTTGTGTGATTTCCCGCGTTCTTAAGCGAGAGCAGGCAGGTTCAGGAGGAAACTTTGGCGTCCACGGCTCAATTCGTCACGAACGATTACAGCGAGAAGCGGGAATTGTTTTCAGAACGCGTCATGCAATCGGTAATAGGAGCGTTCGACGTGTTCACCATCTATCTGGGTGACCGGCTCGGGTACTACCAGGCGCTCAAAAAACAGGGCGCCCTGACATCGCAGGAACTCGCCGCCAGCACGGGAACCTCGGAACGGTACACCTGCGAATGGCTGGAACAGCAGGCCGCCGCGGCGATTCTGGAAGTCGAAGAGCCGGTCGAGGCACCCGGGATGCGAAAATTCCGGCTGCCCCCGGGACACGATGAGGTGCTGGCTGACCATGAGAGCCTGAATTATCTTGCGCCCATGACGCAGCTCTTCGCCGGCGCTGTCAGTCCGATTCGAGACCTGATAGCTGCCTTTCGAACTGGCGACGGCATTCCGTTCGAGCGTTACGGGCCCGATCTGCGAGACGGACAGGCGGGCGTGAACCGTGCCATGTTCCTGCAGCAACTGGGTCCGGAGTGGCTCGCCGCGATCCCGGATCTTCCCCGCCGCCTGGAGGCCGATCCGCCGGCGCGAGTGGCGGATATCGGCTGCGGTGTAGGGTGGTCCAGCATCGGCATCGCACGGCACTACCCGAAAGTGCTGGTGGACGGATTCGACATGGACCCCTCTTCCATTGACCTGGCGCAGATCTATGCGAAGCAATACGGCGTCTCAGGCCGGGTCGGCTTTCAGTGCCGGGATGCCGGTGATTCGAGCCTGGCGGGGACTTACGACCTGATCGTCGCGCTCGAATGCATGCACGATATGCCCAATCCGGTCGAGGCGCTCCGGAACATGCGCCGGCTGGTCCGGGAGGATGGTTTTGTGCTGGTGGTGGATGAGCGTGTGAGCGAGCGGTTCCGGCCGGATGCGGGCGAAATCGAGCGATTGATGTACGGCTGGAGTGTGCTGCACTGTCTGCCGTCGGGCATGACGTGCGATGGAGTGGGAACGGGAACCGTTATGAGGCCGGCCACGTTGCAGCGCTACGCTCGCGCTGCCGGTTTCAAAGAGATTGAGATCCTGCCGGTGGACCATATATTCTTCCGGTTTTACCGGCTTATGTTCTGACCGGGCGCAGTGGGATTCCGGGAGGCTTCTTTCCCGGCCTCGAGTAGAGCGATAATGCGATCCACGTCGAACACCGCGCCACCCCAGGTTCCACCGCTGGCATCCTGAAGCGCGGCCCACAGCCGGGTTTCGGGAGGAAGCGCGGCATCCGGCGCAAGCCCGGGGTTGGGCGGTCGGGATGTGAGAACGCGCGCGCCTTCTTCTTTCGCAATCGGGTGGCGCATATCGCCCGTGAAATCGGCGGAGCCTTCCAGGCGGTTGCGATCGATGGCGATCTCGATGCGATCTCCATCCCGCAATTTCCCCAGCGGCCCGCCGGCTAACGCCTCCGGAGATACGTGTCCGATGCAAGCCCCGGTCGAAACGCCGCTGAAGCGGGCATCCGTCAGCAGCGCCACATGCTTTCCGAAGGGGAGGTGCTTCAGTGCAGAGGTGAGTTGATAGGTCTCCTCCATGCCGGAGCCCATCGGACCGCGTCCTGCGAGCACCAGTACGTCTCCTGCTTGAATAGCGCCCGACTTGAGGGCGGCGACGGCGTCCCGTTCGGTTGTGAATACACGCGCCGGACCGGTTTTGCGATATACGCCGTCTTCGTCGACGACGTCCGGGTCTATCGCCGTGGCTTTAATCACAGCGCCCTCAGGGGCCAGGTTGCCGCCGACGAAACAGACCGTGGAA
>DASTMK010000274.1:0-3920 GCA_035714225.1 Bryobacteraceae bacterium | reverse complement strand
CCGGTCCAGTCGTGTATCAGGCCGTCCGGAACCTCCACTTCGGTGTTGGCGATGTTGGAGCCGGCCGCCACGCCACCGCGACGGACTTCCGCCATCCGCGCCGGCGACTCATCCACCCAGAGAAACCGGGCGCCGCCGTTCGTGCGTCTGGCAATCCTTTGCTCCGCTTTCGCGACATACTGTTCAAAGGCGCGGTTGGTTTCCGGCTTAAGATCGGCACGCGCCGGAACCGCAATGACAAGGCAAGCCACCGCGGTATGGATCAAGCTGCTTTTTTGGAGAGCCATGCGGCGTCCGGTTGTTTCCGATACCTGTTCTCGGGACGTATCTCATTGATTATGCGTTACTGCTCACGCTTCCGTACAGCGTTTATGTTTTGTGATACGGTAGAGTTTCAGCTTCAGTTGGATTCGACAGGAGGATTATGGAAGCCCTCGGAATGGTAGAAACCAAGGGACTGGTGGGCGCTATCGAAGCCGCCGATGCCATGGTGAAAACCGCCAATGTTCAGCTCACAGGCAAGGAGTTCATCGGTGCTGGATTCGTCACTGTAACGGTCCGGGGCGATGTCGGCGCGGTGAAAGCCGCGACGGATGCCGGGGCGGCCGCGGCACGCCGTGTAGGTGAACTGGTTTCTGTCCATGTCATCCCTAATCCCCACGACGAAGTCGAAAAGATTCTTCCTGGCCAGAAAAAGGGAGAAAAGCCGCTCGGTTGATCGGCCCGGGCACAAGATCCGGCGCCTGCGTCAGATGTTGTAGTCAGATCCGGTAATGATCCACGATCAAGACCTCATCGCGATACAAGAGGTTCGCGGCAAGGTGGAAGCTGCGTATGCCGCATGGCAGAAGTACCGGGCATACTCGCAGGCTCAGATTGACGCTATCGTCGAGGCCATGGGTGCCGTCGGCCGGCAGCATGCTTTGGATTTGGCCCGAATGGCGGTCGAAGAAACCGGGTACGGGAACGTCAAGGACAAACTCGCCAAGAACCTTCTCTGTGCGGACTTGCTGCCGCGCTCCATCCGCAACATGAAAACCGTCGGAGTTCTGCGCGAGATTCCCGAGCAGAAGGTCGTTGAGATCGGCGTACCGGTCGGCGTCGTCGCCGCGATCGTTCCTACCACGAACCCCACCTCGACGGTCATCTACAAGTCCATCATTTCCCTCAAAGCCGGCAACGGCATCGTCCTGAGCCCGCACCCCAGGGCGCAGAAGTGTACCTGCCACACCGCGGATCTGATGCACCGCGCGGCGGTTGAGGCTGGCGCGCCGGAGGGCATCATCCAGTGTCTTGGAAAAGCGAACATGGACGCTACCAAGGCTCTGATGACCCATAAGCGCACCGGTGTGATTCTGTCCACCGGTGGCAGCGGCATCGTGCGGGCGGCGTACTCCAGCGGGAAACCGGCGTTCGGCGTTGGTCCCGGCAATGTTCCGGTGCTTCTCGAAAAAACCGCCGACATTCCTCAGGCTATCGCCAACGTGGTTGCCGGCAAGGCTTTCGATTATGGAACGGTCTGCTCAAGCGAACAGGCACTGGTCGCCGGCCGGGATTTGCGCGAGCAGGTTCTGAAACAGCTCAAGGTGCAGAAGGCGTATCTCTGCAACGAGCAGCAGAAGCAGGCGCTGGGTAAACTCCTGATCACTCCGAACTGGACCGTCAATCCGAAATGCGTGGGACAGGCGCCCACTACCATTGCGAGAATGGCGGGCTTTGAAGTCCCGGAAGACACTTCTATCCTCGCCGTGGAATTGGACGGGGTGGGTAAGGAGCATCCGCTTTCGGCGGAGAAACTCTCGCCGGTCCTGTCGTTGTATTTTGTCGCGGACTTCAACGCGGCGATGGACACCTGTGAGGCGGTCCTGCGCTTCGGCGGATTGGGACACACTTGCGTCATCTATTCGAAAGACGAGGAGCGCATACGCGATTTCGGAATGCGGATGCCCGCGATGCGCGTCCTGGTGAATACTTCCGCTCCGCAAGGCTCCACGGGCATCACCACGGGGATTCTACCTTCGATGACACTTGGCTGTGGAGCGATGGCCGGCAACATCACCGGTGATAATGTTGGCCCGCTGCACCTGATCAATACGAAGCGGATCGCGTACGCGATTCGAAAGGCTGAAGACGTTCTGCGCGTCCCCGACGTTCCGCAGGAAGTGAGTTCGCCCGTTTCCGCTTCCGGTTCCCTGGCTTCCGTCGACCGGTCTACGGTGATCGCGGCGGTTGAGAAATATCTGGAGCAACGAGGCTTTCCAGTGCAAAGCAGCAGGATGGCGCCGGGGCCCGAGCGCGAGGCGCCCGCCGCGCCCGTGACGGCGTCGAACATCAGCAACGTGGCGGCCGATGTCGTCGAGCGGTTCTTAAAAAGGCGAAGTGCCCCGGCACAGAAATCAGCCCGTGCAAACTGCGGCTGTGCGGATTCCTGTCCCGCACCGCCCGCGGCACAAACTACGCCGGAACCCACTATCCCTCAGCCGGAGGTCCGGATCGTCGATTTCGTCTGTGAAGCGGACGTTCGCGCCGCTGTGCAGCAGGCGAAGAAAATCTTCATCGGACCGAAGACTATCGTCACACCGGCGGCACGGGAACTGGCGGCCCAGCATGACACACTGGTGATGGCGGAGAGATCATGAAACAGAACCTCGATGCGCTCAAGACCGACATCGTGGACGAACTGAACCGGCGTAATTTCGTCGTATTTTACGCCGCCACGGGACCCGAGCCATCGCCCGTTGTGCATTGGGACACTCGCGGGCGTCCGGATTTCAAAGAGTTTATCGATGTAGCTGCGCGGCTGGGGATTTCGCTCATCGTTTTTCATCACTGGCAGTTCACCGCAAACCAGGTGGATTCCGTGATTGACGATTTGGATGCGGCCGATCTCGCCGTGGATGAGGCGCGCACCTACCGGCGGCGGCTGGAGGACTTGCGGGACTACGAAGGGTTCACCTGCGTCGTCGAGTTGTCATTCCAGGCGCAGGGGCGCGATTTTATGTTCCATCTCCACACGGACTGGTTCGCCGAGTTCCTCTCCATATCGAGTGATATCGATTCCGCCTTCGCCGACGACGAGGACGACGAAGAAGACCCGATGGGCGGATACTTCTCGAGGAATTGAAACTGTGAGATTCCACTGGCAGCCACCGCGATGGTGAAGGCCGCCCGCTGGATTGTGCCTGCCCCCGCGGAGGGCGAGATCGCGCGGCTCGCCCAGGCTTTGAACATCCGGCCTCCCGCTGCACGAGTGCTCTTCAGCCGCGGCTACACGAACCCCTCAGAAGCGAACCGGTTTTTACGGCCTTCGCTCGATGATCTCTGCGATCCTTTCCTGATGACGGACATGGCGCGCGCAGTCGAGCGTTTGCTGAGTGCCGTGCGGAATCGCGAAAAGATTCTGCTCTATGGCGATTACGACGTAGACGGGACAGCTTCCATCGTCGTTCTGAAGAAGGCCATTGAGCTTGCCGGCGGCGAGGCCACTTACCATGTGCCGCACCGGCTGCGCGACGGCTACGGGATGCGTCCCGAAGTGATCGACCGGGCCGCAAGCGAAGGCATACGGCTGATCGTCAGCGTCGATACAGGCATCCGGGCGGGAGATGTGGTCGCACGCGCGGAGGCGCTTGGCGTCGACGTGATTGTTACGGACCATCACCTGCCCGAAGCCGAGCTGCCGCGTGCGCTCGCTGTCCTCAATCCGAATCGCCGCGACTGTTCTTATCCGGAGAAGAATCTCTGCGGAGCAGGCGTGGCGTTCAAGTTGGTGCAGGGGCTGTTCAGCAGACTGGGATGGCCCGCCGGGAGAATTCAGCGGCTGAACGAGTCGTTCCTGAAACTGGTGGCAATCGCCACCATCGCCGACGTGGTTCCTTTGACGGGCGAGAATCGCATCATTGTGCGCCACGGATTGGAGG
>DASTMK010000273.1:0-3970 GCA_035714225.1 Bryobacteraceae bacterium | reverse complement strand
AAGACGTATCAGCAGGTCGTGCCGCTAACCGACCGCGTCGACTATCTCGCCAACCTGTCGAATAACCTGGGCTATTCGCTGGCCGTCGAAAAACTGCTGCAACTGGAGATTCCGTCGAAGGCGCAATGGATGCGCGTCCTGCTGGTGGAGCTGACGCGGCTTAACAGCCACCTGGTCTGGCTGGGAACGCACGCCCTGGACATCGGCGCCATGACGGTGTTTCTCTATTGTTTCCGCGAACGCGAAGACCTCCTGCGGATTTTCGAAATGTTTTCCGGGCAGCGCATGATGACCAGCTACATCCGCGTGGGCGGACTTGCGTTGGAGCCGCCGCGCGGGTGGGAAGAAGCGGTTGGTAAGTTCATTGACGCATTTCCGTCGAAATTGGCCGAATATGAAGACCTGCTGACAAAAAATCCGATCTGGATGAACCGGACCAAGGGCGTAGGATTTCTCGCGCTCGAAGATCTGCTGGATTGCGGTGTCACCGGTCCGATGATCCGCGCCGCCGGCATGAAATGGGATATCCGCAAAGACGAGCCGTATTCGAGCTACGACAAGTTCGATTTTGAGATTCCCACGCGTGAGGCGAGCGATGTTTACGCCCGGTACGAAGTCCGCCTGGAGGAGATGCGCCAGAGCGTGCGGATTATCCGGCAGGCAATGGACGGAATGCCGGAGGGCGCCTGGGTGACCAATGCTCCGAACGTGGTACTCCCGGAGCGCGAGAAGATGAAGACCCAGATTGAAGCCCTCATTTATCATTTCAAGATCGTGACGGAGGGTTTCACGGTACCTGCCGGAGAGGCGTATGTGTGCATCGAATCTCCGCGCGGCGAGTTAGGCTACTACGTGGTTAGCAACGGGACTTCGCGGCCGCATCGTGTGTTTATGCGAACGCCGAGTTTCGCGAATTTGCAGGCGCTGCCGGATATGGTGAAAGGTAGGCTGATCGCCGATACCATTGCCGCATTGGGCAGCATCGATTTCGTTCTTGGCGATGTGGACCGGTAAATGACTTTTTCGCCTGAGTTGGAAGCAAAGTTCGAAAAGCTGTTGAGGAGTTACCCGCCCGGAAGACAGCGGTCGGCGCTGATTCCGATGCTGATGTTCGCCCAGGACGAAGTGGGCTCGGTCACACCCGAAGTGATCGCGGAAATCGCGGCACGCATTGGAATCAGCGAGCTACAGGTGAGAGAGGTTTTGAGCTATTACTCCATGCTTCACACGAAGCCCATGGGGAAGTATCACGTCCAGGTTTGCACCAACATCAGTTGCCTGCTGACCGGTGGCGAGGAGATCTGGGAGCAGGCAAAGAAAAAACTCGGCTGTGGCCATAAAGAAGTGACGGCAGACGGGCAGTTTTCGCTGGAGGAGGTGGAGTGCATCGGTGCGTGCTCCTGGGCCCCTGCTATTCAGGTGAATTACGACTTCCATCACAACGTAACTCCGGAGAAATTCAACGCGCTGATCGACAGCCTGCGAAAACTGCACTAGTTCTTGAAGAGATGCTTTACAACGAACCAAGCCCGCTCGAAGTCAAAGTTCTGTCCCGGCGGTTCGGCCTGCCGAACTCCCAATCGATCGGCACTTATCTGGCGCACGAAGGGTATCGGGCATTCCGGAAAGCGGCGGCGATGACGCCGGACGACATCATCAATGAGGTGAAGATATCCAGTCTTCGCGGACGTGGCGGAGCGGGCTTTCCAACCGGGATGAAGTGGGGCTTTGTCCCGCGGAATTCGCCGAAGCCGAAGTACATCGTGGTCAATGCCGACGAAAGCGAACCCGGCACCTGCAAAGACCGCCTGCTGATGGAATACGACCCGCACCAGTTGCTCGAAGGCATGATGATCGCCGGGCTGGCAGTGGATGCGCATGCCGGCTATATTTATATACGCGGCGAATACCGGTATCTGATCGATCTCATGGACCGGGCTATCGCCGAAGCCTACGAACGCGGCTACCTTGGCAAGAACATCCAGGGTACGGGCTTCGACTTCGATGTTTACACTCACACCGGCGCCGGAGCGTATGAGTGCGGCGAAGAGTCGGCTTTGCTCGAATCTCTCGAGGGGAAGCGGGGGATTCCCCGTATTCGTCCGCCGTTTCCGGCCGTGTCCGGAGCCTTCCAATGTCCCACCGTTCTGAATAACGTGGAGACGTATTGCGCCGTTCCGGCCATTATTCGCGACGGAGGCGCAGCCTTCGCGGCGCTGGGAACGCCCAAAAACGGCGGGACACGGCTGTTCTGCCTCTCGGGCCATGTAAACCGGCCCGGCGTCTACGAGCTGCCGATGGGCTTCAATCTCCTGAGGATGATTAACGAAGTGGGCGGCGGTGTCCGCGGCGGCAAAAAATTGAAGGCCGTTATTCCCGGCGGGTCTTCCTGCCCGGTGCTGAAGGCTGAAGAATGCGACCTCGCGATGGATTTCGATACGGTCGCCAAGGCCAAGAGCATGCTCGGCTCGGGCGGCGTCGTCGTAATGGATGAAGACACGTGCATGGTGAAAGCCGCACTCCGCATCATGAAGTTCTACGCCCACGAAAGCTGCGGCTGGTGCATTCCGTGCCGGGAAGGTACGATCTGGCTGCGGAAGTTGCTGGACCGTTTCCATGCGGGCTTTGGACAACGGAGCGATATACCGCTCATTGGCGAGGTCGCCAAAAATATGCTGGGCCGGACGTTCTGCCCGTTGGGCGACGCGGCAGCCATGCCGACCATTTCCTTTGTGGAGAAGTTTTACGACGAGTTCGAAGCGCATCTGGATGGCAAGCCGTGTCCTTATGAAGAGGTGAACCGTTTCGCGCTGGCTTAGTGCTTTTGTATAAATGGCTGATTCAGTAAATCTCACGATCGATGGCAAGGCCGTGCAGGCCGCACCTGGGACTCTGGTGATTGACGCCGCCAAAACGGTAGGCATCGAGATCCCGGCGTTCTGTTATTGGGAAGGCCTTACGCTTCAGGCTGCCTGCCGGATGTGCCTGGTGGAAGTGGAACGGATGCCCAAGCTCATGACGGCATGCACGCTGGCCGTCGCTGAAGGCATGGTGGTGCGGACGGAAACGCCCCTGGTGGCGGAGGCGCGGAAGTCGATGCTTGAGTTTGTCCTCACCAATCATCCGCTCGACTGCCCGGTCTGCGACAAGGGCGGAGAGTGCGAGTTGCAGGACATGACTTTCCGGTACGGAGCCGGCGAGAGTCGCTTCGACGAGATGAAAGTCCACGTCGACGAAAAGCAGTGGTCGCCCGTCGTCTACTTCGATGCACCTCGCTGTATTCTCTGCTATCGCTGCGTCCGGATTTGCGATGAAGGAATGGGTGTGGACGCACTGGGCGTCATCTATCGGGGCGTGGTTTCCGAGATCGCGCCGAACAAAGACGATCATCTCGAATGCGACGAGTGCGGGATGTGCATCGATATCTGCCCGGTGGGTGCACTGACCAGCGGCATGTATCGTTATCGCACCCGCCCCTGGGAGATGGAGCACACCGGGACCATTTGCGCTCATTGCTCCAACGGATGCAAGACAACGCTGGGAACCCGCAACGGGCAGATCATACGGGGCAACAATCGCGACAAATCGGGCATCAACGGCGAGTTCCTCTGTATCAAGGGCCGGTATGCCTTCGATTTCAACTCACACGCCGAACGCCTTCAGTCTCCGCTGATGCGAATCGATGGAAAGCTGGAGCCGGTTTCCTGGTCTCGCGCCATCGAGGAAGTCGCGCGGAAGTTCACGGAAATCCGGGAGCGTGGCGGCCGGTTCGGTGTCGTGGGATCTAACCGAACCAGCAACGAAGAGAACTACTATCTCCAGAAGTTCGCGCGGCAAGGGCTGGGAACCAACAACATCGACCATCGCCGCACTGGCGACGTCCCTGCGCTTATCGATGCACTGGCCGGCCGCACCGGCGCGCTGGCCACCGTGAAAGATGTGTACACGGCCAAGGCAAGCCTGGTGATCG
>DASTMK010000272.1:0-4242 GCA_035714225.1 Bryobacteraceae bacterium | reverse complement strand
TCCTCAATCGCGTCCTCACTGCGCCATCACCCGCCGGACCCATCGAATGGGAACTTGCACCCGGTCGCCTGCTCCTCTTGCGCGGCAGCATCGCCGTGGGAGCCCGGCCCTGGCGAGGAAAGGTCGCCATCGACGAACCGGCCCTCTATGCGGCGCACTATCTGCGAGACGCTCTCCTTCGCCGTGGAATCGCTGTTTCCGGCTCCGCACGCGCACGTCACCGCCTTGCTGGCGATCCGGAACCCGCCGCCCCCCAGCTCACCCTGCTTGCCCGTCATGCCTCCCCGCCCGTCTCGGAAATCGTGCGCAGCGTCAATAAAGAAAGTGTGAACCTCTTTGCAGAGCTCCTTCTCGCAGAGGTAGCGCGCACCAGCACAGGGATCAACTCTCCCGAGCGGGGCCTCGCCGAGCTCCCCGTTTCCTGCGGGAAATTGGAGTTCCCGCCGATGCCGTTTTTCTGGCCGACGCAAGCGGTCTCGCACGTCTCAATCTGGTGAGTCCACAGGCTACGGTCGTATTGCTGAACAGCATGTGGCAGAGTCCGGAGCGCGACGCCTTCGTCGGTTCACTCCCTATCGGCGGCAAGGACGGCACCCTCGAGAACCGCTTCGAGGCTAGCTCGCTGGCAGACCGCATTCGCGCCAAGACCGGCACTCTCCGCGGAGTGAGCGCGCTCTCCGGTTATGCCACCACGCGCTCAGGCAAAACGCTGTCATTCAGCGTATTTGTCAACAACCACTTAGGAAGCGGTCGCGCAGCACGAGACTTCCTCGATAAGATAGCCTTAGCGATTGCGGGTCCGCCTTAAGTCTCCCGCCACGTTTCGGAGGTTTTGGAAGATGCCGATTCGCGAGTTTATCTGCAACCAGTGCGGCACGGATTTTGAGAAGATCGTCCGGGCGACGCAGGCAACTTCGGAGATTGCCTGCCCTTCCTGTGGCAGTCATCATCTCGAAAAGAAACTCTCCGGCTTCGCGGCGCACAGTGGCGGTTCCCGCGCTGCGGCTCCAGCCCCGATGTGCCCCAGCGGTGGCGTCTGTGGAACGCCCGGCATGTGCGGTATGAGCCGTAATTGAGATTATCCCCTCAATAAGCCACCGCATGGCTATCTCTATGGCCTGAATCCGTCATCTCGTTATTGATTGCGTTTGGCTGCACGTTTCTTCTTGACCTTCGGCATTTATTCGCCTATCGTAAGAAAAACTAGTTTCCGAGGGACGAGATCTGATGGCACTCACGAAACGGCAAAAAGAGGTGATCGATTTCATTGCGGAGTACATCCATACGCATGGATATAGCCCCAGCTACGAAGAGATCGGGAAGGCGCTTGATCTGGCATCTCTCGCCACCGTGCATAAGCACATTTCCGCTCTTGAGCAGAAGCAGTATCTGCGGCGCTCCTACAACCAGAGCCGCTCTCTCGAACTCGCGCCTCGCTACTTCCAGGAACTCTCGCGCAGCATGAATATGAATGAGAGCACCCTGAGTATTCCGCTCCTCGGGCAGATCGCGGCCGGGGTTCCCGTCGAAACCCCCGCGATGCCAGACTGCCTGATTCTCTCCGACTTTTTGAGGAATGAGAATCTATACGCCCTCCGGGTGCGTGGCGAGTCGATGATCGACGATCACATTTGCGATGGCGACTACGTGCTGGTGGAGCGGGCTGCGAACGTGAAGGATGGCGACATCGTCGTCGCCCTGATCGAAGGGATGGAGACGACGCTGAAACGTTTCTTTTCCGACGGCGGTGGCCGTGCGCGCCTGCAACCCGCCAACTCGGACATGCGCCCCATCAACGTCTCTCTCGAAGATCTCGAAATCCAGGGTCGCGTGTTGGCCGTGCTCCGCCGCTATACCATCGTCAATTAGCGCATGATCGCTCGATCGTCTGCGACAGTATTGTTACCCTGCGATTATCGGTATCCACGGACCCTACGAATCGAGATAGCGACAGCCCTACCCGGCACACCATTCGCTGCCCCCACACACCGCGCCAATGGTGGCAGAATAAGCTATCCCTCAAATTCTGGGATTTCCATGTCTCGGTTTAGAGGGTCATTCCGGGAGGTGTTACGTGAATCACGACGACCGCAAACCCACAACAACCGATGCCGGGATCCCCGTCGCCAGCGACGAGCATTCGCTCACCGTTGGGCCCGATGGTCCCATCCTGCTGCAGGACCACTATCTCATTGAGCAGATGGCCAACTTCAACCGGGAGCGGATTCCGGAGCGCCAGCCGCACGCGAAGGGTGGCGGGGCCTTCGGTCACTTCGAGGTGACGAGGGATGTCCGCGCCTTCACCAAAGCTGCCGTATTCCAGCCGGGCACGAAAACCAACACATTGATCCGATTTTCCACGGTGGCCGGGGAACGGGGCAGCCCCGACACTTGGCGTGACCCACGCGGGTTCGCTCTCAAGTTCTATACCACTGAGGGCAACTACGACATGGTGGGGAACAACACGCCTGTGTTCTTCATCCGCGACCCGATGAAGTTCCAGCATTTCATCCGATCCCAGAAGCGCCGTGCGGACAACGGCCTGCGCGACCACGACATGCAGTGGGATTTCTGGACCCTATCGCCCGAGTCGGCGCACCAGGTCACCTGGCTTATGGGGGATCGAGGGATTCCGAAGAACTGGCGGCAGATGAACGGCTATTCCAGCCACACCTACATGTGGGTGAACGCGGCCGGCGAGCGTTTCTGGGTAAAGTACCACTTCAAGACTGACCAGGGTATCGACTTCCTCACACAGCAGGAGGCAGACCGCTTGGCCGGCGTCGATGGCGACTACCATCGGCGCGACCTGTTTGATGCGATCAAGCGCGGGGACTACCCTAGCTGGACGCTGAAAATGCAGATCATGCCCTTCGAGGAAGCCAAGTCGTATCGCTTCAACCCCTTTGATCTAACCAAGGTGTGGCCACACGCCGATTACCCGCTCCAGGAGGTCGGCCGCCTGACGCTGGATCGCAACCCGACCGATTTCCACACCGAGATCGAGCAGGCCGCGTTCGAACCGAACAACCTCGTGCCGGGGATCGGTATCAGCCCGGACAAAATGTTGATCGGCCGCCTTTTCGCCTACGCGGACGCCCACCGGCATCGCCTGGGGGTCAACTACAAGCAGATCCCGGTAAACCAGCCAGAGGCGCCGGTACACAGCTACAGCAAGGACGGCGCGATGCGAGTCCAGAACGTGTCCGACCCCGTGTATGCCCCGAACTCGAAGGGCGGCCCGAAGGCAGACGGGGAGCGTTACCCCGAAGTCGCAACCTGGGAGACCAGCGGCTCCTTCGTTCGCGACGCCTACACCCTGCGCAAGGACGACGATGACTTCGGACAGGCCGGCACCTTGGTTCGCAAGGTCATGAACGACGAGCAGCGCGACCGGCTGGTGTCTAACGTCGTCGGACACCTCAAGGACGGCGTGTCGCGGCCCGTGCTGCAGCGCGCCTTCGAATACTGGCGCAATGTCGACAAGGAGATCGGCGACCGCATCGCCGCGGGCGTCGAAGGCTAACCTCAACCATTCGGGACAGCCCGCGAGCGCAAGCCGGGCTGCCCCCGAGTGGATCGTGAAATGAATTGCGGAAATGCCCTATCCGATTCGATATACTCCCGGGCATGGAACCCCATGACGGCGTAAACTTCCCTTACACCCCCGGAACCAACGGGATGGTGGAACTCGAACACGCGGACGACACCGTGCTTACCCGGAGAGACCTTTTGAAGGGTGGCGGAACGGTTGCCGGCTTCCTGGCGGCGGCAAACTACGCCGCGGCACAACAGCCACCCGCTTCCGGACTGATGCCGGAGGCCAAGGCGGGCCCACAGCTTCCATTAGCCGACTTCGGTAAGCATCGCATCACACGTCTGATCGCGGGCGCGAATCCGATCTACGGCTACTCCCATTTCAACTATGTCTTCTCCGCCACGATGGGCGAATACCACACCACCGGGCGCGTACTGGCGTTCCTGAAGGAGTTGGAGCGTGCGGGCTTGAATACCTGGCAGGCAAGCTGGAGCGAACGGCTGGAAACCGATTGGACGAAATACAAAGAGCAGGGCGGCACTATGCAATTGATCGTGCTCTCGCGTCCGGACTTCAATGAGCATCCAGAGATGGCGGCGCGGGCCGCAAAGCTCAAGCCGATGGGCATCGCACAGCACGGAGGAGCAACCAACCGGCTGTGGGACGCGGGCGAGTTCGACAAGTCCAAAGATTACCTGAAGCGC
>DASTMK010000271.1:0-20247 GCA_035714225.1 Bryobacteraceae bacterium | reverse complement strand
CAGGCGCCTCAAAAAATCGTCGTGAGCCCTGGGGGCAATCTGCTGGTGTCGGAAACCAGCACACAACCTAATGCAGGCCGCGTCTCTCTTGTGACACCCGGAGGCGCGCGCCGGACGTTGATCGAAGGTCTGCCATCGGGTCTTGACGTCGCCGGCGGCCCAAGTGGCCCCACCGCGATGGCCGTGAGCAACCGTACGCTGTACCTCGCCATCGGCGGAGGAGATGCCGAAAGGCGAGGGGAGGCTCCTGGGACAGCCATCCATAATCCAGAGGGACGCTCCTCCGCGTTACTCGCTTCCATTCTGCGGCTGCGGTTTGGCAGCGATATCGACCAGATAACCGGTAGCTTTCGCATGACACCCGAGCACCAGCAGAGTCTTATGGACGGCGGCGAAGTGCAGATCACCGACGGCAGCGGAGCTTCCGTGTCAGTAGATGTGCTGGCGCGTTTGCCGATCTCCGAACCGGACCCGGTCACGATCTACCGGTTTTCAAATCCCTGGGGACTGGCGTCGAGTGGGGACGGTTCGGTTCTCTGGGCCGTAGACGCGTCGATGAATGCCCTGATGCGGATCGACCCCGAAACGGGGCGATGGCAACGGATTGTGCGTTTCCCCCCAATGCAAAACCCTGGCGCCGTGGGACCGCCTATGATCGACCCTGTGCCTACGAATGTGCGAACTTATGGGAACGAACTGCTCGTCAGTTTCCTGACAGGATTTCCTTTCATACCCGGAACGGCGCGAGTCCTCATAGTCGATCCGGACCAGCGTTCCAGCCAGCCCTTCATGTTTGGCCGCACGTCCGTTGTCGATGTGTTGTGGCGGGATATGGGCACATCGCGGGCTCAGTTTTTTGCGCTGGAGTTCAGTTCCAACCAGAGTGCACAACCAGCCGCGCCGGGCCGGCTTTTGCGGTTCGATACACCGGAAGCGGAGGTTGTCGCAGACGATCTTCAGGGACCCGTCAGCATGGCTTTGGACGGACAGTCCAACACGCTGTACGTGCTGGAGCTATCGGGCCGGATTCTCCGGCTTGGCCTGTAGCCTTCGATTCAGAATTACACATCAATTCGTAACTGAAGCGATCGCGGTCCGCCGGATTGAAAGTTCGGAGTCAAGCCGCTATGCGCACGGCCTGTGCCGAGCATGAGGTTTGCCTGCGAGAGAGATTGGCCGAAGAGCGGGTTGTTCAGCAACCGCATCGGATCGGCGAAATTCGGGCGGTTCGTGACGTTGTACGCCTCCAGGCGAATTCCCAGGGCGGCCGCTTCTCCGATGGTGAAGCGGCGCTCCAGGGAGGCGTCGATCTGAGCCAGTCCGAACCCGCGCACTGCATTGCGTCCAAGGCTTCCTTGCAGACCGGGTGCAGGAATCCGGAACGCATCCCGGTTCAGACGGCGGCCGGCGGGCACTGATGGATCCCGGATCCAGACGGGAACGCCGTCCACCAGATCCGGCCGCGCGTTGTCGGATCCTAATCCGAACGGATTCTCCCGGGCCACGACGTCAATCAGGAAGCCGGTGCGCGTCCGGAAAATGGTGCTTACCGTCCATCCACGCGTCCAACGTCCCATTGCGCTGGAATTGAGGTTATAGGAAAGTCCGGTTTGAAACGAGTGGCGGACATCGAAGTCGGACGAACCGCGGTCTGTCGCGCCCGGATAGAGGAAGAAGATGGCCGAGTTCCAGGAAGCATTGTCGATCGAATGTCCCCAAGTGTAAGCGGCAAACCCGTTCAGACCGGGGGCGACAGACCTGCGGGCCTGGAGTTGAAGGGAGTGATACTGAGAAGATCCTCCATTGCTTGCCAGAACAGATCCTGGTTGATCTGCTACGGCGGCCGGACGGCGCTCCAGGCGCAACAACCGGCGTGCCGGCGATCCCACGTAAGCCGCGGATACCGCCGAGCGGCGGTTCAGCAGTTTTTCGATCGCGATGTTCCAGTGCACGGAATACGGAAGCTTCAGGTCCTCTGCAAATCCATAGAGGACCTCCCGCTGCCCGGAACCCGGAGCTCCAGCCGTGAGATTGACAATCCAACGATTGAACGGCACTCCGTTCAGTACATCGGCTACTGAACTGAATCCGAGGTCATAGAAAAGCCCGGCGCCCGCGCGGAAAATCAGCGAGCCCTCCTCATCCAGTCGTAACGCGACGCCGGCGCGGGGGGCAAACTGGCCATAGCGGGTTTTCCACGAAGGAACGGCCGCCGTACTGGCCGGAAATGGAGTGGGCTCTCCGGGATCGGGCCTTTCGCGTGGGGGTATCTCTCCCGAGATCAGCCGGATGGCGGAGGTTCCGTTCGGGCTCCGGTACGTTGGAGCCGGTGTAATCTCCCAACGGGTGCCGAAGGTAAAATTCAGCCGGTTTCCCAACTGCCACGTGTCCTGCGCGAACAGAGAAAACGTTTCGATCACGCTCGAACCACTGGCCGCCTGTAAAAAATCGACCGCCGGTTCGGCTCCTCCGATAAAGTCCGGCAGACTGGTGTACGATGCGATGACGCCGGAGATAGGCTCCGCGCGCGTGGAGACCAGGCGGTGATAATCTATGCCGAACTTTGCCTGGTGATTGCCGGAATGAACGGCGATGGTATCGATGAGGTTTAACTCCGTCTGCCGGTTTCGTGCCGGCTCCGCGGCAAGAAGCGGCCCTAATCCCGCTATCGACAATGCATAAACGCCGCGTCCGGTGCCGGATAAAGGAGGAAGCACACTCGCAGGATCCAGCGGCTGTGCGCCACCGAGCCCGGACGCGCTCCATCGCGAATCCGCCGTGGCTCTGGAGAGGTTGATCCGCGCGTCATTGGTGAGGCGGGGGCCGGAAGACATCAGCAGTCCCGCGGTCACTCCAGTGGAATCGAGTTGCGCTTCGTTCACCTGCAAGTATCCGAACCGGCTGTTCGAGGGCGTTCGAGTTCACCGCAGGAACGCCAGTCCGTTTGAGGAGAAGGCATGATCCACGCGGACGCTGTTCGTCAGAACGTCTCCCGGCCACCGGGTTTGAGCGGTATGCTCGGCCTCCAACGGAGATGACGGCAGCGGGAACGCATCCAGAACCGGCCTGCGCGCGACAGGCGCATCGCGGCGTTCTTCGATCGAAGGCACAGCCATACGCCAGGCAGCACTCTGATTCAGATGCAATCGTTCGACTGCGGCGGCAAAAAAAATCCTGTTCCGGAGGACAGGTCCGGAAAAGACCACCGGCAGTGGCTGCATCCGCTCCACTCCGATCGAGTCCCGCCCGATTCGCGAACCAGTCGCCTGCATTCAACCTGCCGCGGCGGAGCGCTCCGAAAAATTCACCATGAAAATTGTTCGAACCGGAGCGTGTGATTACTGCGATCTGGGCTCCAGGCAACCTGCCGAATTCCGGCGCAAAGGTTGAGGTTTGGACACGCACCTCTTCCAAAGCCAAAGATGTGACCAAGCCGTGAAGGCTGCCAATCGCCGTCATACCCGGGAGCGCGCCGCCCGAAAAGTCTCCCGGTAACCCACTGCCGCTCATGCCGTTGTTCGCGCTGACTCCGTCAACGGTGAAATAGTTTGTATTCGGGCGCTGGCCATTGGCGGTAAACTGGCCCGCTTCGCCGCGGCTCGCCGGCGTGAACAGCAGCCCGGGTACGAAGTCGAGCGCTCCCTGTACCCCGCGGCTGTTCAGCGGCAAGCCGTCAATGTCGTTGCGTTTCAATATGACGAGAGACCAAGTTCTGGCGGCCCTGAACCTGAAACCCGGACAGGTGGTTGCCGACATTGGAGCAGGCACGGGGTACTTTATGTCCCGATTAGCGCGCGATGCCTCGGCCCCCAAAGTGTATGCCGTCGATATCGAACCTGCGATGGTGGAGCATTTGAAGCAGCGTGCGGAGAAAGAGGGCCTGACGAACGTGACAGCGATCCGGGCGTCCAGCACCTCGCCGAACCTGCCCGAGCCGGTGGACTGCGTGCTGATCGTCAACACCTATCATCACATCCCCCAACGGGAAGCGTACTTCCGGATCCTCGGAAAATCTCTGAAGCCCGGTGGACGTCTCGCCATCATCGATTTTAAGAAGGGCGCCCCTGGCGGGCCGCCGGATCACTACCGTTTCACGGCAGACGAAATCAAGGCGGAGTTGGAGCGAGCCGGTTTCAAACTCCTCGTGCAGCACAATTTCCTTCCCAGGCAGGAGTTTTTGATTCTGCACCAAACTCGCTAGTTGTACGCCTCCATCACGTCGCGAGGCTCGGCGAGGAGATGGCTGGCAATGTCGGCCATGCCGCTCTCTTCCCAGAAGGGAAGCTGATTGTGGGTCTGGAGGTATTTCAGAGGAATCGGATGCGTCCCGACGACTACCGTCAGCCCGTACCGCTTTTCGATAAAAGCCTTGAACTGGTGAATGTGGGGGCAAGGAGGATAGCCGACCACGAGTCCGGTCGCTAAGTGAACGACGTTCGCGTCATTCTTCACGAACTCGGCGGGTACGTACTCGACGTTGCCTCCCGGACAGCCGCCACAGGTGGAATACCCGACGATTTCCACGCATTCCTCGGGGGCGTAGCGTGAAAATGCTCCCTGGCGTTGGCGCAATGCCCGGAAGCATTTTCCGCCGCCGTAGTCGCGATACCGTGCGCAAATGATGATCCCGATCCGTACCGTTCGATCCTTCATTTCAGTGCTCCGGTTGAAGCGCAAGGCGAAGCGCCTTGTCAGCGTGTAGCAGTGCCGTGTTGAATAGCGGCACATCGCATTGCTCGGGCTTCAGCAATAGTGGAATTTCGGTGCAGCCAAGGATGATTCCTTCGGCGCCGCGACCGCGCAGTTGATCGACGATGTCCATGTAGAACTGCTGTGATTCGGGCCGGACTTCTCCGCGGCAAAGTTCCTGGAAAATCACGTCGTGTACGCGAACCTGATCGCACACGTCAGGCACTAATGCGCAGATGCCCGCACGCTCCAGGCCGTCCAGAAAGAAGCGCTCGCGCATGGTGAACGTGGTTCCGAGGAGCCCAATTGTCTGGAGCCCAGCCGCCAGAATTGCTTCTACCGTGGCGTCCACGATACTCAGGAGCGGCATGCCAACCGCTTGCTGCACCTGGTCGAAGACGTAGTGCATGGTGTTCGTCGCAATCAACCCAAAATCGGCGCCGGCCAGGCGCAACCGTTCAAGAGCCGAAGCCATTTCCTCCGCAGCCTCCTTCCATTGGCCATTTCGCTGCCATTCGACATAATGCTGGAAGCTGACGCTATAGATCAGAATTTCCGGATACCCGTAGTCTCCGAACTGCGCGGTGTACGTCCGGGTAATGTGCTCGTAGTAGAGCGCCGTGGATTCTGGGCTCATACCGCCAAGGATGCCGATTCTTTTCATTGGGCTAGTATCCGCTCCGCAACCCTTTTTCCCGACAGCAGCATTCCTCCGAAAATCGGGCCCATCCTCGGACCGCCGAAGGTGGCGCAAACGGCCATGCCCGTCACCCACAGGCCCGAATAGACCTCGCCCGCGTGTTCAACGACAAATGCCTCACCGGCGGCGGCATCCATCGGCCCTTCGCAGGAACGTGAAGTCAAATGCGGGGGCAACAGGTTTCGAGCCCGAAGGCGGTCCACGGCTACGGCCTCATGGCCGGATCCGTCGATTACCACGTCCGCTCGTAGCACGATCGGATCGACTGGTAAAGCGCCGGAGATGGTTGTGCGGTTGACGACGACGCCCGTAACTTTGTCCCGTTGGACGCACAGGTCCTCAAGCGTGGTTAGATTCAGCAAGACTGCACCGGCATGGAGCGCTTGCAGGCACAAGGTACAGGCCAGTTCCACGGCGTCAACGACGTACAGGTTGCCGCAACGGCTGTGGCGAACACCTGCTGCATCGAGAAGCGGAACCGCCTCCTCCTGCACTACAACTTGATTCATTCCCATGCCACCGCCCCACACACCGCCGCCCGGCGCAAGGCGCTTCTCAAGCACCGTCACCTTGCGGCCTTGCGCCGCGAGCAGGCTCGCCGCGGTAAGGCCGGCTGGACCGGCCCCGACGATGACAATATTGCTCTCGACAGAGCGCAGTAGCTTTTGATGGTAGCTTTCAATGATCGCTTTCGAGATCAGCGACTCGTTCCACTCAGCAGTCAACATGATTCGGTTCTGGTTTGATCGGGTTGCTCAACGACTCTCGAGCATCCTTCACGAAGTGCGCCATTGATTTCGAGACGTGGTCCAGCACACTGGTCCATTCTTCGAGGTGCCGCTCGCCACCAGGCGTAAGCCGGTAGACGCGTCGGGCAGGGCCACCGCCGTCGGTGTCCCACTCGGAAGAGACGTTCCCATTCGTCTCCAATTGGCGCAGCGTCCGATAGAGAGCGGCCCTCTCTATCTCGGCGTCCGTAAGGGTGTATTCCCGAAGATCGCCCGCCAGGTCGTAGCCATACGACCGGCCCTTCTTCTTGAGAAGCAGCAGAGCCACTGGCTCGACGAAGCGGTAGAGGTTCCCCATCGCGCAAGTGCAAGGATGACCCTTGCCATGGCGCAGGCATACTCGTCTCGGCACGTACTCTTCCGCCCCTTTCTTTGCCCGCACAAAATTCCTCCATCTCATAGACTACATCGGAATAGATGTAGATTCCACCTACTGAACCCGGGTCTATGCCTGCTGGCGAGTTCGGCGAGCCGATGGCTCTTGAAACAGCCTGCCAGGGAGAAACATAACGCATGCTCGCCACGCAAGAAAGCCCACTGACATCGGCAGCTTCGGACGTGCGCGGCATGCAGCCGAGCAAGCGGCGGGTCATCGGTCGAAGCGATCGTCCGCCAAGCAACGTTGGGAACCTGAATCGTCGAACCATCCGGCCCGACTGTGCGGGTAAGAATCGAACTCGGGAACGTACGGCTTAATGTCGAGCAGTGGCGTTCCGTCGATCATGTCGACATCCGCAACGTGGAGGATATTGCCTTCGACGCCCAGGAGTCTGACCACGGACAAGCCAACGGGGGAAGGACGCGATGGCGCGCGCGTGGCGAAGATCCCACGCTGTTGTTTATCGAGAAAGGGAGTAACCAGTAGGGTGGAGCATGACGCCCGATGCAGCCAATAGGTCAGCCAAATGCGCTCGAATCCTTCGATATCCTTCAAGCCCTCCGCAAAACGCGGGTCAACACGCACCGTACCTTCGGCGCCGCCCGCGCGCGAGGGCTGGATCGGGCACCCAGCCGGTTCCCGAAATGGTGTCTCGATCACACCGACGATCTGGATTCTGATTCTTTTCATTGATGGCCGATGATCAGTCTGGTTCCCACCCCCACGTCCTGCACCAGCGAATGGAAGCGGGACCTCAAATAGGCATGCGCGGACATCCCGGTGCAATGGCAAGGAGCCAGAAACTGACAGTTGCGGCGCCCGATTGCGTTTCCGCACTCCTCAAGCTGTTTGTATGAAGCTCGGCCGAGATGAAATCCTCCGATCAGCGCCAGAAGATCGGCCTGCCGCGCCAGCGTGCCGATGCGGTCGAGCGTGTTGATCACGCCGGAGTGGGCGCAGCCCGCAATCACCACCAGCCCGTCTTGCATTTCGATGAAGAGCGCTTGGTCGTCCGGGATCGGATCGGGCTTCGTGCAGTCCGCATCGCAGAAAAACACCGGCGTGCTTCGCGGGTCCGGCGGCGCCAGACGCGGGATTTCTCCGGTACACCAGACGCCGGGAACCACCTCCGTGGCACCTTGAGTCCAGACGATCCGCTTCCAGAACCGGTCGAGCGCCTGGCGTGAGTGCTCCGGCATTCCAATCGAGCGATGTGGCGGTGTGTCGCTCGTTGCGTACTTGGACTGCAGCGCGGCGGGATGGAGGAAGACCGCAGCGGGGCCGTCGCCCTCGGGCAAGCTGGCCAATCCTCCGCTATGGTCGAAGTGGCCGTGACTGAGCACGACGGCGTCGAGAGCAGAGAGGCCGGCACCCAGGCTGTCGGCGTTGGCGCTGAGCACTTTGCCTTGGCCAGTGTCGAAAAGAATGCGCCGGCCGTCGGCTTCAATCAGAATCGACAGCCCGTGCTCCGCAAGAAGATTCGGGGCGGCCACCGAGTTGTCCGCCAGCACGGTCAGACGCAATTGGCGGATCATTGTGACGCCCACATCCCTGCCGTGCTGTGCAGGCGTCCTGCAAGCGCCAGGTAGGTTTGTTCGGTCGGGGACTGGGAATCCGTGTCGAACAAGCACCCTCCCAGGTTCACGGCTGCCGTGCTCTTACCAACGCCGCCCGTGCCGGATACCGGCCACTCTCCAGCTTCGGTAAAGAGCGTGGATCAGCGTGGATGAATCGTCAGCAAATAAACGTTGCCCACAGAACTGGCGCGGCCCAGAAGGAGGCCGTCCGTGGCGATTGCGAGCTCGCGGTGGACGGTGCGATCGAGAGAACCCGAAAGAGCCTGGGGTCGCCAAACCGGGAAGGGGGAAGGGTTTCCCAACCGGCGTTTTCACTGCCGGCCTCAACCGCTGAGCCCAGACGCAAATTGGCCCATCCAGGTCGGCAGAAAGGAAGTACAACAAGGATCCGTCCGGGTCCAGCGTGGTTTGTCAACCCACTGCCCGACGTCAATTGCTCCGCTCAGGGGAATCTCGGTTTTGACACATCACAACCCTCCGTAGCCGGCTTCGCCGCCAACTACGGACGGCTGTGCCGCCGCGCTCTTCGGGGCGGCCTGGGACTCACCAGAGGAATTTCAGGGCGAACTGGATGACCCGGGGCGATCCGGCACTGCGGATTCGTCCGAAGTTCTGCGAGTTGACCGTGCTGTCCGGGTTCGAGAGTCGGACCTGATTGAAGGCGTTGAAGAACTCGGCACGGAACTGGAGCCGGTTCCGTTCCGAGACCGGGATGTCCTTCATCACCGACATGTCGTTGTTCGCCATGCCGGGCCCGCTCAGGATGTTGCGTCCCGAGTTGCCGTAAATGCCTCTCGGAACCAGGGCCGTCGGAACGAACGCGCCGGTGTTGAAGAACTGCGCGATCATGTCGCCGCGGCTGGGATGCTCCCGAGCAATCGGATCGCCGGTAAGTTGGGCGTGCTGCCGCCCGCCGGTGCCGTCGAGAGCGACGTCGTCTCCCATCGCGAACGTCATCGGGAGACCGCTTTGCAGTGTATGGATGCCGGTGAGCGTCCAGTTCGCCAGAATCGCGTTCAGCATTCCGCTCTCAAACCGCATTTCCGGCGACCAGACCCAGGACGCTACGAAGGCGTGCCGGCGGTCGAAGTCGGAGCGGCCACGGTTGTAAGAGAGGTCAAACGGGCTGTCGAACAATCGGGAGTAAATGTTGTTCGACAACGTATCGAGCGATTTCGACAGGGTGTACGCGGCAGAGAGGGACAATCCCCGGGCGAACCGGCGCGTCAACTGCGTCTGCCAGCTATGATACCAGTTGCGGTGGTCGTTGGACATCATCTTCGCCAGCGGCGAGATAATGCCCGGCGCGAAAATGACGCGGTTATTCACGTTCTGGAGCGATGGCGCCCCGCCGGTGATCGGGTCGTTGATGAACCGCGCGGGGTTCACGTTTCGCCGCGCCTCGATCTTCGTCCCGATTTTGCCGATGTACGAACTCTGGATCATAACCGTCGAGGTGATCTGCCGCTGGAGCGTGAGGTTCCAGGACTGGACGTAGGCCGTGCTCATGTCGAGCGGGAGGTAGAACCCAGCCAAGGGCAGCGGAAAGAGGTCGCAATCCACGCCGGGAAAGGATTTCCGCGCTGAGCATCCGAACTGGTTCGGCGTCACCGGGGGCGTGACCTGCCCAAGAGCTCCGAAGGGGCTATCGAACCGGCCGTCGAAGTTCTGGACGTTGCCTGCCCACGGCGCGTTTTCCTGCGCAACTGAATCCGCCTTGATGAGGTCGTAATAGATGCCGTAGCCGCCCCGGAGGCTTGTAGTCCCGTTTCCGGTGACGTCCCAGGCGAAACCGAACCGGGGCGCGAAGTTGTTCAGATCGCGGCCGATGATGCCCCGGCCCAATCCCGGATCGCGCGCGAACAGCAGGTTCGGAGGCGCATCGGGGAACACGGTGGATTTTTGGTCCGGAGCGAACGCGCTGAGGCGGTCGTAGCGATCGACCCAGGGCAGGAAGGGCTCGTAGCGCAGGCCGAAGTTGAGCGTCAGCCGGGAGTTCAGGCGATATTCGTCCTGGAAGTAAAACGCCGGCAGCGTGGTGAGGTTATCATTCTCGCGGACGCCGAAAGGGGTGTTGAAGTTGCGGTACGCGCCCACGAGAAAGTCTGCGAACGCATCGCCGGTGCGCGACCCGTTGAACGTGAAAGTCGGGTTGCCCATAAAGACCTGGCGCCACCAGAGCTTCAGCACCTCGCCGCCGAACTTGAAGCTGTGCCGCCCGTGCATCCAGCTCACATCGTCGCGGAAGTGCCAGTTATGATTTGTAAACAGGACGCGGCCGTACGATCCGAAAAAGTTGAAGTATCCCGTGACGTCCACGGCCGGCGCGCCCGATTCAGAATACTGCGGCATACCGATACCGAGCGCCGCCGGCCCGATGGTCTGGGTGGCGTCGTTCAGCGAATACGTGCGCAAGAATGAAACCATGGCCTGGTTCAGAACGTTGGGGCTGAACGTATAGGTGTCGTTCAGCGTCACCATCGTGGTCTTCTGATCCTGCCGGTTCCCTACGTACCCTGGGATGTTGCCGCCGACCATCTCCGTCGACTGGCCGTTGTCGTCCACGTACAGGTTGCCGGACAGCATGTGTCTCGAGCTGTGGTTCCAGTCCAGTCTGGCCATGTACATGTCGTCGTTTCTCGGGTTTGGCGAAAGGGTAACTAACTGACCGGACGCGGGCCCACATCGGAGCGGACGTCCAAGTAGCTTCGCAGTGCGAGAATCTTCCACGTCAGGCTGTAGGCCGACGAGCACTTCGCGGCGAGGAGCCAGGACAGGGACTGCCTGACTTCGGGCAGGTGATAGTGGAATCGGAGTGCCGCAACGGCGAGGGATGTGGTGTCAAGATGGGGTGTCAGCGGAACGCCGTACACGACGCTGTTGCCGGCGTTCCAGCCCCCGCCTGCGCCGGAGGTGGCGACCGGCGCTTGCTCGCGCAGGCGCGAGAGGAAGGTTCGCCTTCCGGCAGGTGGCGGGGGAATCTCAGCGGTTTCATGGAAGTCCACAAAGGAGCGAATGCCCCGCTCCATGCGCTCGCATTGTGCACGGCACGTCCAGCAAGCGCGGGTGTGACGCTCCACGGCAGCGGCCAGCCGGCCCTCCAACTCCGCTTCCAGATAGAGCAGGAGCACGCCGGCAGGCGGGTGTCCGTTCTTTACTTCCCACGATTCGTCAGCCATGAATGATCCGTCCCAACCGCTCCGTCGCCCGGGCGCATATCTCGGCTGCAGCAACTCCGTCTCCACGTCTGGCATGGTGCCGAAGACTCCGTCATGCGTGCCTCCAATTGTCCGTCGTCTATGGTCGATTCGCGCCGCTCGCGCCGCGCGTCATCGATCCGGAGATTGTGCACGACGCGGATGAGCCAGGGCTTCGGCTTCTCCAGCCCATTGCCCTGCTGCAGGAACCGGAGCAGGCGCACGAAACCGCTCGGGATCAGATCATCTGCGTCGGCAGGCCGGCAGCCGCTCAGGATGAGGTATTGGTACAGGGCATCATAATGCTCCGCGTACAACTCCTCGACGATCCGGAAGGGACTCCGTTGACTGCCGGTACTGTCACTCTCCCAATGAAAAGGCCACAACTATGAAAAGGCCACAACTACGCTTTTGGAGATCAAATCGATACTCCTTCACGTCTCCGTAGGGGTACACGAACAGACCACGGACGGACTACCACCCTCTATTGAGACGAAGCCGGACGCCGGAATTCAGGTGATGGGCTCAGCCACGTTCGGGCTCGCCGCTGGCAGTTTCTTCCTGGGATCCACACCAGATAGCCGGGATTAAACGATTTGCTTGAGGTCTACCGGCGGTTCCCATCGCTGATTCGAACTGATCAGACCGTCCCAGGTCACTTCACGCTGTTCGTACGCCGCTGTTCGAATCAGAATCGCGCTCAAGGTACTCTCGGCTCCTCGAAATCCCTCGTTCCTGTACTGCCCGGTGACGATGTCATTGATGAACGCGCGCACTTTGTAGGCCTCCGCGCCCACGCGCGTCCCTTTCACGCCTGCATCCCACACGTGATCGCCATGAATCGCCACAGGTCCATCGTAGTGTGCCTCGGTCACACCCTTTGTTCCAAAGAAACGTTCCGCCACGTCATTCCAACCGCGAAGGAACTGCGTGGAGCGAAAGCTCACCGTTACATCGTTAGGGTACCGGAGGAGCGCGTTGTAGTGGTCCCAGACATCCCCGTAGTCTTTACGTGCGCTCCGTCCGCCGGTAGCCACCGCCGCGATAGGATGGCCGCGCATCATCCAGTTGATCTTGTCGATGCTATGGACGTTCTGTTCTACGACGATGTCGCCGGAGAGCACGCGGTCTCCATGCCAGACACGCATGCGGGCGCGTTGACCGCTTTCCCCCGAAGGCGGGGTCCTGGTTGCGCCACCGTAGTAAAAACAGCCCTCGCCCGTGATGATCTCGCCTATCGCGCCGTCGTGGACCCGGCGTACGAGTTCCTGCAGCGCGGGCACATAGGGCAATTGGAAGCCGACATGAAAGGTCAACTTCCCGTCCGCGCGCGCCGCCAGTTGTGCCACTTTCATACACCCCGCAACGTCTGTAGCCACAGGCTTTTCGCAGTAGATGTGTTTACCGGCTGCGACGGCGAACTCGAGCACCTGGGGATAGAAATACGGTGTTATGGCTATCAGAACGGCGTCCACGTCTGAAGCCACGACGTTCGCGGCCGCGTCGACACCGGTGAAGATCCGGGAGGAGTCTATTGGAGCTACACCGCGCTGCCGGTTCAACTGGTCAAATTGCGTCTTAGCGGCCGTCACCCGGTCCTCGAACAAATCCGCAAGCGCTACGATCTGGCCATCCGCCTTGTTAACGATTTCGCTGGCGACGAAGCGTCCGCGACCGCCACACCCAATCAGACCAAGCCGGACAGGCCCGCTATGCCGCGCCGGCGTCTGCCCGCCGGCATAGGAAGTTGCGGCTATTCCCGCGGCTGCGGCCTGCAAGAAATTCCGGCGGGGTACGCCGTGGTTATGAATCATCGAGTGTCTCCTGATGCGTGCTTAATGGCTGAGGTAATCCATCCGGCCGCCATCGGCTGCAATCACTTGTGCCGTGATGAATCCGGCCTCCGGAGAAGCCAGGAATGCAACCGCATGCGCAACATCCTCCGGATAACCTATGCGCCTGAGCATGCTGTGTTCCGTTACCCAGGCAACTGCGCTATCAAACCGGCCGCGTCCGGTCGCGGAGTGCGCCATCTCTGTGTCGATGAACCCGGGCGCAACGGCGTTCACTGTGATACCCAGGGGCCCAAGTTCCAGAGCCAGCCTGCGGGTCAGCAGCATCGCGGCTGCTTTTGTTGCACCATAAAAAGTATTTCCCGGAAAAGTTGTACCAATACCTGCTATGGATCCCACGACTACAATGCGCCCGTAACGGCGTTTGCTCATGTCCTCGCGAACGGCGTTGGCCAGATGCGCAACCGCTCCCACATGCAAGTTCCACATGGCGGCAAACGCGGTGGAATCGTAGGCTTCGAGATCTCCGGGGATGAGTTGACCCGCGTTGCACACGAGGACGTCTATAGGTCCCAGCTTTACCCGGACATCGGAGGCGAGCCGCTGTACCTCCTCTGCCGCCGCAACATCGGCTCTGAAAGCGGCCGCCTTCCCTCCGTTGTGCGAAATCCGACCGGCCACTTCCTCCGCCCTCTCCGCAGATCGCAGATAGTTGACGGCCACTGCTGCACCGTCCCGCGCCAGGCGTAGCGCAATCGCACGTCCAATGCCGCGCGCGGCCCCGGTTACTAATGCCGTCCGGCCTGCTAATGGTTGAGCTCCGGTCAAGCGAACGATACCCCGATTTCGCGTCCAATACCTTCGATGTAGGCCCTGCCATCGTCGTACTCCTGGGCGCTTTTCAGATGTTCCAGCATCAGGGGTACTGAGCGCCCAAGCGAGGCCATGCAGCGCAGCCATACCCTGTAGTCCATCTGGCCGCGACCCGGCACAACCTCGCGGAAATGAATCTGCATCCCTGGTTCCCAGTCGAGGTCCTTTGCATGACACGACACAAGTTTTGGTCCGAGCTTCTCGAAGCACTCTTTGATTAACACTGCATTCGAATACAACCTGCGGGGACTGTTCACGATGTTACAGATGTCGAGGTGCACTGCAAATGCCGGACGATCCACCGCTTTGATGAGCCGCACGTATTCATCCGGTCCATCCGGGAGGTTCCATGGCGACATCTCGACGCTGAAAGTTGTACGTTTCGGCCGGACCTGGTCGATCAATTTGCGGCAGTTCTCCACGGTGGCATCGAAGTATTCCTTTGTTACGTTGCGCGGGTCCGGTCCGTACCAAAGTTTTGTGCTGAAAGATCCGGCGATGTTCACACAGCATGCAGCCCCGACTGCTTCCGCGATCTCCAGCCGCTCCGCTACGTAACTCAGGTTTTTACGGCGCTTCTCCGGATCAACGTCGAGCATATTCACCCAAGCACCCACCTCGGCGATAACCACCTCCTGCGCGCGAAACGCACGGTCGATAGCCGTGAGCCTCGCTACGTCGCTTCGATCGACCTTCGGGCAATATGCGGCGCTGTATCCCAGCCGCCGGTGCTCCCGCGCAAGCGCCTCCGGGTCATCGGACTTCAGAAAAATCGGTCCTCCGAGTCGTATTGGAGTACCGGAAGGATGCGCCAGCCCCGTCGATCCCGCCAGCCCTGCGCCAAGCAGCCCTCTGCGCGTCCATCCGCCTTGTATCATTGTATTGATAGAAAATCAATAGTACAATACAGCGTTGCCGCCGTCAACGAATTTGAAAAGGCGCCGGACCTCCATGAAACCACATCGATGGGCCGTGGTGGCGCTCCTCGTTGCGGGCGTAGTAATCAACTATGTCGACCGTGGAAACCTGAGTGTCGCCGCCGTGGATGTCATGCAGGATCTCGACATCAAGCCCGGGGCCATGGGCGTGCTTCTCTCTTCGCTCTTCTGGACGTATGCACTTTTCCAATTGCCGTGCGGCTACTTCCTGGACAGGTTCGGGCTGAAGAGAACGTACGCCATTGCGTTTCTCCTCTGGTCGCTATCGTCGGCTGCAATCGGCTTTGCGCAGACTTTTGAGCAGGTGCTGATTTTACGGCTGATACTTGGAGTTGGTGAAGCCGTGGTGACACCGGCGAGCATCGCGTTTATCCGTACGAACTTTGCGGAACATGAGCAAGGGCTGCCCACGGCCGTGTTTGTTGGTGGAATGATGATGGGTCCGGCGATTGGCACGCTCTTCGGAGGCCTCCTGCTGGAGACGGTTGGATGGAGATCGTTGTTCATCTGGACGGGACTTGCGGCGTGCGTCTGGGTCGTGCCCTGGATGCTAATCGTAAGGGAACCGCCGGCGCGCGATTCCATTGAGACGAAGGCGCCTGTTCCGGCGGTTTTAGCCAGTCTTCTGCATTGGCGTCTTTTCTGGTGTGTCTCCATTGGTGCGGTGTTCTATTCGTACTTCTGGTATTTCTGCCTGAACTGGCTGCCCTCGTACTTCCTGCTCGCCTGGAAACTCTCGCCCTCGCAAATGGCTGTCGCGACCGCTGTGCCGCTGGCGTTCATGGTTGTCCTCTCCCTCTCCTCAGGTAGGGTCGCCGACCGGCTGATTCGTCGCGGACGAAATCCACTTCGTGTCCGGGCGGTATTTGCGGCGGCTGGGTTCTGCGGCGGTGCCTGTCTGTTCCTGTTGCCGGCGGCCACAACCACCTGGCAGGCGTTTGCCGTTCTTTTGGTTTCGCTCGGTTCGGTCGGCGTTGCTTCCGCGAACTACTGGGCGTTGACACAGTCCGCGGTGCCCGCCGTGCTGATCGGGCGCGCAATCGCGTACCAGAACACTCTGGGCAATGTGGGAGGCATTTCCGCGCCGCTGATCAGCGGGATTCTGATAGGTACCTCCAGTAACTTCTTCGCATCGATCTGGCTTGCCGCCGCTGCCATCCTGGTAGCCGGCTTGTCGTATGCGACCCTTCTAAGCAGCCCGTCCAGACTGCGACCCCTGACAATAGAAACGCACAACAGAATATGAGACTCGCTTACACCATGAAACTGCGTCCCGGCAAGCGCGATGCTTACATCGATTCACATCGAAACGTCTGGCCCGAACTGATCGCGGCGGCTCAAGCATCCGGTATCCGCAACCATTCCGTCTTCCTGCAAGGCGACACGATTTTCCTGTACCTGGAGGCCGACGACCCTAAACGCGCACTGGAAGAGCTTGGCGCACAAAAGGTCAAGCAGGATTGGGACCGGTTCATGAGGGAGTTTCTGTTTCCAGATATCTCGGCGTGCGAAGAAGCGTTCCACATGGAGTGACAGAAGTATGTCTAGAGGCCTTGGTTTATTCCTTACTGTTGGAAGCTTCGTGATCGCGGCCGCCCAGACGATCCCTGGCCATGATTCGACTCGCAAGCAAGTGCTTCTACTCACCGGTTATAACTCCACACGCAATCATGACTGGCGAAAGCTGTCTCCGTTGCTGCGGCAAATCCTGGAAGATACGAAAGATTTCGAAGTCCGGATCAACGAGGAGCCGCGAGCTTTAACACAAGAAGTTCTCAGGGGCTATGACGTGTTGTTGTTGGACTATAGCAATTACACACCCGCGCTCGCTCCGCCGTGGCCCTCCGAAACGCAGGCGGCTTATCTGGAATTCCTGCGTAACGGCGGCGGAGTTGTCGCGTATCATGCCGCGTGTGGATCCTTCCAGGACTGGCCCGAGTACCGGAAGTCTCTCGGCATCGCCGCTCATGACAGGATTAGTCACGGGCCGTATCAAACGTTTCAGGTCCGAACGACTGCGAGCGGAAAGGACCTTCTGCAAACACTTCCGGCGCAGTGGTCTGCCTGGGGTGAAATTTACAACGGGATGCGGCTGGAGGAAGAAGCACGCGTACTCGCCACAGCCTTTGATAACCCGAAGAACTGCTCCGGCGGCGGTAAAGTCTGCGGTTCAGGCAAACACGAACCGGTCATCTGGACACACTATTACGGCCGTGGCCGGTCGGTCGTTTTCACACTTGGGCACGACGAAAAGACATTCGCGGCGCGCGAAATCGCGCCGGCGTTCGTCTCCTGCGTACGGTGGGCTGCTTCGCCAACACCCTAATCCGTCGCACCAGATTTCTTGATGCGAAACGCGGAAGACCGAAACTCGGGTGGCAGTCTCGACCCTGTGAGCATCCCTCCGTCAACCAGCAGCGTCGCGCCTGTGATATATGCCGCCGACGGAGAACACAGGAAAACCGCCGCATCCGCCAGATCCGCGGCAGTGCCCATCCGTCCAAGCGGGATCGTGCTGTGGCTCCTCTCACTCTCGACAAGAGCGGCGATGTTTTCCTGCTTGATGATGTCTGTGTCGATGGTGCCAGGAGCGATGGCGTTGACATTGATGCCATGTGGCGCAAGTTCCAGCGCCATACCCTTGGTCAGCATCTGCACCGCAGCTTTTGACACGCAATAGTGGACTTTTTCTTCACCCGCGACGGTCGCGGCCTGCGACGAAATGTTCAGGATTTTGCCGCCGGACCCGAAGCCGATCATTCTTCTTGCGGCCTCCTGTCCGAAGGAGAAATAGCCATGAAGATTCACGGCCATGGTTCGATCCCAGAGTTCGTCCGATATGTCGAGAAATGGCGTGAACTCGCAGAACCCTGCGTTATTGACAAGAATGTCCAGCCTGCCGAATGTGTCCGCCACCCGGTTTACAAAATCCCGAACGGCGGAGGCATCTGCCACATCGATAGCCGCCGCGAGCGTACGCCGCCCCATGGCTTCAATCTCCGATGCGGTAGACTCACCGGGCCACTGCGTCAACGCGACATGCGCTCCTTCCCGGGCGAAGGCAAGCGCGATGGCGCGCCCGATACCGCGCGCAGATCCGGCCCCCGTGACAATCGCGACGTTGTCTGTCAGCTTCATCATCTACCACTATCCGAATTGTTTCAGATCGATGTGCGGATCCCAAGATTGATTGGAAGCAAAAACCGAGTCCCAGGTGACTTCCCGTCCTTCGTACGCCGCGGTTCGAAGCAGGATTGCGCTCAACGTGCTCTCGGCGCCTCGAAAGCCTTCATTTCTATAGTTGCGAGTCACAATATCGTTCATGAACTGGCGCATCTTATTTGTCTCGGCGTCCGGTACGATCTGGTTCACGCCCGAATCCCAGGCCTCCTCGCCATAAATCCTGACGCCGCCGGTGTAATGCGATTCGGAACTGCCTCGCGTACCGAAGAAGCGCTCTCCCGCATCCGACCACCCTTTCAGAAATTGCGTCGAGTGGAAACTGACAAGTACGCCGTTTGGATAGGTGAACTGTCCGACAAAGTGATCCCAGATGTCCCCATAGTCCGTTCTTGCGCGCCGTGCACCCTTCGCGAAGGCGGAAATTGGGTGAGCCTTCAGGATCCAATTGATTTTGTCGATGCTGTGGACGTTCTGCTCCACAATGATGTCACCCGAAAGGATCCGGTCGCCTGTCCAGGTGCGAATTCGCGCTTCCTCCGGCGTCTTCGTCGGAGGCGCCTTTCGGCCGCCGCCGCCCCAGAGAAAGAACGCCTGGGCGCTGACAATATCTCCGATCGCACCGGAGTGGATTCGCCGGGCCATCTCCTGCATGGCCGTGGCCGATGGCACCTGGAGGCCAACGTGAAATACGACCTTGCCATCCAGGCGTTTCGCTATGTCGATCACCTTCAGGCTTCCTGCAACGTCTGTAGCGACCGGTTTCTCGCAATAGATATGCTTGCCGGTGCCGGCGACCATCTCCAGGACCATCGGGTAGTAATAGGGAGTGATTGCGATGATGACCGCATCCAGGTCACTCTCCGCCAGGCGTCGCGCCGATTGCCAACCGTGATACAGGCGCGTAGCCTCTATCGGAGGCATCTGCTGCTTCTTGAGCAACTCGTCGAAGTGGCGTTTTGCCGGACCGATCTTGTCTTCAAGCAGGTCGGCCAATGCGACAATCTGGCCGCCCGCCTGCGTCGCCAATACCGTAGCATCATGTCTGCCACGGCCGCCACATCCGATCAGGCCGAAGCGAACCGGCTTGGCGCCGCTCTGTATCGCCGTGAGCGCCGGAGCGGCCGCCATACTGACAGCACCGCCGGCAGTACGAAAAAAATCTCTACGATTGAAGTTCAATGACATTCCGGTTGCTCCCCTCGTTCTTCGTTCAGAAGTTCAGCTTCAGACCCAGTTGGATTCGGCGGGCCGGCCGCGCAGCCGTGTATTCGCCGAATCGGGCGTTCACCTGGTTGCCGGCCGCATCGAACCGTGCACCCGTGTCCACGCCGCTGAACTGTGTGTGGTTGAACGCGTTGTACATCTCAAACCGAAACTGAAGGTTGCGCACGGAGTCGCCAGTGAACGGAAAATCTCGAATGATCGAGATATCCCAGTTGTTGATTCCTGGACCGCGTATGGGATCTTTTGGTGCGTTGCCAATTCCAAAGTCTTCGCGCGCCGGCGGCTTCACAACCTCTGTTCGGAAATGGCGTGAGATATTGCGCTCGCTCTTTGGCAGATTTGGGTTGCCGGTCAGCACCACGCGCGAGTCCACTCCCGCTCCCGCGGCTCCGGTGAGGTCTACAGCCTGCACCAGGCTGTATCCGATGCCAATTGGCGCTCCGCTCATGAATGTGGTGATTCCGCTTACGGCCCAGTTGTCCAGCACCCAGCGGGTGAGCGGGTTGTTCCACATCTGGCTGAATTTCGGCAGAAAGTAGTTGTAGTTGAAAACAAAGTTGTGAGTCCTGTCGAAGCCTGCCTTGCCGTAGTGGCGCATTCGTTGATCCAGAAATGGATTCAGAATCGTATCACTATCGGCAAGGTCCATGGATTTAGACCACGTCCAGCTTACTCCCAATGTCAGGCCCCGTGTAAATCGCCGGTTGACCTGTGTCTGAAGGGAGTGGTAGTTCGAGGAACTCGAAAACTCGATATACGAGATATCTCCAAACCCTCGATAGGGGCGGAGGAACGTGGAAGGAAGCGGTACATTTCCGGGCAGCGAATTGTCTCGGCTATCCGGATTGAAGTTCGTTCCGTAAGGAATCGCGTTCAGGTTTCTGCGCTGTCGCAAATGCCGCCCGA
>DASTMK010000270.1:0-3787 GCA_035714225.1 Bryobacteraceae bacterium | reverse complement strand
CGAACCGCTTCGGTGTCTATCCGAAAAAATATTCGTATTTCCGCTATTTCTGGGATTACGCCGGAGGGCACCTGACCGATTCGGGAATCCATGTCATCGATATCGTGCACATGGCATTTAACGAACGCATGCCGCGGTCGGTGGTGGCTGCGGGCGGCAAGTACTGGCTCCAGGACGACAGTGAGACGCCGGATACGATGCAGGTCGGCTTCGACTACGGCTCGTTTCTGGGCGCTTGGGAGCACCGCAGCAATAACACCGAAGGAACGACGGCGCGCCTGATGGGAACGACGTTCCACGGTGCACGGGGCACGCTCTACGTGGATCGCGCGCTCTATCGGGTCACTCCGGAGAAGGGCTCCGGGATCGAAGCCAGCGAGATGAAACGGACCGCCAACCCGCATCCGCTGCACTGGGCCAACTTCATCGATTGCGTCCGGACGCGCAACAAACCTAACAGCGATATCGAGACTTGCGTGCGCTCCTCCTCGGCCTGTCTGCTCGGCAATCTATCCTACCAGGCGAAAACGCGCCTCGATTGGGACGAACAGAGGCAGACCGTACTGCAGGAAGATGCCCGCCCGTACTTGCACCGCGAATACCGGGCGCCGTGGAAGCTCGAAGTCTGACCGAATAACCGGCAAGTGCAAAAGCCGCTCGCTCACGCGCGCGGCTTCGTATCAACTTTCTGCTTGACATCTCCGCCCGCGAGATCCATTCTACCTATATCTAGGATGTCTAGGCATAAAGACGCTGGCAAAGAAGAAGCCGAGCTTCTGCAAGGCACGCTCGACATGCTGATTCTCAAAGTAGTCGCGTTGGGTCCGATTCATGGTTACGGGATTGTGCAGCGGATCCAGCGCATCTCAAAGGAGGCGCTACAGATTCGCCAGGGGTCTTTGTACCCGGCCCTCTACCGCCTGGAAAGCCGTGGATGGCTGAAAGCCGAATGGAAGATGACAGAGGGTGGACGAGAAGCGAAGTTCTACTCCCTCACAAAAACGGGCGAGCGGCGGTTGGAAGACGAGACACGGAGTTGGAATCGTTTGTGCGCGGCTATTTCACTGGTCCTGGAGGCCGCGGAGTAGAGGCATCCAATGCTATGGAACGCATTCTTTCGCAGAAAGCGCTGGGAGCGTCAGCTCGACAGCGAACTGCGATTTCATCTTGAACAGCAGATCCGGGACTATATGGCGACAAAAGGCTTGAGCCGTCGAGAGGCAGAACGGATGGCATATCAAGACTTCGGCGGAATCGAGCTCTCAAAGGAGGAATGCAGGGATCAACGGCCATTTCTCTGGCTGGAACACGCCCTTCAGGACACCCGATACGCTCTGCGGCTGCTGGTCCGCAATCGGACATTTACTGTGGTGGCAATTCTCTCTCTGGCGCTTGGCATCGGGGTCGCCAGTTCTGTTTTCAGCGTTGTCGATCGAATTCTCTTTCGCAGCCTGCCCTATCACGAATCGGACCGGTTGGTTTCCATTGGAATTGGCGGGCCGATGCTTCCCTACGATTTTATGTTCGGCGCCACTTATCTCGACTTCCGCAGGCACCAGACGGAATTTTCAGCGGTGACCTCCTGGAGCGGTGTGAGCGACTGCGATCTCACATCGGGCGAACCCGTCCGAGTGGTGTGCGCGCTGGTGGAATCCACTTTCCTTTCGACCCTCGGAATCGTTCCGGTGCTTGGCAGAAGCTTCACTGCCGAAGAGGATGGGCCGAACAAACCAAAGACCGTTCTGCTCTCCCACGGCACTTGGCAATCGCGATTCGGAGGCCGTCCGGATGTTCTGGGGCGCACGATTTCGATCGATGGGCAACTTGGCCGGATCGTGGGTGTATTACCGGCCGATTTCGAGACACCCACGCTTGCTCACGCCGACCTGGTGATCCCGCAGGGACTGGACGAACCAACTTTGCAGCGCGCCGTCACGGGCAGACCACTCCGCGTCATTGCCCGCTTACGGCCGGGAATGACAATCACCGAGGCGCAAGCAGCGGCCGATCTCCTGGTCGCCCGCGCGTTGTCCGGAATGCCGCCGGGCAGGCTCGCGCTTGAAATCAAACCGCACGTCAAGACCCTGCGCGATCTTCAGACCGGCGATGCGAAAGGCGCGGCATGGGTTCTATTCGCTTCCGTCCTCGTGCTGCTGCTCCTGGCCTGCGCCAACGTGGCCAACTTGATTCTGGCGCGCACAGCAGGACGCCGGCATGAACTGGCGCTGCGCGTTGCCTTGGGCGCGGGAAAAACGCGGCTGATCCGCCAGGCCATAACGGAAAGCTCGCTCCTGGCGTTTGTTGGCGGCCTTTGCGGTCTGGCGTTAGCGCACATCTTGCTCAAAATCCTCGTCAACGCCGCTCCGGACGGCATCCCCCGCCTGACGGAGGCAACCCTCGATGCGCGTGTCCTCGCATTCACCTTCGTGTGCGCGCTGGTGAGCGGCCTCGCATTCGGCATGGGTCTACCCTTAGCCGGTTCCGGTCCCGAAGCTCTCTCCTCCAGCCGCTTGACCGATGGTGGGCGCGGAAGATTCAGACAAGCTCTCATCGTGGTACAGATCTCGTTCTCCCTCGCACTATTGAGCGCTGCCGGACTACTGTTACAGGCATTGTGGAAGTACCAGCAAATACCCATCGGAATCGAGACACAACAGGTGTTGACCGCCTCACTCACGCTCTCGCCACAACGATATCCGACGGCGCAGCGGCGACTGGCATTCTCGGAGGAGTTGGAAGAACGTCTGCGCTCCATCGGTATGTTCACAACGGTTGCGATCAGCGATTCCCATCCGCCCAATGTTCCGCTTCGGTCGAAGCCTCTTGCGGTCCAGAAGATCGATGGCCGGCAACAGGAATCCCCGGCGCAGGGAACCGTGGTGTGGCGCGCTGTCACGCCCGGATATTTCCGCACTCTCGGTATTCCGATACGCAAGGGACGAGAGTTTACAGAACAGGATCGCGATCGGGGCCGCGACGTTATGATCGTCAGCCAGTCGCTCGCGCGCCGGCTGTTTCACGGTCAGGAACCTGTCGGGCGCTTTATCGGCAGTACTCAAATTGTGGGGATGGTTTCCGACGTGCGTAACAGTGGCGGGACAGCGCCTGACGATCCTGAGTACTATGTGCCTCGCAGCCGCGCGGCGGATGCCCCGATATACAGCGCCTCGGACGAACTCCAGCGCGTAGTGGCAATCGTCCGGACACCGCTCGCGCTGGCATTGGCTTCACAGACCGTTCGGAATACCATCGCACAGCTCGATGCTGCGCTGCCTGTACAGATAGAACCCTTGCATGAAAGCGTCAGTCGTCTCTCTGTCCGGCCCCGATTCAATGCGTTCGTCCTCGCAGTGTTCGCGGCATTCGGTCTAGTCCTGGCTGCATCGGGCATATACGGCGTACTCGGGTTTCTGGTGGCCCAGCGGACACGGGAGATCGGTGTGCGAATTGCCCTCGGCGCGACACGCCATGCCATTGCCCGAATGGTGCTCGGCAACGCTCTGCGTTGGCTTGCGGCCGGTATGATTGCAGGCGTGGCTCTTTCGATTGCTGTTTGCCGCGCGCTGAAATCCCTTCTATATGGTTTGGAAGTATACGATCCGTTAGCCTGGACCGCGGCTGCTGCCTTGCTTGTCTTTACCGCTGTCTTCGCCGCCTGGCAGCCCGCTCGCCGTGCCGCCGGTGTCGATCCGGTGGAGGCATTGCGTCACGATTGACGAGAGCCGGTCTACCGTCGTTCGTAGATCAGTTTTCCGCCCAAATAGGTCTGCTCTATGCCGATGTTCTT
>DASTMK010000269.1:0-9782 GCA_035714225.1 Bryobacteraceae bacterium | reverse complement strand
TTTCGGGTGCGTTCCCTTTTGACGGCGGGCTCGTACACGCAGCGCGGATCCGACGCCATGAAATTTCCGGTCAGTGCGTAAGCGCGCGACCGGGAGCCGCCGCACAAGTTCCTGTATTCGCAGTCTCCGCATTTGCCTTCCAACAGGTCGCTGTCGCGCAGTGTAAGGAACAGTTCGGAGTCGCGGTAAATGTCGCCAAGGCGCTCCTGGCGGACATTGCCGCCCTTCACCGGCAGAAATCCGCTTGGATAGATATCGCCGGTATGCGAGATGAAAACGAAACCACGCCCGTCGTTGATGCCCGCCTGGCGCTGAATGATGGACGGCGGAGCTTCGCGGCCGCTTCGCACGGCGCCGCCCTCTTCCTTTCGTCTCTGCGCAACGTAACGGCGATAGTGCTGGGCCTCGGTCGTTTTGATATCGAATGGGGCGGATTTGGACAGGTTATACAGAAACTCGAATACCTGCTCGTACTCTTCGGCCGTAAGGTCGTCTCCGGCGGTGGCACGGCCTGTCGTGATGAGGAAAAACACACTCCAGAGCTTCGCGCCGGAAGCCGCAACGCGCGCGGCGATCTCGTGGAGCACATGCAGATTCCGCCGGGTAACGGTGGTGTTTATCTGGGTATCCAGACCCACGGCCCGTGCATGATCGAGAGCCGAAATCGTCCGGTCGAACGAGCCCTCCACACCTCGAAATCCATCGTGCAGCGCCCTGTCGTGGCCATCCAGGCTGACGGCCATCCGGGCTACACCACAGGTCTTAAACCGCTCGATGGCGGAAGCCGTCAGTAGCGGCGTTGCACTGGGCGTGATCGTGGTACGAAGCCCGAGTTGCACACTATATTGGAGCAGATCGAAGATATCGTCCCGCTTCAGCGGGTCGCCGCCGGTGAAGACCATCAGCGGGTCCCCAAATTCCCGTACTTCGCGAAGCAGCCCGAACGCCTCTTCCGTGGTGAGTTCCAGCGGGTGGCGGCACTCGACCGCGCTGGCCCGGCAGTGCGCGCAAGCCAGGTCGCATGCCTGAGTGGTTTCCCAGATCACCAGGAAAGGGGCCTCGCTGAAATCCTTCACATCCTCAGTCTAGGAGTGCGGACCATCACAGTCTGTGATTCCAGTCACCGCCACTGGAAAATGCCCCGCCACTTTCGGAGAATCAATTCGGCCAGATTGAGCGCCAGCGCCAGAGCCAGCAGGCCGGGCCAAAGGCGCAAAGAGGTTTCGATGGAGCGGCCGGACGCATCGAACACATCCCGCGGATCGGGATTGAAGCGGCCGCCCGTGAATCGCGCGATTTCCTGCAGCAGAAAGGAATCGGATCCGTAGTCCCGCAGTTCCTGCTCTTCGCGGTAATAGCCGATCTCCGGAAATGCTCTCGATTCCGCCAGCGGGCGCAGGCGGAATAGCCCATTCCGGTGTCCCGTGGCCACACGGCCGCGGTAGGTTCCGGCGGCGACCTTTTTCACTTCTACCGGGCGCTGGAAGCCTTCCGGCCCCATCGCATAGATCTCCGGTATCTGCTCCGGCTCGGGAACGTGCGGCGCAAGCCGGTAATCGACGATCAGCTCGCGTGTGGCGCGGTCGTAATCGACCACCGCTTCGCCCAACTGGGTATGAGGCAGCAGGTCGCGGAACAGATTCGACCAGAAACGGTCATACCCGTTCCAGGACACCCATTGCTCCGCCCAGCGGCTTTTGGCATCGGAGGTAAAGACAGCAGCCCGTCCCAGCCCGTACTGCCACCGCACCAGAAGGGGGTCTGCGCGCTCTACGGACAGAATGGTTTCCGCCGAAGGTTTTGCCGTGAACCGGACGTAGCCCCTCAACGGCGGCGCCGTTTCGATACCGACGCGGTCGAGAATTTCCGCGTTTTTTACGACCGCCGGACGAATCAGCTTTTCGACCGTTGTCGTGCCCGTGTGCTCCATGACGTCCTTCAGCAGAATCTGCTCCAGGCCGGAGGGGTCGGTCAGGAAGTACGATTTGCCTTTGGCGAATGTTGCGACTTTCTCGAGATATCCCCGGTTTACATCCTGCCCGAGGCCCACTGTGGAAATCGTGACCCGTTGGGAACCGGCTTCCTTGGCCAGAGAAACACTGTCGCCCTCTTCCGAGATGCCGTCCGTCAACAAAACGATATGTTTGAACGTGGCCTGGACAGGCTGGATACGCCGGTACGCCTCGGACAGCGCGGGAGCGATCTGTGTGCCGCCATCCGGAGTGATTCCGGCCACCAGCCGCTTGATGAGCGAACGGTCCTGCGCCCGCCGGATCGGTACTGCCCACTGGAAGGAATTATCGAAAATCAGCACACCGATCATATCCGTCGGCCGCAGGTTTTCGATCACGCCGATGGAGGCAAGCCGCGCCAGTTCCATTTTCCGGCCTTCCATCGATGACGACTTGTCCACGATCAGAACGACACAAGTGCCTTCGGGCGACCGCGGCGGCGCCAACTTGGCGGGAAGCGACCGCTCCAGGGGATCTTCCGGCCCTTCTTTTTCCCGGTAGATGTTGCGCTCTCCACCGATGACCAGCACCCCGCCGCCTTCTTTCACGAACTTCTCGATGTCTTCCTTCCGGTTCGGAGCGATCCCGTCCAAATCCCAGTTATTGAATACCACCAACTGGTACTCCGACAGATCGCGGGGCGCCGGACCGGCCGCCGTCTGGACGTCGAACTCCGCCGCTCGCAGCGCCTGCATCAGGTGAAGGTCCGTTCCCGGAGGATCCTGCGAAATGTATAGAACACGCGGTTTGCGCAACGTCAGCGCCTGGGAAAACTGAACTTCGCCCACATCGGGAGACGATACGCGGCCGGAAAAATCGATAGCGCCCACGGCACCCAGGTTTGCGTAGACGCGTACCTGGTTCCTTCCGGCGCCGAGGGAAACCTCGCTCTTTCCCAGAACCTTCCCGCCCGCCATCACCTCTACCGTGGCCGCGGCGGCCCGCGGGGAATCGAGTGTGAGCTCCACCGGCACCCGATCGCCCGTGAATGCGAACGAAGGAACACTGACACTTTCGAGGACGATACCCGGCTTCGACTTCCCCTCGACTGCATACGTATCTACGGGCACTCCGAGTTCCCGCGCTTGCCACATGGCGCGCACTACACCACCCTGGTTTTCGCGTCCGTCCGAGATCAGCACCAGGCGAGGAATCAGGCCGGCGGGCGCGGAAGCCAGTGCCTCGCGGATCGCGTTTTCCAGGTCTGTCCCGTTTCCCGGTGCGCCGGCGGTCCGCCGTAGTTTCAGGGAGCTACCCTTTTCACCGGAGGCCAGCGCGCGGGTGCCAGAGGCGAAAGGGACGATTTCCACGTGATGCCGGCCGCGGCGGCTCTGGATAGAACTCGCTATGGAGGACGCGCGGCTCATGCCGGCCTCGCCAATGCTTTGAGAGGTGTCCACCAACACGGAAACCGACATACGTGTGCCGGCCACATCGACAGACGGTTGCGTGAGCGCCAGCAGGATCGCCGCCAGCGAGAGCGCCTTTAACGCCAGCGCCCCTTTACGCGAAGTGCTGCGCCATGAATAGGCGGCCCACAACGCGGGCAGCGGGACCAGCAGCAGCAACCAGGGATGGGCAAAAGTCATGATGCCCTCCTCACCGGACGTCCACGCGTTCTGTTTTTCCAGGGCAGGCGTGCAGCCAGGCTGGTGATGCGCGCCGGAGCGCGCCCGAAGAAATTCGAACGCCGGGCCCGGCCGAACAACAGCCACTCCGCCAGCAGTCCTATTCCGCCCAACACTGCCAGCCACGGCCAGATGTCCGTTGCGGGCGCTAAACCGGCGAACTGCCGCGGAATCCCCCGGAGCGCGGTTTTGGGCGGCTCCCATCGGGTCTCACCCACCTCGGGCAGCGTTAGGGAATAGACCGCTTCTCCCTCGGGGCTCTTGAGCCGTACGATACCGGGTATCAAAGTAAAAAACCGCAACTGCCGGCCTTGAATCGTGAACGGGATCGGCTCCTGGCCTTCGCCGGTCAAACTAATATCGGGTGCCGGCACGTCGGAGCCAAACTCGTGGGCGATGGATCCCACGCTGCCGGCCATGATCTCGGTTCGCCGGAATACTTCCGGCGCCATCCAGTGCAGCATATTTGCGAACAGCAGCGGCGTAGCCAGCTCATATCGCATTCCGGAACGCATGGGATGAAAGCCGGCCACTACCTGCTTCGGCGTTCCCGGGCGTGCGACGATGACGGGTCCGGTTTCCACCGAGGCAATGGGTATGTCCGTTCCGGAGGTGGCAAAGACCTGTGCGGAGCCGAGCCGCAGATCTTTGGTATGAAGGCCTGCGCCGAGTTGGTGGTCCGAATTCCAGCTAACGACCGGCGCATTCTGTACGACGGTTCGGACAGGAACCGGTGAGCCCGCGGATGGGGGTTCAATCCATAGGGTCCCGGCCGCCGCAGGCAGCCGGGCGGGCCGGAACCGGTCCAGAACTATCACCTGCGCGTCGGTTCCGGGATCGTACTGCGAGGTCCTCAAAAAACGGGCCTCCACACCGGGATTCGAGGCCAGTACCGGCCGCAGAAGGCCGGGTTCATCGGAAAATACCGCGACTTTCAGCAGCGGCATGGCTGGCAGTTCCAGCACGGCGCGATTGTCGGCGGCGAAATCGTCCCTGTCGAGCAGCCGTGCCTCCAGCCATCCGGCAACTCTCGTTTTATATTCAAACGTGATGTTCTGTTCGCTGTCCGGTGGAAGGGTCAGCGTGCGCGAACCGGCGGGGGCACCGCCGAACCGCAGCCCAAGCGAGACCTGCCGCGGCGCCCTGCCGTAATTTCGAACGGCCACGAAAATCTGCCACACGCCATCGGCCGTCATAGACCGGCGGAGCCCGATCTTTCGAATCCCACAGTTTTCCGCAACCTGCGTGACGGGCAATACTCGAAGGTTATCGATGCGAGGCATGCTCGTGCTGGCATCGGCATCGTGCCGGGCGATGCGCCCGGCTCCGGCAAATACGACCTCACCCGGACGCGTCGCGCGTGTTCGCATCACCTTCGAGGTGAACTCGAGGGCCTCGTTCAGGTCGAGTGCGGCGGAACCGGGAGTCGTGTCCCGAATGGCCTGCCCGATGCGCGCGCGGTCCGATTCAAACGGAGTAGCGGGCGTCGGCAGTGCATCGGCCCTGACAATCATGACCCGGTCTTCAGCAGGCAGAGACCGTACATAAGCTCTGGCCAAGGCTTTCGACTGGTCGGCCAGCGTAATCTGCCCGGTCCTCGCGGACATCCACGCGGAAGTATCCAGAATCACGATGTGATCCCGCGCGGAGCGCTCGCGCGAGCCGAACTGAAGCTGTGCGATAGCCAGCAGCAACAGGCAGATACTCAGGATCTGCAACAACAGCGACCAGGGCTGCTGGATGCGACGGCGGTTGCGCGCTTCAGGAGGGTGTTCGGCCGGTTTCCAGAAGCGGAGAGTGGCAACCACCTGCCGCCGCCGTGACCGGTCGAGCAGGTAGAGCGTCAGCACGATGCCGGATAACGCTCCGAAAAGTGCGAAAAACTCGCCGAGACTGAGGTTCAGCAGCGACATGGTCTCAAACCACTCCCCCGGCGTGTATCAGCGGTCCGAAGATCGCCTCCTCGAATGGAACGGCGGTGGACAATCCGATATAGCGCCCTCCTGTGCGGACAGCAAGCTCCTGGAGCGTTCGCGCGTACGAATCGAAAGACGCCGTATACTCGCGGCGCGCTCCTTCGTCGAAGCTGATCTCGAGCTTCTCGCCCGTCTCCGCATCGGTCAGGTCGAGTTCCCCAACCCAGGGCGGCTCCCGGTCTTCGTCGGCCCAGAGGTGAATCAGCAGCAGTTCGTGTCCACCATCGGCGAGAAACTGGAGCGGCTTTTCACAACCGGCATCGTCGAGGAAGTCCGACAGAATCACCAGCAAGCCGCGTTGCACGTAAGTGGAGGCAAATTGTCTGGCCACAGGTGCGTACTGGCTGGCATCCCTGGCTTCGAGTCCGGTGAGGAAATCGACCACCGGCGCAAACCGGTGCCGCCCGCCCGAGCAAACCATGCCTTCGCCCAGCGTGGAAGAAAATGGATGGAGGTAAATCGTGTCCAGGCGAACCAGGCCGACATAAGTAAGGGCCGCCGCCAGTCTGCGGGCGTAAACGAACTTCGAGGGCTCACCCGTTCCCATCGATCCGCTGGTATCGAGCAGCACGCGAACCGGCACGCGAGGCTCTACCTGAAACATCTTGAGAAACAGCTTTTCAAGGCGCAGGTACGCTCTCCAGTTCACCGCGCGCAGGTCGTCCCCGTAGTGAAAGTGGCGGTGATCGAAAAACTCCTGCCCGGGGCCCGGGAAGCGCGAAGTATTGTGCCCGCCGACAAGTCCCGGGAACGACTTGCGCCAGCGCAAGGTCAGACGCTCGAGTTTTTCGAGGAAAGCTCTGTCAATGAGCGGGGCGGCGGACATCGGTCAAACTCCTTCCCGGCGAAACGTGGTTACAAGCCGCGAGCAAGCCTCAAACCGCGGGTGCGCTGACACTCTGGATGATCTCGGTGAGCACGGAATCAGGCGACTGCCCGTCCGCGTGTGCATCGAAATTCAGAATAATACGGTGCCGGAGCACAGATCCCGCAACCGCCATAATGTCTTCCACGCTGAGGTGAAAACGGCCATGCCACAGTGCGCGGACGCGCCCGCATTCGACCAGCGCCTGCGCCCCTCGGGGAGAGCTTCCATAGCGGATGTACTTGGTAGCAAGCGGGTGCGCCTGGCTGCTTCCCGGCTGCGTTGCCATCACCAGATCCACGGCGAACCCCTGCACATGCGGGGCGACCAGCACCTGCCGGCAGACCGATTTGACTTGCATAATACCCTCGCGGTCGATCTGCGGCTGCAAGTGGACATCTTCGCGCTGAATAGTGAGGTCTACAATGCGGTTCAGTTCTTCGCGGCTCGGATAATCCACCAGAATCTTCATCAGAAACCGGTCGAGTTGCGCCTCCGGAAGAGGATACGTGCCCTCCATCTCGATGGGGTTTTGAGTGGCCATCACCAGGAACGGAGCTTCCAGTTCATGCGTGGAGGTTCCGCTGGTTACCGTACGCTCCTGCATGGCTTCGAGCAGGGCCGATTGCGTTTTCGGGGTGGCCCGGTTGATTTCGTCGGCGAGCACTAAATGAGCAAAAATGGGTCCCGGCTGGAAGCGAAGAGACTTCGAGCCGCGATCATCCGTCTCGATGACCATACTGCCGACGATATCGGCGGGCATCAGGTCGGGTGTGAATTGGATACGAGAGTATTTGAGCCGCAGCACACGCGCCAGTGTGCGCAGCAAGGTGGTTTTTCCAAGGCCGGGTACGCCTTCGAGCAGCACGTGCCCGCCGGCCAGCATGCAGGTAAGCACGCCCTCGACAACATCCTGCTGACCGACGATGACCTTGGCAATTTCTTGACGAACCTGATCCAGTCTGGCTACCGCGGACTGGAGAGCAGCATCGGTGGACACACTACTATTCTAGAGCAGGAACGGCCGGCGGACACCGGCCTCCGGAACACCTCTGGCGGTCGCGAAGTGATTTTACAGAAAAAGAATTGCGTCCATCCCCTCGTTTGTGTTTCATTATGCTAAACGATGCAGAACTGAAAGTGCCGGGGTGTCGGGGTAGCACGCCGCGCCGCTTTCTCCCTGCACGGCCTTGGTGAAATCAGGAGCTTCAAACATGACATTCGTGGGCCGTACCATACCTGCAACCATCCTGGTGCTGTTTGCGCTTTGCGCGACAGCGCCCGCGCAAACGACCTTTGCCACCATCACGGGGACCGTCACAGACGCCAGTGGCGCCACCGTTCCCGATGCGAAAGTCACCGCCCGGCATATCGCCACCGGGATCGAATCGGCGGCGGTATCCAACACGGAAGGCGTGTACACCATTCCGCAATTGCGGGAGGGCGGCTATACGGTACAAGCCGGCAAACCCGGGTTCAGAGAGTTCGTGGTCCACGGCATTGAATTGGTGGGACGCGACTACCGCCGTGTTGACGTGGTACTGCAGGTGGGTTCCGTGGAAACCGTGGTCGAGGTTACCGGCGGTGCCACGCTCATCGAAACCGAGACGGCGCGCATCTCGGACACGCGCAACGTGATGCAACTCCGCGACATGCCCTTGAACTCGCGGGCGATTTGGGCGCAATTGTCGCTGGTTCCGAACGTTCTTCAGGCGTCCGCCGGCTCGACGATCCGCTTCTCCGGCAGCCGCTCCAATCAGTCCTATTGGAGCATCGACGGCACCAGTATGAGCGATGGCGTGGACGAAACGCAGATCGGACCTCTGGCCAACTACGTTGAATCCTTCCAGGAAATCCGCATTGATTCGTCGAATAACACCGCCGAGTTCGGAACCATCGGGCAGGTGACCATGGTGACCAAGTCGGGCACGAATTCCTTCCACGGCAGCTTGTTCGACTACTACTCGACGCCCTGGTTCCGGGCGCGCAACCCGTTCGCGTCTTCACGGCCGACGGGCATCTCTCACCTTCCGGGCGGCAGCGCCGGCGGTCCCGTTTACATCCCCAAGGTTTATGACGGGCGCAACAGAACGTTCGTGTTCGGATCGTTCGAGACCTTCCGGGGAAGCGTCACCACCCAGTCGTTCAATCCGAACGTTCCGCTTCTGCCCTGGCGGTCCGGTGATTTTTCCGGCCTTTCGACGCCCATCATCGACCCTCAGACCCGCGCCCCGTTTGCGGACAATCGCATTCCCGCGAACCGCATCAATCCGGCCGCACTGGCAATCCAGAACCGCTTCTATCCGGAGCCGAACTTCGGCAGCGCTGCCTCTACCAACCAGAATTACCGCGCCGACCTCACACTTCCCGCGATGAAGCAGAACTACTACATGATCCGCGGCGACCACCGGTTTTCCGACAAAGACTCGGTGATGGGGCGCTACACGCTGCAGGACTTCAAGACGGACAGCTTTACCGGTACGCTGCCCACCATCTCTCCGGGATACGCCATGCGCAAGAATCACGCCGCGACCCTTGCCTATACCCGGACCTTCTCGCCGGCGATAGTCAACGAACTTCGCTGGGGCATCGCCACAAACAACCTGCCGATATTCCCGCCCATCAGCGGCAGCGAGTTCGTGCAGGAGTTCGGAATCACCGGTCTGGCGCCCGACCTGCCGGACGTGCCTGGAATCCTGAACGTAAGCTTCGCGGGACTCGCTCTCACGAACATCAGCCAGGGCAACTTCAGGAACCCCGGCGCCACGAACCACGTACAGAACATCCAGGAGCACATCAGCATCTTCCGCGGGCGTCACAGCATGAAGTTCGGCTTCAACATCGCCCGGATTGAAGCGGACAACTACGGCGCCGACGCCAACCTCTTCGGCAACCTGCAGTTCTCGAACCGCTATACCGGCCATCCGTACGCCGACTTCCTGCTGGGGTTGCCGTCCACGGCGACCCGGTCTTTCCCGCCGCTGCGCGTGGACCGCAGGCGCTGGCAGTACGACTTCTTCTACACCGACAACTTCAAAATTACTTCCAAGCTCAGCCTCGATTACGGGCTCCGCTACGAGTACCACCCCGGATGGCAGGAAGATAACGGCTATCTCTCCATGTTCGACATCGGCACGGGGAAGATTGTGGTACAGGACGGGTCCATCGATAAGGTGAGCCGCGTTTTCCCAACGAACTACGTGGACATCGTGGAGGCGAGCAGCATTGGCCTGCCGGGAAACACGCTGATTCGCACCGACAGGAACAACTTCGCGCCCCGATTAGGCCTTGCGTGGCGCCC
>DASTMK010000268.1:0-9931 GCA_035714225.1 Bryobacteraceae bacterium | reverse complement strand
GAACGACTGGCGGATGCTGGATGTGGAAACCGGAAAACCCGTGTATCTGCCGGCTTACAACGCGGAGCAGTTCTGTATGAACAACGCGGAATTCCGGCAGGCGTACGGGAAGTATGTCCGGCAATTGGTCGCCGAGACGGGAATCGACGGTCTGATGAGCGACGACGGCATCTTTTATGCGGGCTGGCGGGCCTGCGCGTGCGAGCATTGCCGGGACCGCTTCCAAAAGGAGTATGGACGGCGGCTGCCGCCGGTGGCCGACACGAGCTTCTGGGGCAACCGCGGGAGCGAGGCGTTTGCGGATTGGATCGAGATGCGGTTTCGAACAGCCGGCGATTACCTCGCAGAAATCAAGACGGCGCTGCCGGAAGGATTTCCCTTCCTCACGTGTTGCTCGAGCAGCGACGGCTATACGATGCCGGCGGTCGGGATGAGCTATCAGGATTTCATCCGCAGTTGCAACCTGGTGCTGCTCGAGATGGCTGGTTCGACGCCATCGATCAAGGGAACGTGGGACACGCGGATTCCGAGCCAACTGCTGCACCTGGGAATTGCGCGGGACCATCGCGTGCCCTGCCTGAGCCTGGGCTACGGGTTCTTTCCCGACACGGCGTTTTTCGTGTGGGCGCTGAACAAGTTCCTCGGGTCTGACAGTTGGTTCAGCACGCTGAAGGGAAGGTTGAACGCCGGAGAGGCGCAACTCGCGGCGCTGGCGGACGATTCCGAGTTGGTGGAAGAAGGCTACCGCTGGGAGAAGGAACATCCGCGGTTGTTCACGGGCGATGTGGACACGGACGTTGCGGTTTTCTTCTCACGGGCGACGCGGGACTATTACGGGCAATGCGCGGAAGACTACGTGAACGATTACTATGCTTCGTGCCTCGAGTTGCTGCGGCGCGAGATTCCGTACGAGGTGGCGGCAGGCGGGACAGTGGCCGCTCGACCAGACCATGTGCGAGCGTGTGATATGCGGGCCGAACATCTCCCGCCAGAGTTCGTCATCGCTCATGCGCAGCCAGCGTGCGGCATCGGCGATGGCTTTTTCGCGAATTGCGGCGGCCCAGTCATATTGCCGGGCGTTGGCGACGGCACGGTCGCACACCGCGCGCGGGTAAAACACACTCCCGCGCTTTTCGGCGGCAAGCGGGGCGGCCAGCAGCAGGCAGAGGGCGAGCGTGTGTCTCATAACATCCTCACCGGCCGCCGGTGAATTCCACCCAACCGAATGCTTCCGGTGTGTGAAAGGTTTTGACATTCTCCCCAAGCGGCGACCAGGTGCTACTCTCCCTGTTCGTCCTTCCTCCCGTGCGGTTCAGATTCAGACGCCACACATCCCCCGGACGAGGAGGTGTGTGCGAGGCATCGTGCGAGAAGTTGCGGAGCGGAATGGCGAGTTCCACTACCCAATGGTTGTCTGAAGGCTGCTCGTCCTTTTTTGGCAATCCGTGGAAGGAAGTGCGGTAGCGCACCCCTTCGGGCTCCCACGTCGCCGGACCCTTCCACCAGTCCGTGCGGCAGCGGTTCAGCATCGCGCCGATGGCATTGATCTCGAAGGTGTAATAGTTCCTCACTTTTTCCGGGTTGGGGCTGAGGAAGATTTCGATGCAATCGTCGTTCGACACCGGCCCGTGCCGTTCGTTGACGTAAGCCGAAATATGCCGGTCGTCGCAGTGGTAGCCGGCATAGAGGTTCTCGTCATCCCAGAGCAGGCGTACGACGGTTTGCTGCGCTGCCTCGCCTTTTCCACCGACAAGATGAAACTTGCCGGCAGCGGGCGCGTTGCGCCACGCGGGGTCGTCGAGCTTCGCATCGATCACGATGGGGGATGACGCTCGTTGGATTTTGTATCGCGGCAACTCGTCCGCGGACGCCGCGGCCGCGCACATGCCGAGAACCCCCAGAATCGCGATTCTCATCTCAGACAATCTTGGGCACAACAAACGGTGCGCGGTAGGCCCGGGTTAACATCGCGTTGGCTTGCTCGTCTCCCACGCAACGCATCGTGTTCGCGTCGAACTGGAGCGAGCGGCCAAGACGATACGAGATGTTCGCCAGGTGAACGGACACGGTTGAAATCGCGCCCTCTTCGATTTCCGCCAGCAGGTCGGAACGTTTACGGCTCCGCATCACGTCGATGAAGTTCCTGTAGGGATCGCCGCCGGTGCTTGTGGAGACCGGGCCGGGAGCCTGCTCCTTGCCGAGAAAGGTCTTGAAGCCGTTTCCCAGCACCATATACCCGTCGCGGCCGTAAAAAATATTCCCGACGGTTTGTGTCGCGCCCGCGGCGGGCCCGGAGAAGGCGTCGGATTTCGAGGCGAGGTCCGCCTCGCTGTTAGTGAACCAGTGGCGGACCTCGAACACGAGCATCCTTTTCTTCCCGCTATCGTTGTATTCGAAGGTCGCTGACAGCGTATTCGGCGTTTCCTGATCGTCGTCGAACAGGAAATGCCCGCCGACGGCGCTTACCTTGGCTGGATACTTCACTCCCAATGCCCAGCGGGCGGCATGCAATTGGTGAATTCCCTGGTTGCCGATATCACCGTTGCCATAGTCCCAGAACCAGTGAAAGTTGTAGTGGTACCGGTTTTTCGTGAACGCACGTTTTGGCGCCGGCCCCAGCCAGAGATCGTAATGGACTCCCGGCGGCACCGGTTCGACGGGAGCTCGGCCGATGGTATTCCGCATCTTGAAACATAATGCGCGCGCCATGTGGAGGTCGCCGATGACGCCTCCGCGCAGTTTTTCTTTTGTCTCATGCAGAATGGCCGAAGCACCCGTCCCGTGCTGCATCACGCGGTTGTATTTCCGCGCTGCGGCAACAATCTGGCGCGCTTCGAAAACATTATGGGCGCACGGCTTCTCGACATAAACATCTTTGCCCGCCTGGCACGCCCATACCGCTTGCAGTGTGTGCTGGTGGTTCGGTGTGGCGATGGAGACGGCGTCGATGGACTTGTCCTCGAGCAGTTTTCGTATATCGGTATAAACGGCCGGCCTTTTTCTGCCGGCCGCTTCCACCATCCCGCAGCCCTTTTCGAGGACCGCGTCGTCCGTATCGCACAGCGCCGCCACCTCGACATCGGGCATTTTCGTATAAGCGTCGATGTGCGCCCGGCCCTGGTTGTTGAACCCGACGCAGGCGATACGTACCCTGTTGTTCGCGCTTTGGAAGGAAGCGGCGCGGGCAGCGGTTACGCTCGCAAAAGAACCAACGAGGAAATACCTTCTGTCCATTCCGGAACCCTCTTATACTTGCTTCGGCACTACAAAAGGCGCGCGATACTGCCGGGTCATCATGCGATTGGCTTCGGCGTCGTTCTTGCACGTCGTCGTGGCGGGATCGAATTCGAGCGTTCTACCCAACCGGTAAGAGATGTTGGCCAGGTGAATCAGCACGGTGGAAATAGCGCCTTCTTCGATCTCGGCATTCAGGTCTGACGTTTTCCGGCTTCGCACCGCGCCGATAAAATTGGCGAAGTTGTCACCGCCGCCGCGCCCGGAACTGGCCGGCCCCGGCTCCTGCTCTTTGCCCAGGAACGTCTTGTAACCGCCGCCGATCACCAGGTAGCCCTTTGAGCCGTAGATGACGTCGCCGATCGTGTTCGGGTCCGCGGGGCCTGTAGCGCCGGGCCTCGGCTCGCCGATTCCAGCCTCATGGTTGCTGATCCAATGGCGCACTTCGAAGACGAGCATTTTCTTCTTGCTCATATGATTGAACTCGAAGGTGGCGACCATGGTATTCGGCGTCTCCTGGTCGTCGTCGAACATGAAGTGGCCGCCCATGGCGCTGATCCGCGTGGGGTATTTCACGCCCAGCAGCCATCGCGCGACGTCGATCTGGTGTGCGCCCTGATTCCCGAAGTCGCCGTTGCCATAATCCCAGAACCAGTGGAAGTTGTAATGGAATCGGTTCTTCGTAAACTCGCGCTTGGGTGCGGGGCCGAGCCAGAGATCGTAATCAACCCCCGCGGGGACCGGTTCCACCGGGGCGCGCCCGATGGTATCGCGCCACTTGAAACAAAGCCCGCGTGCCATGTAGAGGTCGCCGATCACTCCCTCCTGCAACTTCTGCGCCGCCTCGCGCACGGAGCTTGAGGATCGGGCGCCGGTGCCGTGCTGCACCATGCGGTTGTATTTTCGCGCCGCCGCGACAATCTGCCGGGCTTCGAAGATATTATGCGTGCACGGTTTTTCCACGTAGACGTCTTTGCCGGCCTGGCAACCCCAAATGGTTTGCAGCGCATGCAGATGGTTGGGCGTGGCGATCGAAATCGCGTCGATCGATTTGTCCTCAAGCAGTTTTCGCAGATCGGTGAAAGTAGCGGGACGCTTCTTGGTAGCGTCTTCCACTTGTTTCGCGCCCTGCTCGAGCACGGATTGGTCGATATCGCAGACGGCGGCAATCTCGACGTTTTGCAGTCTTGGATAGGCGCGCAGGTGCGCTCTGCCCTGGCCGTGGAAGCCCACGCAGGCGACGCGCACGGTATCGTTCGGGCTGGCCAGTGTGCTGGCGCGGGCAAGCGGAGGCGCCGCCGCCGCTCCCAGAAGGAAATACCTACGGTTCATGTGCATAGCTCCAATATTATTCCTCAATTGCACGCGATAGAATAGCTACTCCGCCCGTGGAGGCGTGAAAAGTGAATAGACGAGATTTCCTGAAAGTGCCGGCCGCGGCGGCGTTCCCGTATATTGCCAGGCCAACAGTGCTGGGCGCAAACGATCGCGTAACGCTCGGATTCGTTGGCGTGGGCAACCGCGCGCGGTGGATGCTGAAGAACGAGGATTTCGGATTCGGCCGCGTAGTGGCGATGGCGGACATCTGGCCGCAGTCCTTCGCTGAGACCATCAAAGTGCGTCCGGATGCGTCCGCCTGGACTCAATACAACGACTATCGGCGGATGTTCGACAAGGAGAAGCTGGACGCCGTGTTTGTTGAGACCCCGACACACCCGCGCGTTCTGACTTCGATTCATGCCATCCAGGCCGGCCTGGATGTATATGCGGAAAAGCCGCTGACGCTGACGGTGGAGGAGGGCCGGGTACTGACGAAGTTCGTGCGACGCTACAACCGCGTGTTGCAGACGGGAACGCAGCAGCGCTCCATGCCCATTAACCGCTATGCGAATTCGCTGGTGAGCAGCGGGAAAATCGGCAGGATCAAAGAAGTGATCGCCTGCAACTTCCTCGCGCCGCGGCGCTGGCAACCGCTGCCGGAGCAACCTGTTCCCGAAGGCCTCGATTGGGATAGATGGTGCGATCAGACGGAACTGCGGCCGTATCATCCCGAACTGCATCGCGGGTGGTCGAAATGGTGGGACTACGATGGGGGAGGGCAGTCCTGGGGCGTTACCGGATGGGGAACCCACTCGCTGGACCAGGTGCAGGCGGCACTAGGGATGGACGACACCGGTCCGGTGGAAATGTGGCCTGAAGAGCCTGGCCCGGAAGGCAAGGTCACCATGCGCTACGACAACGGCACGTTGCTCAAGCTGGAACAACCCATCATCAAAGATCACCAGCAGTTGGGAGCGATCTTTATTGGAACCAAGGGGCGCATCCAGATTATACGCGGCGATTTCCATCCCGACCCGCCCGAGCTGAAGAAAGGGGCGCCGGACGTGCTTCCGGAGGGACCCGGCGAAGTCACGCCGCACATCAGTAATTTCATCGAGTGCGTTAAGAGCCGCAAGCGGCCCACCGCAGATGTGGAGATCGCACACCGCGCCACGACGGTCTGCCACCTGGTGAACATCACCCGGGAGTTGGGCCGCAAGCTGCGCTGGGACCCGAAGGCGGAAAGATTTCGTGACGACGAGGAAGCGAACGCGTTGCTGTCACGCCCGCGCCGCAAAGGCTACGAGCTGCCGAATCCGGGGTAAGGGCCGGCTGGCATGAGAGTTCTTCTGACTAATGTGACGCTCGCGACACGCACGGGTACCGAGATCGTGACGCGGGATCTCGCGCTGGGCCTGCATCGTGCCGGCCACGACGTTTGTGTGTTCTCGCCCGATCCCGGCGGCGTGGCAGATGAGATCGCCGGCGCTGGAGTGCCTGTCGTAAACAACTTACACGCCGTCCCGTTCCATCCTCAAATCATCCATGGCCATCATCACGTCGAAACCACGCTGGCACTGCTGCACTTTCGAAGTGTGCCCGCGATCTTCGTCTGCCATGACCGTCTGGTCTGGCACGATAGTCCGCCGAAGCTGAGTGGGGTCCGCCGCTACGTTGCCGTGGATCACAATTGCCTGGAGCGCTTGATAAATGAGGCGGGAATTCCCGCGGAGCGAACGCGCGTCATCCTGAATGCTGTGGACCTTGAACGGTTTGTCCCCAGAAAGCCGCTGCCGCCAAAGCCCGCGCGAGCCCTCGTCTTCAGCAATTACGCCACAAACGGAACGGATCTCAACCTGTTGCAGAGTGTCTGTGAGGATGCGGGAATCGGCTTGGCTGTAACAGGAAAAGGTGTGGGTGTGGCATCGCTTGCGCCGGAGCAGGTACTCGGCGACTACGACCTGGTATTTGCCAAGGCACGCTGTGCCCTCGAGGCCCTGGCGGCCGGATGTGCTGTGATTCTCCGCGACTGGCAGGGGCTGGGGCCCATGGTCACTAGTGACCAGGTTCAGGATCTTCGCGAATGGAACTTCGGTATGCGCTGCCTGCAAGCGCCGTTGACGGCGAAGGCTCTACAACGGGAGATCACTCGCTATGACCGCCATGACGCCACAGAAGTGTCCGCCTACATTCGCTCGCACGCCTCGCTCGATGCCGCCGTCTCGCAGTATGTCAGCCTCTACAAGGAGGTCTTGGCGGAGGCGCCGCACACGCCGGTCTCGGTGAGCGGTGTGGTGACGTCCCTGGCGCGTGGTGTGGGCGTCCTCGAATCTGTGCTCCGTGGAGCGGGCGAGATCTTCGCAATGCGGCCCCTACCCCGGACAACCGCTTCGCGCATCCGCCTCCGTGTGCCAAGAAAGCCTCCGGAGTTCGCGGCAGGGAGCGTGACGGAGATCCCCCTGGAGATCGATAACCGCTCGTCCGAAGTGCTCGCCAGTCTGCCGCCGTTTCCTGTAAACGTCGCCTATCACTGGGTGGCCCCACGCTCGCGATCAGTGATTGTGTACGATGGCGGACGGACAGAACTGAGCGCCCCAGTGCGGCCCCGCACCCGGCACTCGCAGAACGCGCGCGTGCTGGCTCCAAAGCGGCCCGGCAGGTACGTACTGCTGCTTACCCTCGTGCAGGAATTTCAATTCTGGTTCGACGCCGAACGCAATGGCACAGCATTCAAAATGGAGGTGATGGTCCGGGCACGAGATGGCGGCGGACCTGGCGAGCTGACGCTTGCGGAGGTGGTTCGCGGCCGAGTGCGCGGATTGTACGTGACGGTGCGTTCTCGAATCGCCAGTTTCTTTTGAGTCCCAAACAGATCTGTTCCCATTACTTATGTGCCCGGCGAAACCGCTGGCGATCTTTCGGGGCCATCTTCTCGGTGGCGTACTGGAAGATGATACGGGGCGAGGAGTCTTTGTACTTCATCAAAAATTCTTCGGTCAGCTTGGGTTCGCGTTTCCAACACTCGCGCAGAAACCATCCGGTGCCTTGTTGCACCACCTTCTCGGAATCCATCATTAACGGTTCAATCGCCGCCAACAGGCGGGAATAGTCCGAATTGCCCTTAAGGAGCTTTATCAGCGTGACCGGGACGGCGCGGCGCTGGAACTTGAAGGGCGAGTCGCGCCACCGTTCGAGGTCTTCGAGCGCCACTTTACCCTGCAACAGGAACGCGCTCAGCACCTCTCCGGCAAGGATGTCGGTATGCGCCCAGTTCCGAATGCCGCCGTCAAACCATGCTTCGATGCGTTTGAAAGCCTTGGGCGTGTGATACTCCGTCAGGTCCGCCGCAAACAGAATGGCGAACGAGGCCTCTTCGTACTTGCCGCTGCGTACCAGCGCATCGCCCGCATCCAGAAAAGCCGCCGGGCCCGCTTCGCGTAATCTCCCGACCCAGGCCTGCCGCTGCCGTCCCCATTCCGGGGCGTTCGTGTCCACTCCGTAGGCGTCATAGCCTTCAACGAAGAACCGGGTGTAGCGCTCGGCCCGCTTGGGATCCGCATGGGAGGAACAGAATTCCCGAACCTCGTACACGACACGGTGGGCGGCAGCGCCGGTCCGGTTTGGCTTTCGCATGGTGTTTCGGATCAACTGTACTCAAAACCGAATACCGGCGCCAGTGTTTTTTTTAGGCACCTTGAAACCTGCGCTATCTGCCCCAGGCAGGTTGGGGGAAGCCTGTCGAGCGGCTTGCGGATGCGTGAAATCCCACAGCGGGCGAAATGGCGGCATATTTTTCTTTCCAGACAGCGCGCCCTGTATTTTCCGGCGCTTACAGCCCCAGAAGCAGACTAAAAGGTCTTATAATAGGAAGGAATCCCGCTGGACTCAAAAATGCATACCTGAAGGTACAAATGAATAGAGCAAAGGTAACCATTGACGGTAATGAAGCGGCGGCTTACGTAGCTCATAAGATCAACGAAGTCATAGCTATCTACCCAATCACGCCGTCTTCGCCGATGGGCGAATGGTCGGATCAGTGGTCATCGGAAGGCAAGCCGAACATTTGGGGGACCATCCCCACCGTGGTCGAGATGCAAAGCGAAGGTGGGGCCGCCGGCGCGCTCCATGGCGCGTTGCAGGGCGGAACTCTGGCGACGACGTTTACGTCTTCCCAGGGCCTGCTTCTCATGATCCCGAATATGTATAAGATCGCCGGGGAGTTGACGCCCACCGTCATTCATGTGGCCGCCCGCGCCGTAGCCGCGCAGGCCCTCTCTATTTTTGGAGACCACCAGGATGTGATGGCCGTACGCCAGACGGGGTTTGCCGCGCTGGCTTCCAACTCGGTGCAGGAAGTGATGGATTTGGCGCTGATCTCCCAGGCAGCGTCCCTTGAATCGCGAGTTCCGTTCGTCCACTTCTTCGACGGCTTTCGCACCTCGCACGAGGTCGCGAAGGTGGAACAGTTGACGGTGGAAGACATGAAGGCCATGATCGACGACGATCTGGTCCGCGCGCATCGCGAGCGTGCTCTGTCGCCCGACCGTCCCATCCTGCGCGGTACCGCGCAAAACCCCGATGTGTACTTCCAGGCGCGGGAGACGGTGAACCCGTTCTATCTTGCCTGCCCGACGATTGTCCAGAACGTAATGGACAAGTTTGCAAAGCTGGTTGGCCGCCAGTACCGGCTCTTTGAATATGTTGGGGCTCCGGACGCGGAGCGCGTCATTGTATTGATGGGTTCAGGCGCCGAGGCAGCCGAGGAGGCTGTTGACTACCTGGTGGCACAAGGCGAAAAAGTCGGCGTGCTGAAGGTCCGTCTGTACCGGCCGTTTTCGGTGGAGCATTTTCTCGAAACGCTCCCTGCCACGGTGAAGAGTATCGGTGTTCTCGACCGCACCAAGGAACCGGGCGCCATTGGAGAGCCGCTCTATCTGGACATTGTTACCGGCCTGAGCGAAGCCGCAGCCGCGGGTGAAACCAGGTTCGCCTCCATGCCCCGCATCATCGGCGGCCGGTATGGACTTTCCTCCAAGGAATTCACGCCCGCCATGGTAAAGGGCGCCTTCGATGAGCTCGCGAAAGATCGTCTGAAGAATCACTTCACGCTTGGCATTCAGGACGATGTCAGCCTCACCAGCCTCGACTATGACCCCGAGTTTTCGACAGAACATCCGAAGACGGTCCGGGCCTTGTTCTACGGGCTTGGTGCGGATGGAACGGTAGGCGCCAACAAGAACTCCATCAAGATCATCGGCGAGGCCACCGACCTGCACGCGCAGGGCTATTTCGTCTACGACTCCAAGAAGTCCGGGGCGGTGACGGTGTCGCACCTGCGCTTCGGTCCGCGGCCGATCCGCTCGACCTATCTGATCGG
>DASTMK010000267.1:0-31254 GCA_035714225.1 Bryobacteraceae bacterium | reverse complement strand
TCAGCCTATGCCCAAATGATACTACACCTGGATCCCGCGGGCTTCGCACAACCCGTTTTGAGTGAACGGTTATAATTTCCCTGGAGACAAGATGAGCGAATTGAGCCGGATCGGCGTGGCGATCGATTCCGATCTGCTCGCGAAATTTGATGAGTTGATCGCAAACCGGGGCTATACAAACCGATCGGAAGCATTCCGGGACCTGATCCGCGACGAGCTTGTTGAGAAGGCATGGGAGGGGCCGGAAAGTCCCGTGGTGGGCACGGTGACTCTGGTTTACGACCACCACGTGCGTTTGCTCAGCGACAAGCTCACCGACTTACAGCACGATCACTATCATCTGATTCTTTCCACGATGCACGTTCACCTGGACCACGATAACTGCCTCGAGGTGCTCGTGGTGAAAGGTAGGGCGAAGGACGTAAAGAAGATTGCCGACGCTCTCATCAGTACGAAGGGTGTAAAGCACGGGCGGCTGACCATCACGGCGTCCGGAGCCGAGTTGTGATTGCCGGCACCGGTGTCGATCTCGTCGAAGTTCACCGGATCCGTCAAAGTATCGAACGGTTCGGGGCGCGGTTCATCGAGCGCGTGTTCACCCCCGGCGAGATCGCTTACGTGGAAAGAAAGGCCAACCGGTTCGAACGATACGCTGCCCGCTTCGCAGCTAAAGAGGCGGGCATGAAGGCCATCGGCACAGGGTGGAGGCACGGTGTCCGCTGGCAGGATTTTGAAGTGGTGAACGAACGGTCCGGCAGGCCCACTCTGCAATTTCACGGAGTAGCGGCCGAATTCGCCGCCGCGCTTGGCATCCGCCGTGTATCGCTCTCCCTCACCCATACGGCGCAGCAGGCGCTTGCGTACGTTATTCTCGAGGACTGAATCAGGCAACCGCCGCCGGTCCCGGGCACGCAATTTCTGCTGTCAATTTTCTCTTGTGTTTACAATGGATAAGATGCTTCCGAAAGTACGCAAGGCGGTCTTTCCGGCAGCCGGCCTCGGCACCCGCTTCCTTCCGGCGACCAAAGCACAACCAAAAGAAATGCTGCCGCTGGTGGATAAGCCGCTGATACAGTATGGCGTAGAAGAGGCCATTCATTCCGGAATTCAGAACATCATCATCATCACGGGTCGTGGGAAAACAGCGATAGAGGACCATTTCGATGTCAGCTTCGAGATGGAGCACCTGCTCGAATCGCGCAACAAGAAAGATCTGCTGAATACCATCCGCAGCATCTCCGACATGATCAACGTCGCCTATGTGCGCCAGAAAGAGGCGATGGGGCTTGGCCATGCGGTATTGCGCGCGCGGGAACTTATCGGGCCGGAGCCGTTCGGAGTGGTGCTGTCGGACGACGTCATAGACGCCGAAGTGCCCTGTATGAGGCAACTGCTCGATATCTATGAGTTCTACGGCGCCTCGGTAGTTGCACTGATGGAAGTGCCGAAGGACATCATTTCGTCCTACGGCGTGGTGGACGCCGAACCCATCGCGCACAACGGAGCGCGAGACCGCCTGTTCCGCATCTGCAACATGGTGGAGAAACCCAGGCCCGACGAGGCGCCATCAAATCTGGCGATCATAGGCCGGTATGTGCTCACGCCCGAGATCTTCGACTCCATTGAATCGATCGAGCCCGGATCCGGCGGGGAGTTGCAGCTCACCGATGCGCTGAAACACCTGTTGCGAAGCCGGCCGATTTACGGCTTACGTTTTGAAGGCACGCGATACGACGCGGGTGATAAGCTCGGCTTCTTGAAAGCAACCGTGGAGTTTGCACTGAAGCGCTACGATTTGGGCGAAGAGTTCCGCCAGTATCTCAGTGCTCTCAAATTATAGGAGACAGATTGTCAACCGTCCCGACCGAATTACCGCTAAAGGCCAGTGAAGCTGCTGCGCTGTGCCAGGTGATCCTGGAACAAATAGATGGCAGGGAGCCGACCGGCGAATCCCGCGCCCTGATAGCCACCCGAATCGCGGAACTGAATTTGGACACCATCCGCGCTTATCCCGGCTCACTCGAAATGGATCCCGCCCATCCTTCGACGTATTACCTTGCCATTGATGCGTTAACGGAAACGCGGAGAGTGCCCCTGCTGATACACGTTACGCCCGCATCGTCGCCCGCCGCTCCATTGTTCTCCAATGCGGTTTCCATCGGACGCGTGCGTCCGGGCGGAGAGCGCGAAATGCTGGTGAACGCCATTCCGTTTGCCTCTACGGATCACGAACAGATACGCCGTTTCGTGCTTGAGCTGGACCGCTCGCTTCTGCCGCGCCCTCAGGGTGCACAGCCTGCCATAGCCGTCGGCAACCGCCATCCGGAGATCAGCCTCCCCGCGGCGTTCCAGGCATTTCAGAAGATCCTCGATGAGACAGGTATCAACCTGGCGTCCACCGTGCAGCTATCCGCCACGCGGGAGATGACAACCGAGGAAGCGCTGGCGAACAGAGATGGCGAAAACCCGGTGTCAGCCGGGCACACGCGCGTTTCTATCCGGCATCTCTATCATGCCGGGCTGTGGGCCGCCATCCGCTGCGGATTCAGACACGGCTACAACGCGGAAGCCGATCACATCATCATCACCGGCGATAACGACTCGCAAATCGCACAGTCCGTCGAGGTGGGGAAAGAGGCGATTCGGCACGCTTCCGGCTACACCAAGTTCACCACTGATACATCGCGGCTTTTCGAGTTGCAGGCCGATACACGGCATCCCAACCCCTGGCCGGATTCGGTCGTGCGGGAGCGGTATGAGCAGATCTTCGATGCCGGCGAGCGCAGTTGGATCGAACAGGAGTTCGCGGGCACCTTCGATACCGGCGAAACTTCTTACGTTCTGCGGCGCGAAGAGATCGTCAGGCTCGCCGTGAAATTCGGGCGCAGCTTGAAGCTGAACGAAGAGCTTTACGACTACATCCAACAGGTGAAAGAACAGGAGCCGGCCCGGCGGACTTTTGATTTCGAGCCGTCTCTGGATGAAGCGGACACGCTGACTACACCGCAAGAGCTGATCTTTTACATGCACTGGTTGAAGACCCGTGGACGGGCAGCTCAACTCGTTCCGCCGAATCTCGGTTTCAAAAAGCGGCAGGCCTATCCGATGGCGTTCAAGACGGGTCCGGAAAGCGGCGTCGGCCTGGAGGATTACGTCCAACACAAGATGTGGCCGGAGTTGTTGCCCCGCGTGATCGGCGAATACGGCGGAAAGCCGCTGGAAGAGCTCGCCGCGCGGGTAAGCCTGCTGGCCGCCGTAGCCCGCCGTTTCAACGGCACTCTCAGTGTCCATTCGGGGAGTGGAAAACAGGCCGAGGTGCTCGAACACATCGGGCGTAGCACCGCGGGCAGAGTGAATTACAAAATCTCCGGCGAGCTACAGTTACAGTTGTTCGATGTTCTCTCGGAACAGCCGGCGGGAAGCCGGTGGCGCCAGTTGTACGAACGCATGGCCGACCGCTGCAACCGGTTCGCCGGACAAGGCGTGTTCGGCGCCGAGAGCGAGCTGGCCGCAAAATACCTGGACATGGGCCGCGGGTATTATTTAGGCAATGCGGCCGCCGGACGCGTGGACGGAAACCTGTTTCTCGTTTTCTGGGTCGGCAACATGGTGGGCACGCGCGACACTGCCGCTCCGGATGGAGATCGTCGCTTCTTTAAAGAGAAGATCGATGAGCTTCCCGAGGAACTCGTCCAGGAAGTGCAGCGGCGCAATGCCGAGTATATTGTCTGGCTCGCGCGCCACCTGAAAGGGTAGCGTTCCACCTATAATACTGGGATGCGTCGCAGAAGCTTTCTCGCGGCTGCCTCCGCGGCGGCAGTGCCGCCGGTTCCCGCGGCGCCCAACGTGAAACGGGGCGTGGACCTCTTCAGCCTGCGCTCACAAGGTTGGACCGCCTTTGAATACCTCGCTTATTGCGCGAAGCTGAACGCCAAAGTAGTCCATTTTTCCGAGATCCGTTTCCTCGGAGGACTCGATCCTTCTCATTTGCGTAAGGTGCGCGCACGGGCCGAAGAACTCGGGATCGAGACCGAAATCGGGATGCGCTCCATTTGCCCCACCTCCAAATTATTCGATCCCTCACAGGGCACGGCGGAGCAGCAACTCGAGCGCATGATCGAAGCTGCAGCGATCATCGGTTCTCCTATCGTGCGGGCGTTCCTCGGCTCTATGGCCGACCGTACAGGCTCCATCCCTATCGAGGGTCACATCGAAAACACCGCGAAGGTGCTGCGCTCCGTCAAATCGCGAGCCGAGTCGAAGGGGATCAAAATCGCCGTTGAAAACCATGCGGGCGATATGCAGGGCCGTGAATTGAAGATGCTGATCGAAGAGGCGGGCAAAGACTTCACCGGCGCCTGTATCGATTCGGGGAACCCGCTATGGACGATCGAGGATCCGCACGTGACACTCGATCACCTGCATCCTTACGTTCTCACCAGTCACGTCCGCGATAGCGCCGTCTGGCGCGTGCCGGAGGGCGCGGCTGTGCAGTGGGTGCGTATGGGCGAGGGGAATGTCAAGATCGACGAGTACGTGCGCAAGTACCTCGCGCTCTGTCCGGGCAAGGCATTGTCCCTTGAAATCATCGTGACGCAGCCGCGCATCTTCGCGTTCGCCAAGCCGGAGTTTTGGGACGGCTACAGGCGGATGCCCGCGTGGGAATTCGCCCGGTTCCTCCAACTGGCGGACGCAGGAACGCCGCGGCAGCCAACGCCCGCCGCCGGCAAAGATGCCGCCGCCGCGCGCGAACGGGAAGACCTCGAAGCAAGCGCGCGTTACATGGAACGGCTGCTCGGCGCCGCAGCGTAGGCGACCGGTCAGGGAAAGGCGTTACCCCTTGCGACCCAGCATCCAGTCCAGCGCGTCCGAAGTCTGGTAGATCAGGGCTTCCGGATAGTGCTGGAACGGATGGAAATACTCGAAGGTGAGATAGTCGCGGTATCCGATCTTATCCAGTTCAACCAGGACAGCGGGCCAGTTTGTGGTGCCGTCCAGCAGAGGGCGGAACGTGTGCAGGTTGAATTCGTGCGTCCGCTTGTCCCACTCCTTGAAATGAATGTTCTTGATTCGCTTGCCCAGGATGGGAACCCAATGCTCGGGAAACTGGTACTGCATGATGTTGCCGGTATCGAAGTGGATGCGCACCCGGTTGCTGCGAAAGCTGTCCACGAATTCGTTCATCTCCTGCGGGCTGAAAAGAAACCCGCTGCTGAAGATGTTTTCGAGGTTCAGATAAACCCCCGCTTTTTCGGCGAGGGGAATCATCGCGCGGATCGCCTCGCGCGCGCGCCGGTCGCAGACGTCGTTCGGCACCGGTTCGAACCCCTCCACCCACGATGCGTAAACGGCTCCAGGCACCACCAGCAGGTTCTCGGTTCCCAGCAGAGACGCCGCTTCGATCATGCGCGCGCCTAACGCCATCGCCTTCTTCCGCTTCTCCGGATCGTTCGCCGTCAGCGGATAGGGCCAGAACAGGAAGGAGCAAATACCGCTGATGCCGATGCCCACTTTGCGCGCCAACTCCCCAATCTCCTTGATCCGGGCGTCGGATGATTCGGCCGAGAACTCGCCCGTCAGATCGAAGTTCAGCTCGACGGCGTCGAAGCCTGCGTCTTTTGAAATCTGCAGGCAGTCTTTCAGACTCCATTGGCCCGGATAGGGGAACGCCCACAGGTTGATGGACTTCTTCATCTCATAACGGCGCGGTGTGGATCGCGGGCGTACCGGTTTTTGCGGGGCCGGCGCCGGTTGCGTCGATCCCGCCGCCAGCATGCCTGGCGCCGCAAGGAACGCCGCCGAGCGCGCCAGCATCTGGCGGCGTCCGGAGGCCGTGCGCGGGTCATTAGCCTGATCGTCGTGTTTCATGGAAGTACTCGTGATTTTACAACCGGCGCACCCGGTAGCGCGATGCGGCGTTTGCGCACCATTTGTTGCACGATGTGAAACTCACAATGCACGAATTTGAAAATGTGGTTGACCTATGAGATAACAAGACCTTAAACTTAATTTTCGGCTTGTTGTGGCCGGCGGACGCGGAAACAGGCCGAAAACAGGAGTTTCCATGAGCGGCTTGTCTGTCGGTTTCATCGGTCTTTCCCACCTGCATCCCAAAAGCTACATGCCCGTATTTGGCGCCGTGGCTGGAATGAAAGTAGTAGCGGCGGCGGACGGCAACCCCGCGGTGCTCGAATCTTTCACCCGCGACTTTCCGGTCCACGGCTATGCGGACTGGCGCGAGATGCTGGATCGGGAACGGCTGGATCTGGCGGTGTTGTTCCTGCCTCACAACCTCTGTCCCGAAGCGGCCATCGCCTGTGCGGAAAAGGGTGTACACGTACTCGCGGAAAAGCCCATGGCGGCGGGCTCGGACGGTCTGCGGTGCATGATGGCGGCCGCCGCCAAAGCGGGCGTTATTTTATCGACGCCGTATGTCTGGCGCTATCATCCGGTGGCTCGTGCGATGAAACAGTACGTCGACGATGGCGTGTTGGGCCGGATCGTCGGGGGCGAGGGCCGCTGTGCCGCCGGCCGTCTTCATCGCTACATCGAAGGCAACGCCGCCTGGATGCTCAACCGGCGAATGAGCGGCGGCGGGCCCATGTACAACCTCGGCGTTCACTGGATCGACCTTTACCGCTGGATGCTCGATGACGAAGTAGTAGAGGTCCTGGGCAAAAACGTCAAAATCAACCAGGAATACGACATCGAGGACAATTCGTTCGCGCTGCTCACCTTTTCGCGGGGAACGGTGCTGGCGCTCGATATCAGCTACACGGTGCCGGATTCGTTTCCGGCGGGCCGCGATCTGTACCTCGCCTTGCGCGGCACGGCCGGTGTGCTTTCCTGGAGCCCGTCGTTTGAAGGCATCCGGGAGAACCTGTTCGTGTGCAGCGATGCGCCAGGGTTTGCGCCCGCCACGCGCCGGCGCATCGATTTCGAGCTCGACCCGCAGCCCGGCTACGCGGGACCTCTCACTCTGCCGTTCCTGAAAGAGCTCGCGCAATCCATTCGAGAAGGCAAGCCTCCCGCCATTACAGGAGAGGATGGCCTGCGCGCTCTCGAAGTCGTGGAAGCGATTTACGAATCCGCCGGAAGCGGGCGCGCGGTGTCCCTGGCCGGTGCGCTCGCCACAGCGGAAAAGGATGAAAGATGAAAGTCGTCGTTACCGATTACATTGAACCGGATCTGAATTGGGAAGCCGAAAAACTCGGCGGCCAGGGGATCGAGCTTGCACCTTATCAACTCAAGTTTGCGCCCTTTGAGGACGTGGCCGCAGCCACACGCGATGCCGACGTGGTGGTGGTGAACATGGTTCCCATCACCCGCGAGCTGATCGAAAGCTGGACACGGTGCAGGCTGGTGATTCGCCACGGTGTGGGCTATGACAACGTAGACCGTGCCGCGCTCGACGAGGCGGGTATACCGCTCTGCTACATCCCCGATTACTGTGTGGAGGAAGTGGCCGAGCAGGCCATCGCGCTGATCTTCGCCTGTGCGCGCCGCATCCCAAGAAGCCGGACGGTTCTTGACGAATCGTCTCAGAACGGCCGCTGGGATTTTAAAGACGTCATTCCGATGTTCCGCATGGCCGGTCAGAAGCTCGGCATCCTTGGCTGCGGCCGCATTGGAAGCCGCGTATATCAGAAACTGAAGAGCTTCGGATTCGAATTCGTCATCTGCGATCCCTATCTGAGCGAAAAGCGGAAACGCGAATTGGATATCGAACTGGTGGACAAAGAGACCCTGTTCCGCGAATCCGATTTCATCACGATTCACACGCCGCTGGCGCCGGAGACCCGCTACATTGTGAACCGCGAAACGCTGGCGCTGATGAAGCCAACCGCCTACCTGGTGAACACCGCGCGGGGCGGCATGGTCGACGTCGATGCCCTGGCGGAAGCACTGAAAAACGGCGTGATTGCCGGCGCCGGTATCGACGTCTATGAGACGGAGCCGCCGCGGCCGGACTATCCTCTCTTCGGCTTGCCCAATGCCATCCTGACGCCTCACCTGGCGTGGTATTCCGAAGACGCCGGGTGGAAGATCCGGGAAATTATCGTGTTGGAAATCGAGCGTTTCGCGGCGGGCCTCGCGCCGGGCTACGTCGCCAATAATGTGAGTGCGCCGCGCATGCCGGTCGAGACAGGAAGGTCATAATCATGGGAACCGAAACAACTGCTGCCGCCCGGGTTCACTGCCAACTCCCCGGGCCGCGATCGCGCGAGCTGTTTGAACGCTGGGCCAAGGTAGAAGCGCAATGCACCGGCTACCAGGCGCGTGTATGTTGGGACCACGCCAACGGCGTAGTGGTCACGGACGTGGACGGCAACACGTTTATCGACTGGACCTCCGGTGTGCTGGTGACCAATGTGGGGCATTCTCATCCACGCCTGGTGGAGGCAGTGCAGACTGCCTGCGCCAAGCTGATGAACAATTACGAGTGCCTGAACGAGCCGCGCGTGAACGCCGCCGAAAAGCTGGTCCAGATTCTGCCCGCGCACCTCGACAAATGCTTCTTCCTGAGCACGGGAAGCGAGGCCACCGAAGCCTGTATCCGCCTGATGAAACGCAAGAGCGGCAAATTCGAGATCATCAGCTTTCATGGCGGCTTCCACGGCCGCACATACGCGGCGCTGGGCGCCGGAGGACTCGCCGGACCGAAAAAGGGATATGGCCCGACACTGCCCGGTTCCATCCGCGTACCGTTCCCGTATTGCTACCGTTGCCCCTTCCGCGCAGCTCCCGAGACCTGCGACATGCTGTGCCTGGACTATCTCGACGATGCCGTGCGGGCCAACAGCACCGGGAGCCTCGCAGGCGTCATCGTGGAAGCGTACCTGGGCGCGGCCGGATTCATCTTCGCACCCCCGGGCTGGTTCCCCAGACTCGAACAGTGGATTCGCGATCGAGGGCTGCTGTTTACGCTCGACGAAGTGCAATCGTCCTTCGGGCGAACGGGAAAGCTGTTCGCGATGGAATGGGAGAACCTGACGCCGGACCTGGTGGCGCTCGGGAAGGGCATCGGCAGCGGTGTACCGGCCTCCGCCGTTGCCGCCCGCGGCGAGGTCATCGGTGTGCTCGGCCCGGGTGAGATGAGCAGCACCATGGGAGGCAATCCGGTTGCGTGCGCCGCCGTGGTTGCAGTCGTCGACATCATGGAGAGCGAAAAACTCCACGAGAACGCTCTAAGAATGGGCGAGGTGATGAAGGCGCGGCTGCTCCAGATCCAGGAAAAATCTCCTTACGTCGGCGATGTGCGCGGGCGGGGACTGGTGATGGGCGTGGAGCTGGTCAAAGACAAGAAGACCAAGGAACCGGCGCCGGATCTGACGCGCAAGCTGATCGACGTGGCGGCGCAGAACGGGCTTCTCATCGGTTCCGTGGGCGTTTTCGGCAACGTGATTCGCGTAGCGCCGCCGCTGGTGATCAGCGAAGCGGAGGCCCACGAGAGCCTGGACATTTTCGAGAAGTCGCTGGCACAACTCTAATCGGGAAACAACATGACCACAGACATTTCTTTAAGCGAATTGCGGGAAGCGGTGGCAAGCGTTCGTGACGACGCACAGCAATTCCTGTGCGAGTTGATTCGAGTGCCGTCGCTGCCGGGCAAGGAAGCAGATGCGATCGCCTGCGCCGAAAAGTGGTTTGCAGGGAAAGCGGAAGTCGAGCGCGTTCCCCTCTCCAACAGCCTGCGGCAGGACGAAGACTACGCGGATCCGGTACCCGGCATCGAATACGACGGCCGCTGGAACTTGCGCGTACGTGTGCCCGGCTCCGGGGGCGGCCGATCCCTGTTGTTCAACACGCACCTGGACGTTGTGCCCGCCTCGGAAGGGCAGAATCGCCCGTTCGATCCGGTGGTTGAAAACGGGGTCGTGCGCGGACGCGGCGCCTGTGACGCAAAGGGACAGGCGGCGGCGATCTTTACCGCCATCGCCGCGCTTCACCGCCTGGGCGTCCGGTTGAACGGAGATCTTCTTGCCCACCTTGTGGTGGAGGAGGAGGTGGGCGGCAACGGCACTCTCGCCATGATCCGCAAAGGCGAACAGGCCGATGCCTGTATCGTGATGGAGCCGACGGACCAGCGCATCCTGTCCTCCGTGCGAGGCGCGGTCTGGTTCCGCGTGATTTGCACGGGAAAACCGGGGCACAGCGGCAGCGCGGGCAGCACCGTCAGCGCGCTCAAAATGGCGGTGCGGGTCATGGAGATTCTGGAAGGCTACCACGCACGCCTGCTCGCGTCTTCGCGCGGCATCGCCATGTTCGACGACTACCCCAATCCCATGCCCATCACTTTCGGGAAGCTGAACGCCGGAAACTGGCCTGCTTCGGCGCCCGCCGAAGCGGTCATCGAAGGAGTGCTCGGCCTGCTGCCGAACAAGACCCGCTACGAAGTGATGGAAGAGATGAGGCAGGCGATCGCGTCGGAAGCCGATGAATGGCTCCGCGAACACTTCAAGCTGGAGTTCATGTACCGGCACGATGCACACGTGCTCGATCCCTCTCATCCGCTGGCCGCGGGGCTTTCCGCTGCCTGTCGTGAAGCGGGTCTCGAAGGCGGCAGCGGCGCCATGACCGCTTCCTGCGATTCGTGGTTTTACAACAACCAGTTGAAGATTCCCTCGGTCGTCTTCGGCCCGGGCAGTCTCTCGGTGGCCCACTCGCGCGAGGAGCACATCCGCATGGACGATATCTGCAATGCCGCGGTGGCGCTGCTCAATTTCGCTCAGAACTGGTGCGGAAGGAGCGAATCGTGAAGGCGATCGTAAAAACACAGAAAGGGCCCGGCTTCGTCGAATTAATGGACATGCCCGAGCCGGAGATCGGCGCGGGTGAAGTCCTGATCGAGGTAAAAGCGTGCGGCATCTGCGGCACGGATGTGCACGTTCTGCACGATGAGTTTCCCTACTGGCCGCCCGTGATTCTCGGGCACGAATTTGCGGGACAGGTCATCGAGACCGGGCCCGGCACAACCCTGTTCCAAAAGGGTGACCGCGTCGTGGGAGAGCCGCACACACAAGCCTGCGGCCAGTGCTATTTGTGCCGCACGGGGAATATACAGATCTGCGGCATGAAGCGCTCTCCCGGCTGGGGAATCCACGGCGCGTTCACGCGGTATCTGAAGATGCCGGAACGGCTGCTGCATCGGATTCCCGATAACGTCAGCTATGAAGCCGCGGCGGTAGTGGAACCGGCGGCCAACACCGTACACGACATTATTGAGCGGGCGAAAATCGAGGCGGGCGACTTTGTGGTTGTCGTGGGTCCGGGACCCATCGGCCTGCTCGCCGCGATGACGGCTCGCGCGGGCGGTTCGCGCCGCACCATCGTGATCGGTGCGAAGCAGGACGAAGCGGTGCGGCTCGCCAAGGCGCGCGAACTGGGCTTCGATACACTGGTGGCGGGCGGCACCATCGACCCGATGGAGGCGGTCCTCGAGATGACCGGCGGCATCGGCGCGGATCTGGTCGTCGAATGCAGCGGATCGGCGGCGGGCATCGCCTCGGCGATCGACCTGGTGCGCAAGAAAGGCCGCATCTGCGCGATCGGGCTCACCGGCAAACAAACCATCCCGTTCCCGTGGGACAAAGCGGCGTTCAAGGTCTGCGATCTCATCTTCAACCTGTCCACCAGCTACACGAGTTGGGACCGGACGATCAACCTGGCGGCCGCTGGAATGCTGCCTGTCGAAAAAGTGATTTCCCACCGGCTGCCGCTTTCAAAGTGGGACGACGCCATCCGGGAGATCGAGGCGCAGACGGCGCTCAAAGTCCTGCTGACGCCGGAATAACGAAGGAGACCATGTGCGAGATTCACGCGTAGGATTCGGATTGCTCGGCGCGGGGCTGATTGCTCCTTTTCACGCCCGCGCTCTTCAGGCTTCGAAAGTCGCGGAGTTGGTTGCTGCGGCGGACGTGGATGCCGCGCGGCTGGCGCGAATCACGGACACGTTCGGCTGCAAAGGATATTCCTCGCTCGAAGCGATGCTCGAAGACCCGACCCTCGACGTCGTCAGCGTCATCACGCCGAATCATCTTCACGCCGATGCCGTGCTCAAGGCCGCGGCCGCGGGCAAACATGTGCTGATTGAAAAGCCGCCGGCGATGTCGCTTCGCGAAGTGGACGAGATGGCGGCGGCGTGCGACAAGGCGGGCGTGAAGGCTTGCGTTACGGTGCAGTGCCGGACCCGGAAAGCGGTGCAGGTCATTCGCGACGCGCTGGCCGCTGGACGGTTCGGGAAAATTTATCACGCCGACGCGTACATGAAATGGTTCCGCTCCACGGAATACTACCGTTCGGACGCCTGGCGCATGTCGCGGCGTTCGGGCGCGGGAGTCACCATCCAGCAGGCCTTTCACTACGTGGACCTGCTGCAATACCTGGTTGGTCCGGCGAAAACGGTCGAGGCGCGCATGACCAACCTGGCCCATCCCGATATCGACGTGGAAGACACGCTCCTGGCATTCGTCAAGTATGAGAACGGCGCGCAGGGCGTGGTACAGGCATCCACGGCCCTGTGGCCGGGAACCGACGTCCGCATCGAGATCAACGGCGAAAACGGAACCGCCATCATGGTGGGCGAGCGCGTCGACACCTGGAAGTTCCGCGAGGAGCGTCCGGAAGACGAGGAGATCCGCACGTATGGAAGCGCCGCGGTGGCGACTGGCGCAACCGGCGCCGCCGATCTCGGCTTCCAGGATCACCAGGTTGTGATCGATGATATGGCGTGCGCCATTCTTAATGGCCGAGAACCGATGATCGGACTCACGAGCGTGCGGCCCACTCTTGAATGGAGCCTCGCGATGTATCTTTCGGCGAAATCAGGCGCTGCCGTCACACTGCCGTTGTTGGACGAATCGGCGGTCTGGTAGTCTGCTTTTAAACGTTCCCCGGTGACCGTCGTCGCCCTGGAAAACGAGCCTGTGCGCGGGCAGCCAAACCGCCGAGCCATCCGAGCACCCCCATAAATGGGAGGTCCCCAAAGGGCTTCCAGAAAAGCAGTTGCCAATGAATTGGACGGCGCGGGTAGTCGTAGAAAGTGTAGGCGAATCCGTGTTCGTGGAACGTGGAAGGGGGATCACCGGGGCCCAGTACGATGATTCTCAAGATTCCAAGGCCCCAAAGTATGGCAAGGGCGCAAATAGGCCATTGGATGAGCAGGAAGTACTTCATCGCCGCTCTTCCGCCATGTCCGTTAATTTGGTCGCGCAAAACGGTCCAGTAGCCGATAGCGAGCGGAAGTAGCCCAGCTACGGCCCGCGCGGCCAGTGAGTTACTGGATGGATCGGCAGCATAAGGAACTGGGTAGAGGATATTCCAGAGGTGCCCGTAGAGGTTCAATAACAACCATGGAATTCCTACGATGAGCCAGGGCTCTCCCAAGCGCAACTGCTGACGGAGCGCGTTCCAAGCAATGTTCAGCACTGCGGAGGGGCCCAAGGGACTTCTGATCAGCACATCAGCGAACTCACTGCCATACTCCCGCTTCCATCGCCGGGGATACAGGCCGGCCAATGCTGCCACAATCTGCGCTTTCAAACTGTTCATGCCAGGCGCAACCTTTCCAGGCCTATTTTTGCCACTCGCCGCATATTTTTCAGTAGCTCTTCCAGACAGGCTGCACCCTCGGCGGTCAGGCGATAGGGCCGTTGACGACCGGCCGGAGATTCAGGAGCGATCCATCCTTTATCCACGAGCCGGGTGATCGCTGTATAGAGCGTTCCAGGTCCCATCCTGCCGCCAATGAAGCTGTCGATATCGGCGAGAATCGCGTAGCCGTGCTTAGGCCCGCCTGCAAGGCTCGACAGAATCAAGATTTCAGGATCAGATGCTGGACCGGACTGCGGCTTCCGAGCCATATTCGTAATTACGATATATCAAATTACTGAATAGGGCAAGAGGCAACCCGCTTGTTTCGGCGAAATCAGGCGCTGTGGTTACACTGCCGCTGTTGGACGAATCGGCGGTCTGGTAGTCTGCTTTGGCCTATTGTGCGGAGGCGTTCCGTGATCTCGCGGGCGGCAGCGCGCGCGGCCCTGGAGAACTCTTCGATTTTGTCGTCCGCCATCCGGGCTACCGGCCCGGAGATGCTGACTGCCGCCGTCGCGGTCCGCGCAGGGCTCAGGACCGGCGCCGCCAGGCAGCGGACACCGATCACGCTTTCCTCATCGTCGATGGCATATCCCTTTGCGCGCACGTGTTCCAGTTCATTACGAAGCTGTTCCGCCGAAGCGATGGTGTGCGGCGTATAGGGCTGGAAAGCGAACGAGGTGATGACGGCTTCCCTCTCTTCGGCCGGCAGGTATGCCAGTATCGCTTTGCCTAATGCGGTGCGGTAAGCGATCGCGCGGGTTCCCGCGCTCGACACCAGCCGGAAGCTTTGGGGGCTCTCCAGACCATCCAGGTACATCACCTCCAGGCCATCGAGAATGCCCAGGTTTACCGTTTCCTGCGTGATGCGCCACAGTTCGCGAAGAGGCGCCTGCGCGGCTTCTCGAAGGTTCACCTCCGAAGCCGGACGCGTACCGAGTTGAAGCAGTTTCTCCCCCACGCGATAGCCGCCCTTCGCATCGCGCGTGACGTATCGCTGGGTTTCGAGGTGGGCCAGAATGCGGGAGGCCGTGCTCTTGTTGACGGCGGTTTGCTCACTGATGGCTTTCAGCGTCAGAGGTGCGGGTGAGTCCTGTACGGCCTCAATAATGGAAAACGTTTTTGCCAGAACCCGGATCGGCTTGGATTTTCGAAACTCCTTCATGTTCTGCGCTCATCCCCTGCGCGGAAGTACGCATCCGCAGGAATGGCACACTGCCGCGCCGGGGTCGAGCACTTGCGCACAATACGCACAGCGCATCGCTCCATCGGGCGGGAGTTCACGCAGCGGAATAATGTCTTCTCCTGGTACGAACATCGTTCCGCAGGAGTGGCAGACGGCTGCGTTCCGGTCCACAACCTGTTCGCAGTGCCTGCATATCCAGACTTCTTGTGCTACGGGCATTGGCATGCACTCCCGCCGGCGCGCGAATCACTTCAGTGGGCGCTAACCGATTCAATATTAACCTAAAAAGACCAAATATTCAAGTATTTTGGAACTGAAACTCCGGTCCATCCCTCTGATATAATCCGGGCCATGATTCGACGTGCTTTTCTGGCATCGGGCGCCGCCGCGGCCGTTGTGCAATCTTTGTCCGGCCAGTCCGGCCAGCGTCCTCAGCGGCGATACGACATCCTCATCCGAAACGGCGAAGTTCGCGACCCCGGCCGCAACTACCGCCTGCAGGCCGACGTAGCGATCCTGGATGGAAAAATCGCCGCCATCGAACAGAACATCTCCGCCGATCGGGCTCTGGATGTGATCGATGCCAAAGGGCTGTACGTTACCCCCGGCCTGGTGGACCTCCATACGCACTGCTTCTACGGAGGCGGCGGCGTCAGCATTGAAGCGGACCCCATCTCCGCCCGCTCCGGCACCACAACGTGGGTGGATGCCGGCAGTTTCGCCTATGACCAGGTCATCGGCTTCCGCCGCTTTGCGGTGGATGCTTCGCGGACAAGAATCTTCGGCTATATGCATCTGTACCCGCACCTGACCAATCCGGATGTGGATGTTGTCAAGTATGTGCGGAGCGGCGTACGGCGCACGGGTGAGGCCGCACTCGCCAATCGCGACATCGTGCTCGGCATCAAGGTATTCGTCGGCTCGAATATGAACGGCCGCTATAGCTACGATTTTCTGAAGATCGCCCGCGAGCTGGGCGACGAGTTCAAGCTGCCGCTGATGGCGCACATCAGTTTAGCGCCTCCGGAGATTCACCAGGTGCTCGAACTGCTCCGCGCCGGCGATGTGGTCACACATTGCAATAACGGCCATACGCTCGGTATTGTGGACAGCGGTTACTCGGCAAAGTTGGGGCAACTGAAACCCGGCGTGGCGGAAGCGAGGGAGCGGGGCGTCCTGTTCGACGTGGGCCACGGCGCGGGCAGTTTCAACTTCAACGCGGCCCGGACGGCAATCCACGCGGGCTTCCTGCCGGACTGCATCTCGACCGACCTGCATTCGGCCTGCGTCAACGGCCCCACTTACGACCTGCCGACCACCATGACCAAGTACCTCCACCTGGGTCTGAGCTTCGACGATGTGCTGCTGCGCACGACAGCGAATCCGGCGAAAGTCGTCGGGCGCCTTCCGGGAATGGGATCGTTGACCGTGGGAGGCCCGGCCGATGTTGCGCTGCTGGAGATGCAGAAGGGTGATTTCCGCCTGGTTGATTCGCAGAGAAACGTGGTTCAGGTAAACGAAAAAGTTGTCAGCCGCCTGACCATCTGCCGTGGAAAACGCCTCACCGCAGTGTAGCGCCGCGCGATCTGAATACAATGGGTGAATGGCACAGGGTGGCGGCCGTGCGCTACTTCGATGGACCTGGATACTGGTGGTGCTGGCGCTTTTGTACACGGCCTCGGTGTTTGTGTTGCGCTGGCGGCACAATCGCGCCGCCGTTGAGGCCATTGAGCGCAGCCGTACGGAGGCCGATCGCAAAATCGTCGAGCAGTATGGGGCGAGCGAACTGAAAATCCTGACCTTTTATGCCAGCCCGGGTGTGCTGAAGCGCGGCGATACAGGACTGCTATGCTACGGGGTCCTGAACGCAAAATCCGTTCACATCGAGCCGGGCGTGGAGGAGGTTCATCCGGCGCTCAGCCGTTGTGTTGAGGTGAAGCCCGACGCCACAACCGTGTACACGCTCTCGGCCGTGGACGATTCGGACAAGGCCGTTTCGCAAACCGTCGAAGTGCGCGTTCAGTAGATAAGGCAAGTTCTAATGCTCGTGCGTGGCCGCATGCCCGCTGCCGGCGGTGATGGCTTCGTACAGACGCTCGACGTAGTGGACGAAATCGACATAAGCCGCCACATACTCGCGTCCCGCCTTCACATCGACGGAGCTGTAATTCCGCGCATCGACAACGCGGCGAAACCGCTTGTGCAGTTGTTCCCGCGCCGGCGCCGAGAGCAGCTTTTCAAGCGCATCGGCGTCACCGGTTTCGATGGCTTTGTCTGAAGCAGGAATGGCAGGGCCAAGGTCGCGGCCGGCGGGCTTGAGGCCGTCGTAAGGTGCGCCTTCCCCCGCGCGGTGAATCCGGACGAGTGTTTCGAAAAACCACGTGTCTGCTAATTCGGCTGCATCGGGATTCAGCTTGCGCACCTTTAACGCGCGGGCAAAGGCCTGCCGGATTGCAGGCTCGTCGCCGGGCTGAACCCAGGGCATTACTAGGTTGACATCGGCGGACCGCAAAGCTTCACGTCCGGCTGCCACCACCGGGCCGTCCAGACCGTCACAATGAGCAAATGCAAGTGGAGCCGCGAGGACGGCCAGCGCCAGGAAATGAATCGGCGTTCTGTGCATGATACCCCACTGTAAGCGGGCTGCTTCCGGAACGCAGTGATCCCGGTCACATCGGGAGGCTACACACGTTGCGCGGCGAGGCTCTTGTTCATTTCGCCCAACACCGCTTTGGCATCTCCAAATAGCATCAGGGTCTTGTTCATGTAATAGAGTTCGTTCTCGATGCCGGCAAATCCTGGATTCATGCTTCGCTTGATGACCATTACGGTACGGGCCTTATCGGCATCGAGGATCGGCATTCCATAAATGGGACTGCTGCTGTCCGTGCGAGCGGCGGGGTTCACGACATCGTTCGCGCCCACCACCAGTACGACATCCGCCTGGGCAAATTCGGGATTGATCTCGTCCAACTCGGACAGCCGGTCATAGGGGATGTCCGCCTCGGCCAGCAACACGTTCATATGCCCCGGCATGCGTCCCGCCACCGGATGGATAGCGAATTTCACCTCGACGCCCAATTTCGTCAAGCGGTCGTACAACTCCCGGATTTTATGCTGCGCCTGCGCCACGGCCATGCCGTAGCCGGGAACGATAATCACCAGTCTTGCCGCCTCCAGAATTTCCGCCGCTTCCTCGGGCTCGGCGGAACGCACCGGGCGCTTTTCGACCGCGCCGGCCTTCGCTTGAACCTGCCCGAACGCCCCGAACAGCACGTTGGCGAACGACCGGTTCATGGCCCGGCACATTATTATGGAGAGAATCAAGCCTGAGGCGCCGTCCAGGGCGCCCGCAATCACCAGCAGGTAGTTGTCGAGCGCAAACCCCATGAAGCTGGCGGCCAGACCGGCATAGGAATTGAGCAGTGCGATCACCGTGGGCATGTCGGCGCCGCCAATGGGGACGATCAGCATGATGCCAAACAGCAACGCAAGCACAGAAAGAACAGGGAACGCCCAGGTAGCCGACGGATTTGCAATCAGATATATTCCGGCCAATACCGCGGCGGCGAACACCGTGAGGTTCACGATGTTCTGTCCCTTGTAGACCAGGGGGCGGCCCGGCAGGATCTCCTGAAGCTTGCCGAACGCCATCAGACTGCCGGTAAACGTGAGATAGCCGAGAAGCACCTCGATCACCAGCGCTCCTAGAATGAAGCCATGTTGTGGATGCTTGTAGAACTCCGCGGTCCCGATCAGCGCGGCGGCCAGCGCTCCAAAAGCGTGGGAGATCGCGGTGCGCTGCGGCACAGCGGTCATCGGCATCAGGTAGGCCAGCGGAACGCCGATTGCCGAACCCAGGAGGAGACCAGCGGCAATCCACTCATAATCCACCACCTCGTTGCGTAACAGCGTCCCGACGACGGCAAGGAGCATCCCGAGTTCGCCCGCCCGGACGCCCCTGCGCGCAGAGGCTGGAGCGCTCATCCACTTCAGCGCCAGAATGAAGAGTACTGCCGCGGCAATATAGCTGAAGGAAACGATAAGGGACATTACGGCTTGCCTCTCTCCTGCTTTTTGAACATCTTCAGCATCCGGTCTGTGATCAGGTATCCGCTTACCACGTTGATGGTCGCGGTGGTTACCGCGATGAATCCCAGCACCCTGCTGAAAGTGGAAGCGTTCTCCTCGCCAGCGATCACAATGGCTCCCACTACGGAGATCGCCGAGATGGCGTTCGTCAGGGACATCAACGGCGTATGCAGAAGAGGGGAAACACGGCGAATCAGTTCCAGCCCCAGGAAGGCGGCGAGAATGAAAACGTAGATCCCCAGTTCGTGAACAGGCATGTCCAGCTCCTTCGATTCGAATTCAGAGTAGATCTTCGTGGAAGTGTAACATCGAGGGGGGTTGAAAATCATGAATCCAGCCCTATTTACAACCGGGCCTATTTATCTGGATTACAATCGTGATTTAGTTTTCTCAAAAGGAGTCCTACCATCATGTCGAAACGAACGTCGCGAAGGGCCTTTTTTGGTGCCGCAGGAATCGTAGCCGCGGCCGGCTCGTGCTCCAGGCCGGAGAGATCGGTTCAGGCGCAAAAAGCCGTGCCGGATAAACTTGTCCTCGAAGAATTCCAACCGAAGAGCATGCTGGTGGTGCCTGAGCACCCCGTCAACCGGGCGCGTTTTCCCGTGATTGATGTGCACACGCACATCTCGAGTATTTTCCGCTCGCGCCGCTCGGCTCCGCCCATCGACCGTGAAACAGCTCTGAAGCAACTTGACGAAATCGCGAAGTGGACCAAAGAGATCAACCTGGTGCGCATCATCAACGTGACCGGGGGTTGGGGCGACGATCTGAAGCGGAACGTCAACGATCTCCAGGAGCGCTACAACAGCCATTTCGTCACCTGCACAACGCCGGCCTGGGACAGGATACGCGAGCAGGACTATCCCAAGTGGCAGGCCGACGAGCTCGCCAATGCCAAGAAGAGCGGCGCGGTGGGGTTGAAGATTTCGAAGACGCTGGGCCTGTACTTACGGGAAAACGGCCGGGAAGGGCCGCTCGTAAAGATCGACGATCCGCGCTTTGATCCCATGTGGGAACAGGCGGGGGCGCTGAAGATGCCCGTATTTATCCACGTCGCGGACCCGGATGCGTTCTTTACACCCACCGATCGTTTCAATGAACGATGGGAAGAGTTGGGCAATCATCCCGACTGGTCGTTTTACGGAAAGGATTTTCCACCCAAACCGGAGCTGCTGGCCGCACGGAACCGCATTGTCGCGCGGCACCCGAAAACGCAGTTTATCGGCCTGCACGTGGCGAATCGCCCCGAGAACCTCGATGAAGTAAGCGCCTGGTTGAAGCAGTACCCGAATCTGCATTGCGAGGTCGGCGCCCGGTTGGGTGAAATCGGCCGGCAACCGCGCCGCGCGCGTAAGTTCTTCGAACAGTTTCAAGACCGGATCATGTTCGGAACCGATGGTACGCCCAATGGCAAAGAGGTCCCGCAGCAGGATCTTGTGCCCGCGATGTATCAGGCCTATTTCCGCTTTCTCGAAACATTGGACGAGTACTTCGACTATGCTCCGAGCGCCACGCCCCCGCAAGGCCGATGGCGCATTTACGGCATCGGCTTGCCAGATGCGATTTTAAAGAAGGTGTATCACAACAACGCCGCTCGCTTGCTCGGCTGGAAAACGGTGTAAATTCGGATCAAGGACCCGGGACCGGCAACCGCGTCACGCAACTCTCCGGCATCTTACGGTTTGTGAAAACGAGGGCGCCCGCGTCCGTTCCACGCAGCAGGCCGAAACGGACGCGTTCACCGGGCGGGGTATAAGTGTCTTTGATAAGCACCCAGTTCCCTGCCTGACGATCGAACCGGAACGCACCCCGGTGCCCGTCGTCGCCCCGGAAAAGGGCGTAAATCGACGCGGCATCGGTTCCGAACCCTCCCATTCTGGCATTCCGCCAGGGAACGGGAGGAGACCAGTCGTTCACGATTGCCCCGGCTCGATCAAATACGATCAGCCGATTCATCACTCCGCTGTAAAAGACTACGTTGGTGGAGGAGCCGCGCAAGTGTGTTCTTCCTGTTTTGCCAGTTGCCGGGACAGGATCCTGGACAGACGCGGCGCTCGATCGCGGCACAGCCGAGTGCAAGAATCGGCCATCCATACTGTAGCTGCGGACCATGTCATAGTCCCGCCCTCGCTGGGTCGCTTCGATGTCCCGTCCGGCCGCCCAGATGACCCGATCCGGCCCCACGGTGACAAATCGCGCCACGAAAGGGTTCGTCCGGATCACGCGTTCTATCCGGCCGCCCCGGCCAATAATGCCAATGACGGCCTCGGCCGTGCCGTCCGCACGCGTCACATACCCCGAAGCTACGGCGGTTCCATCGTAATCGACGCCCACGTCGAACACCCGGACTTTGGCAGCGTCCTCGAGCCACAGGATTGCGCTCGTGACGGCCTTGCCCTCCCGGTCATAAACCCAGACGTTCGGCGCCGAGCCATCCACCGATTCGAACGCGCGCGACAGAATGAACCCCTTGTCTGCGGTGGACACAGGGGAACCAAAGCGGAATACTCCGTCCGGATAACAGATCCTGATGGACTCCGATGCCAGGCTGAAGCCGGCGACAGTCAACAACATGAGCAAAATGCGCAGTGCCGTTCCCATAAGAAGTCTCCATACGCTCAGACGATCCTTTGCCGATAAACGTGCACTGGCTCGTTAAAACCAAAGATTCAGCGCGTGAATTGGTCTTCCAGCTTCTTCACCATTTCGAGCGCCGTGCGCACCTCGGCCGCGGGCTGTAGGCGCAGGGCTTCTTCGAGTTGCGACCGCGCCTCCGCCCAGCGCTTGCGCCGGGCCAGATACACTCCGTAGTTGTAGCGCGCACCGGCATAGGCGGCATCGAGATGGATCGCCCGCTCGAAATGCCGCGCGGCCCGTATATCTTCGCCTTGCTGCTCGAGCACGACAGCCAGGTTATTGTGCGCCGCGGCAAAATCCGGACGCAGCCGGATGGCTTCGAGAAACGCCGCGGCCGATGCCTGCCGGTTGCCCGAGCGCGAAAGGGCCACACCGAGATTTAAGTGGGGTTCCGGTGTGTCGGGATTCACTTCCATCGCGCGGCGCCATGCCGCCATTGCTTTCTCCGGCCTCCCCCCCGCGTCATAAGCGGAGCCAAGTACGTTCCAGGTCTCGACACTTTCGCTGTCTGATTCCGCCGCTTTCTCGAGAACGGCGATAGCGCGGTTATAGTCGCCGGCAGCGTGGAGGGCCGAGCCTAGTCCCCGTGCGGCGGAAAGGAAATCCGGATCGCGCTCTATCGCCTGCTCGTAGTAGCGCACCGCGTCACGATGCCGGCCTACGTTCCGCAACGCCTCCCCCAACTCGAAATAGAACGGCGCCTCTTTCGGCCTGAACTTCTCCAGCGCGTTTTGAAGGCGCGGGATTCCTTCCCGCAGATTTGCGCTTTCACGAACCTGTGCAACAGCCAGGTACAGTTCATCAAGCGTGGACAGCTTCTTCGGATAAAGCGGGACGACTTTTCCCAGGTGCGTATGCTCGCCGGTTTCATGCACTTCACGTTTCGGCGCCAATAGATCCTCCGGAAGCGGTGTCCGGCGGATCAGGTGTTCGGTCATGACGACATGTACGGCATCGTCCGTTCGCTGTTTCGGCATGTGGCATCCGGTGCAGTCGTATGTGACCGGCGTTCGATGCCGCACGTTTTCGTGACACCCCTGGCAGATGGATGCAATGCGTGTGCGGGCTGCGTCGCCGCGGTCCACATCGTGCGGATTGTGACAGGTGGTACAGGTCAATTGTTCCCCACTCTTGCGATAGCAGGCGGACTTGAGGAACTGATAACCGGCATTTACCACCTCGAAGGTCTCCGCGCGGCCCGACCCTGGCGCCAGATCGAGATGCACCATATAGTCGCCGAGCGGTTCGCCGGGCCGGTAGGAAAAGATGTCCCGATGATAGCGCCGCACGGCATACGGCAGACGCCGCGAAGTCGATTCCAGGTGGCATTGCAGGCATACTTCGAGCTGCCGTGCGTGGCTGAGGCGGGCCGGGTTCACGATCTCCGCCCGCACGCGATCCTGCCCCGCTCCGCTCCGTGCCGCTTCCACGTGCGCACTGCCGGGCCCGTGGCAGCGCTGGCAATCGATGCCTTCCGGTATGCGCCCCCGGAACCGTGCCGGTTTCCCGAATCTGGCCGCGCCGCTTTCCATTTCCGGATATCCGTTATGGCAGAACATGCAGTCGAAGCCGATCTCCCGGCGGAAATCCGCCTGGTCGGGCCGGTCGTAGCCGGGAGCCATTGCCCATTTGCCCCCGTCCTCCGCATACCAGGCGAGTGGTAGCGCGAGAAGGCGGCCATCCGGCGCGCGCGAAACATAGCTCCTGGCGTGATTGCCGGACCCTAACACGTAGTCGATCCGCTTTTCTTCGATGTTGAATTCCGGCCCGTTTGCTTCCCGCTGCCATCGCCGGAGAAACGGTTCGCCGCCGCGCCGCACGACCGCGTAGTATCGATCGGAGGCCTCGTGATAGTAGGACCCATCCGGCACGTAATCTTCTGCCGCGCGATAAAAAGAACGCCCCATGCCAGTTCGCTCGTAGGTCTTCGCAATCGCCGGGTGGCATGCGGCGCATTCCGCGGCGTCCGTATAGGCGGGCTGTCCGGAAAAAACGCCTGTGGTGCAAAACAACGCGCAGAACCACACCCCCAGCCGCCGCATGGCGGTACTGTACCATAGCCGCACCATGCGGATTTGGCCGAACCTGTGTTATCTCTATTGAAACGTCAGTTGCAGGATTGGAAGGGGGGACTCCCATGAAACGTCTCGTTCTGTTCGGAGCGGCGGTTCTGATGACCGCTGCCGGCTTGAGGGCACAACCGGCGGGTGAGCGTGTGTTTCGCGCCGGTGCGGCGACCACGAACATTACCCCGCCGTTGGGCTCGCCCATTGTCGGCGGGTGGAATTCGCCTCCCGCTACCAACGTTCACGATGAGCTGCATTCGCGTGCGTTGGTGCTTGACGACGGATCCACACGCCTTGCCATCGTGCTATGCGACAGCGTCGGCATCACGCGTGTCGTATTCGACGAAGCCAAGCGCATGGTACAGGAAAAAGTGGGATTGCCGCCGGAGAATATACTCATGGCTGCCACTCATACCCACTCCGCCAGCAGCGCCCGCGGCGGCCGCGGTATCACGCCCGCGCCGCTCGACGAATATCAGACGTTCCTCGCGTATCGCATTCGCGATGCCGTCCTGATGGCGATCTACCGCCTGGAACCGGCGCGCATCGGCTGGGGAGTAGCGTTCAATGACCGGCAGGTGTTCAATCGCCGCTGGAAAATGAAACCGGGAAGCAAGCACCTGCGGAATCCTTTCGGCGGCATCGATAAGGTTCGCATGAATCCGCCCGCGAACGATCCCGACTTGATTGAGCCGGCCGGCCCCACCGATCCCCAAATCAACTTCATTTCCGTACAGTCCACTGCCGGCAAGCCCATCGCGCTGCTGGCCAACTACTCGCTGCATTACGTTGGCGGCGTGAAAGGCGGCGACATTTCGGGTGACTATTTTGCCGTGTTCGCCGAACGTATTGCGGAGCTGCTAAACGCGCGGAACCAGAACCCGCCATTTGTGGGAATCCTCTCCAACGGCACCAGCGGCAACATCAACAACATCAACTTCCGCCCCGGTCCGGATGCTGCCAGGCGCCGGTTCGAGCCCTATGAAAAAATGCGTATGGTTGCAGACGAAATCGCCACGGGCGTGTTTGAGGCCTACCGGAAGGTGGAACACCGGGACTGGGTTCCGCTCGCCGCTGCGCAGAAGGACCTGATGCTCGGCGTGCGCGTGCCGGATGCCGAACAGGTGGAATGGGCACAGAGGACTCTGAAAGATCCGCCGAAGTACCATCAGCATGAACAGGTGTATGCGGAGCGTTTGTTGAGAATGAAAGACTGGCCGCGCGAAGCTCCCGTTCCACTACAGACGTTTCGGATCGGCGATGCCGGCATCGCGGCGGTCCCGGCCGAGGTCTTTGTAGAGATCGGGCTCGAAATCCGGAAGCGCAGTCCGCTGAAACAGACGTTCACCATAGAGTTGGCAAACGGCTGGTTCGGCTACCTGCCGACCGCCGAGCAACACGAGGTGGGAGGCTACGAGACGTGGCGCGGCACCAACCTGCTCGAGACCAGGGCTGCGCCGAAAATTGTCGAGGGCATTGTCGACTTATTCCAGAAAGTCGCCGCTCCGCGAAACTAGAGGTGGTCCATGCGCGGTTGGATCCCGCGAATCGCGCTGATCTTTCTGGCGCCCGTTGCGGCTTTTGCGTTGTTTGAGGCCGTTCTCCGGATTTCGGATTACGGCTTCGCGACGCAGTTTTTCGTGCCGGCCGCGCAATCCGGTGAATACACCACCAACCAAAGATTCGGCGAACGGTTTTTTCCCAAGGCTCTGGCCCGCACCCCGGTTCCCGCGCTGTTGAACAAGCAGAAGTCCCCTGGCACCTACCGCATCTTCGTGCTTGGCGAATCCGCCGCAATGGGCGTTCCGGAACCGGCGTACAGCTTTGGCAGGGTGTTGGAAGTGATGTTGCGCGAGATGTATCCCGCCGCCAAATTCGAAGTGGTGAACGCGGCCATGACGGCGATCAACTCCCACGCGATTCTGCCTATTGCACGCGACTGCGCATCCTTCCAGCCCGATCTTTTCGTAGCGCTCATCGGCAATAACGAAGTGGTAGGTCCCTTCGGGCCAGGCACCGTGTTCGGCACTATGCCGCCGGCGCTGTGGTTCGCCCGCGTGAATGTGTGGCAGACCTCCACGCGCACGGGACAACTGTTCCGGAACGTCCTGGCGAGGTTTGGAAGGCAACCCGAGACCGTTGAATGGCGCGGTATGGAGATGTTTCTCGACAAGCGGGTAGCGCGGGACGCCGGTCCTCTTCATGCGGCCTACGATAATTTCCGCCGCAACCTGGAGGACATCGCGCAAACGGCCGAGCGAGCCGGGGCGGCCATTCTCTTCTCTACCGTCCCGAGCAATCTTAAAGACAGCCCGCCCTTCGCCTCCGCGCAGCCTGACAACGAGCGCTGGCAAGGACTCTATCGCCGCGGGGTGGAACTGGAAATGGCGGAACAATGGAGCAAAGCTCTCGCGGCTTATAAGCAGGCAGCAGCTCTGGACGAAGAGTCCGCGGAACTGCATTTCCGCATCGGGCGCTGCTACCTGGCGCTGAATCAAACCGGCGCGGCACGCGATGCATTCATAGCCGCTCGCGACCGCGACCTGCTACGCTTCCGAACCGATAGCGTCCTGAACGGCATCATCCGGAAACTGCGTGGCGCCCGCGTCTATATCGTGGATGCGGAAGCCGGGTTCGGCCTGGCGGGCCATGAGCGGTTTTACGAACACGTGCATTTGAACGAACAAGGCAATTACGAACTCGCCCGGCTGATCGCGCAGCGGTTTGATTCCATCGCACCGCGATGGATCGAGCGCACCGGCAGCATGCCTTTCATGGAAGCTGTGGCCGCCGAACTGGCCCTTACGGATTGGGACCGGTACAAACTCGCGCGCCAGATGCATGCCATGATGGACCGTCCACCGTTCACGAATCAGGTTGGTTCGGCGCAGGCACGCAGCAAGCGCGAAGAAGCACTGCATCGAGTGGAAGAGAATGCAGGTGCCGCGGGAGCTATGGACCACGCCCGGCACATTTACGAAAACGCGCTCGCAGAGCGCCCGGCCGACCTCGCGCTCCGCGTCCGGTGGGCGGAATTTTTGCGTGATGAGCGGCAGTACGCGAGAGCGGCGGAGGAGTGGCGCATTTTGAACAGCCGCCTGCCCGGCATTGCCAACTGGTATGCCGCGCATGCGGCGGCGCTGGCAGATGCAGGCCGGATCGATGAGGCGATCTCGCAATATCGGGAGGCGCTCCGGATCGATCCCGATTCCGACGTCGCTTTGTTCGGATTAGGCTCTGCCTTCGCCGCCAAAGGCAATTATCAGGAGGCGGTGCTCCGGTACGGAGAAGCCCTGCGCATCAATCCCGGTTATGCCGAGGTACACAACAATCTCGGCTTGATCCACCTTGCGCGGGGGGATCTGGACCGAGCGCAGGCGTCGTTCGCCAGCGCCGTGAAATATCAGCCTGAGTTCGCGGACGCGCACTATAACCTCGGTGGCGTACTGATGCAGCAGGGCAAGACGGAAGAGGCCGCTCGTGAGTATGGCATCGCGGTCAGCCAAAGGCCCCAATTTGCCGAGGCGCACTACAACCTGGGGCTCCTGGCCAGCCGCGCGGGCCGGCTCAAAGAAGCATTGGTGCACTACGCCGACGCCATCCGCCTGAAGCCGGATTATCCCGAAGCGCACAATAATATGGGCACCGCCTTCGCACGTGAAGGCGACATGAAGCGGGCTGTCCACCATTTCTCCGAGGCCATCCGTCTGCGCCCGGACTATGCGCCCGCCCGCCAGAACCTGAGCAAAGCGCTACAATCGGCGCGTCGCCGGTAAATTGCCATGTTGCGCCGAATGTGGAACTCCTGGAAAAGGGTCGCTCGCCGCATTGCCGATTTTCAAATCCGGATGCTGCTCGCGTTGTTCTATTACACGCTGCTGGCGCCCTTTGCGCTCCTCGTCCGCGTACGAGAGGCGCACAGCGCAGGATGGACAGCGCCGGCGGAGCCTTCGATCAGCGAACAGCAACGGGCACAGGAGCAGTCCTAGCGCGTGAGAATTCTCGGGGTCTCCTGCTATTTCCACGATGCCGCCGCGGCGCTTCTTTTGGACGGCCAGCTTGTGGCTGCCGCCGAGGAGGAGCGATTCTCCCGCATCAAACACGATCCTTCTTTTCCCCAGCGGGCAATCGAATTCTGTTTGAACACCGCAGGCCTTGAAGGGAAAGATCTCGACTACGTCGTCTTCTTCGAGAAACCGTTTCTGAAATTCGAACGGCTTCTCGTCTCCTGTTTACAGGGCTTCCCGCGCTCGCGGCGCCTGTTTCAGGAGGCGATGATCTCCTGGCTGGGCGATAAGTTGTGGATCAAAGATCTGCTGGCGCGGCGTCTCGGGCTGCCGCATTCGCGCGTTCTGTTCAGCCGCCATCATCTGTCGCATGCTGCCAGTGCCTTCTTCTGCTCTCCCTATGAAGAGGCGGCGATTCTGACCATTGACGGCGTTGGCGAGTGGGCCACCGCGGCCATCGGAGTGGGGCGAAGTACAGACATCCGCCTGCTCGAGGAAATTCGCTTCCCGCACTCTCTCGGCCTGTTGTACAGTGCCTTCACGGCCTTTCTCGGTTTCGAAGTCAATGAGGGCGAATACAAGGTAATGGGCATGGCGCCTTACGGCGAGCCGAAGTATCTGGACGAAGTCTATCGGCTCATCCGGGTGAATGCCGACGGCAGCTTCGAGCTGAATCTCGATTACTTCTCGTTCCAGCATTCGTTGGAAGCGACATTCAATACACGCTTCGAGCATCTGTTCGGCAACCCCAGGAATCCGGCGCAGCGCTTCGATCCACGCGAAAAAGAGAGCCGCCGGTACGCGGACGTTGCGGCGAGCATCCAGGCTGTCACGGAAGACATCGTGGTCCGGATGGCGGCGCATGCACAGCGACTGACCGGCATGAGGCGCCTGTGCCTCGCTGGAGGTGTCGCGTTGAACAGCGCCGCTAACGGGCGCCTGCTGCGCGAAGGATTGTTCGATGAAATTTACATCCAACCCGCGGCGGGCGACAGTGGAGGCGCGCTGGGCGCTGCACTGTATGCGCATCACATGGTGTTGGGGCAGCCGCGCGCGTTTGTGATGGAACATGCGGCCTGGGGAGAGGAACATTCGCCCGACACCATCCGCAAGTTTCTCGACGGGAGCGGACTGCATTATCGCTGCTTCCGCGATGAGGGTCTGCTCATCCAGGAAGCCACCGGCCAGCTCGCGCGCGGCCTCGTTATCGGATGGTGCCAGGGACGCTTCGAATGGGGACCTCGAGCGCTCGGCAACCGCAGCATCCTGGCCGACCCCAGCGGCGCGCAAATGAAAGACACAGTGAATCAGAAAATCAAATTTCGTGAGGAGTTCCGGCCGTTCGCTCCCGCCGTGTCTCTTCCTCGCGCCCCGGAATATTTCGATCTTCCCGGCCCCGAGCGTCAATACCCGGCCCGGTTTATGCTGTACGTAGTCCCGGTGCGCGCAGAGAAGCGGGATGCGATCCCAGCGGTGACGCACGTGGATGGCACCGCGCGGGTGCAGGTCGTTCCTTCGGAGAGCGGCTCGCTGTACAGCCGGCTCATCGGCGCCTTCGGCGAAGCCACCGGCACACCAGTCCTGCTGAACACTTCTTTTAACTTGAAGGGCGAGCCCATCGTGAACACGCCGGAGGAAGCCTGCGCATCCTGGAAGCGCAGCGGCATGGACACGCTGGTGCTGGGTCCGTTCCTGGTTGAGAAGCGGGACCAGAGCGGCTAAGATCGAACGAAGATGAGTTTCGGCCGGAGAGTCGCCGCCCGCTCCAGTATCGCTTCGGAATTGCTGCTGTTTTTCTGGCGCGGCAAGTGGTGGTGGATCACGCCCATCGTGGTTGCCATGCTGGTGTTCGCGGTTTTCATCGTACTGGCACAAAGCTCGCCGCTCGCGCCGTTTATCTACACGCTGTTCTGAGCGGAACGGTTAACTCAACTCCGGTGGCACGTTCCCGTACGACCACGCTTCGGAACCGATTCCACCTTCCCGCGACTTGAAGGGCTCTGCGCGCGGCGGCTCGGGAACCTTGCCGGGCTGCATGCGATCCGCGAGTTCGAGACCGGCTTCCGTCATCTGGCGTCCCGCCGTGGGAACGAGGTTGCTGTAACTCGTCAGCCTTGTTTCATAACCGCCGCCATGAGGACCCAAGGCCTCTTCCGTCGGTACGTAACCTGCATCTCCATTCGCCAATTCCACGGGAAAAGTAAATGGAAACCGGCTGCGGCGCCGCTGTTCGAGTCCGAACTCCACAAACAACTCGGCAGGATTGCTGAGGAAAACGGCCGGACCCACCTGAATAGCCTGCACCTCCACGTCGGCGACAGGCTCCTTAGCCAGTTTCGCGTCGAGCATCACCGTTTCCTTCGCGAACGTCCAGGCAGTCATGCCGGCCTCTTTCGGATCCTGACCGACAATCTGGTAAGCGCGCTTCACTTTCTCCGCCGAAGGCGTGCGCCGTTTGATGCGTAGCAGGCGCGATGCCGAAGTGACCGGTGTGAGTTCGCCGGGGTGCATCGTAAGCAGCACTTTTACGGCTTCCGCGCCTACTCGTCCACCGACAAACTGCGCTTCCCGTGCGCCGCTGGCGCGGCGATATGGGCTGAGGTTATCCACCTGCGTGACATCGCCGGAAGCGCCTTGCAGGAACACGACCACGACGTCGGGACCGAAGAAGCCGCGGATGGTCCGTTCCATGTAGTAGATCCAGTTGGCGGAGATTCCTCCCGGATTGGTAGTCGCATGGCAGGAGTAATTCACGATGCAACCTGCCAGTTTGCCGGAATCATCCCAACTGCCGATGACGCCCACCGTGGGGTCGATGGGCCCGGCCGGCTTCACGATGTCCGGATTGCCTTGCCCCGGATGCGTATAGCTGAGGCCGTTTTTCATCCGGAACCGGCGGTTGAACGCGACCTTGTCCTCGATTCCCGAACCTACCCCGCTGGCCATGGGCCGGAGGCTCCCGGCGGCTGCGCACACGGCGTCGACGATCTGATTTTGAACGTGCTCGACATACTTGGGATTGTTGACCGTGGACTTTTCGTAGGCGAGTTCCCGGACCAGGGCGGAGGCGTGGTCATATTCCCCTGGCTCGACACCGCCGATCGGTCCCGACGAATGCGAGTGCGATGCGCCGATCAGGACCGCGTCAGCCGGAATGCCGCAACGGTTGCGGATGCCCTCCCGGGCTGCCAATACCATACGCCGGCCGACGGAACCGGCGTCCACGCCCACCAGCGCGACCTTCGTAGCGCCTCCATCGAAAACCGCGGTACGAACTTTACACGGGTCATGGAGTTTCGTGTGATACGACTTGCCATAGCCTCCGGGCTGCTCCATGCCGATAGCGGGCGTGATGTCGCGTTCGGCGTAACCCGCCTGGAATCCCGTACGGATCTGCGCGTGCGAACCCGCCGCACCGGCCACCAGCAGACTGCTTGAAACGAACTCACGGCGATTCATGAAAGGCTCCCCCCTCTCCGCTTGCGTTCCATTTGGGATAAAGTATATGTCACCTGAGAAACGAAAGGAAACATCTACTCGTGAACCGAAGATACTTCATTGGACAATCTGTGGCAGCGTCCATGACGGCTTCCGCCTGGCAGAACACTCCCGGCGCGAACGGGCGCATCCGGGTCGCCAACATCGGATGCGGGCGGCGCGGCCTGTTGCGCGA
>DASTMK010000266.1:0-5460 GCA_035714225.1 Bryobacteraceae bacterium | reverse complement strand
ACCTGGACGATGATGGTAGCGAAGACGAGACTCTTCACAAGAGCTAGAACGATGTCGCGTAACAGTATCGACTCGGCGACCGCGTGAAAGTAAATCTGAAGACTCATATCGATGCTGAAGGCAAGAAACACGTAGCCGGCGAAAATTCCGCACAGGGTGCTCAGGATCGTCAGACATGGAACCGTGATCAGAGCGGCCAGATACTTTGGCGCAAGGGTGAACTCCACAGGGTCCAATCCCATCACCCGCAGCGCGTCCACCTCCTCGGTGACGACCATGGTTCCGATTTCAGCCGATATCGCGGATGCGGACCGGCCGCTCACTGCGATGGCGGTAATGAGGGGGCCAAGTTCTCTTGTGAAACCCACCGCCACCAGGTTAACTACGAATTGCAGGGCGCCGAAACGGCGCAACTCGGCGGCGCTCTGAAGTGCAAGGATGAAGCCGGTGCACAGCGACATGACGCCCGACATGGGAAGTGCGCTTGTCCCTATCACAAACATCTGCTGCACGGAGGCGCGCCAGCGCCTTCTTCTTCCGACAACCGGCAAAACGCGCGGGAGTTTCCGGAGCACCGCCCAGAACTGTATGGTTAATGCACCAAGTTCCTCGAACCAACGGATTGGCACTTGCCCCACTCGTTCCAGAACAGTCAACTGAAAACCACCTCCGAACCGGCAGCCCGGAAAATTTGGGCGAGTTCCAGGATTTCCGCCAGCATTTTGACCTGGCCGCTTACTCCAACCAGGCGCAACTTCACAGGGTGCCGCCGGGCTGCCTTCAGGGCCTCCAGCAGTGTTGCAATGCCTGAGGTGTCCAGATAGGAGGTTTTTGAAAGGTCGATGGTGACAGTTTGACTGGTTTCTTTGCGAATCAGTTGAAGAAGCAGCGAGCGCAGATGCGGTGACGAATCGATGGTCACGCGCCCGCTTACGGCAACAGTCGTCCCGGAAGCCGTCCGGACAATTCGCACGCCGAGATCCTTCGCCTGAAGAAACGCATTACCGGCTTTGGCGCTTTTTCTCCAACGACCAAATAGTGTCATTCAGCAAATAAACGTGGAGCTTCCCGGGCCTCACGGGGTGATACAATCTCTTCGCCGTGCGGGCCTTTCTAAACTTTATCAGGACCCGGCACCGGGCCAAGCCAACGATGTGAGGTGTGTGGATGCTATTGCGACAGGGTATCGGCCACCAGAAGCCGGCTAAGCTGGCCGGCCGGTACCGAATAAGTTCCGGTGGCAAATTGATCGGCCAGCAGGGCGAGAGGCTTCGAATATGTCCCCTGGCCGCTGAGAACATCGGAAATATGAGAGAGACGTAGAGTGTCCGGCCGGTCCGGCACCGGCTGCGCGGAAGCAGACGATCGTGACCGCGGCTCAGGCCGCGCGGCTTCGACACGCATCGTGAGGATGCCGAGAAGGTTCGTACGCATCTAATGTCTCTGCTGTTCTTATCGGCCGCCGCCGTCGTTTTCTTGCAGCCCCGACAAAACGAGTGTGGCAAGTCCGACACCGCCGTTCGCAGCGATAACCTGGGCGAACTGCTGATCCGCCATATCCCGGACCGTCTCGCCGGTGCTGTCGGACTCTCCGGATAGGCTGGCTCCGGATTCCCTCGCCGACTTCAGCATCTGCTGGATGAGCAGTGATTCGAACTGCGTAGCGGCTTGCTGGATTTCAGCCCGTTTCGAGCGGGAGGCCTCTGCCGGACTGGAAGCGAATGGCATGGCCGGAATCGATATGGAATCGCTCATTAAATCACCTCGATTTCTGCATCGAGCGCTCCCGCGGCGCGTAGCGTCTGCAAAATGGCGATGACGTCGCGTGCGGTGGAGCCAATTGCGGTAAGCGCGCGCACCAGTTCTTGAACCGTTGCTCCTTGTTTGAGCATCACGCTTTGTGCTTTGTCTTCCTTTACACCTACACCGACTTGCGGGACGACCTGAGTCGTCCCGGAGGACAGCGGTGCGGGCTGGGAGACGGCCAGGTTGGTTTGGATTTCAACGGTGAGGCTGCCGTGCAGGATGCTGACCGGGGTGATGCGGATGTCGCTTCCCATGACGATCGTTCCCGTTTTTTCGTCGACAGCGATCTTCGCACGCGAATCCGTTTCAATGGGAAGATTCTCCAGGGCGGCGACAAACTCCACCGGGCGGCCGGTAAACGCCGCAGGCGCGTTGACGGTAACGATTGCGGCATTCTCAGCTCTCGCAATAAGTTCTCCGGCCGGCGCAAGCTTTTTGTTGATGACTTCGGCTAGCGTGGCGGCGGTGGTGAAGTCGGGCCTGTTCAATTGCAGCTTCAATGCACCCGTTGGGGCCGCCGCAGGCGCTCGTTGTTCGACGATGGCGCCGCCCGGGATCCGGCCCGACGTCGGATGATTTAGCGTCTGCGTGGTGCCCCCCTGCCCCGCGACAAATCCCCCAACCACTACTTGTCCTTGTGCGGCTGCATAGACCTGTCCGTTTGCCGCCCGTAGAGGTGTCAGCAGGAGCAGCCCGCCGCGCAGGCTGGACGCGTCTCCGAGAGCCGCCACCGAGACATCGATGCGCGCTCCCGGTTGAGCGAACGACGGGAGATTGGCCGTGATCATTACCGCCGCCATGTTTCGCACCAGCATTGCGGTGGGCGGCACGGACACCCCCATGCGTTCCAGCATATTCGCAAGACTCTGTGCCGAGAACACCGTCTGGCGCTTATCGCCTGTGCCTGCCAGGCCGACCACAAGACCGTAGCCGAGGAGTTGGTTTTCTCGCACACCTTCCAACGCCGCCAGTTCCTTGATGCGGGTGGAGGCTGCCAGATAACTTGACCCCAGCAGAAGGGCAATTGCAAAGAAAACTCGGATCTTCATCTAAACCCTATTCCGATCAGAGCGGAAGTAGTCCCATTAGCAGCCGGTAGAGAATGAAGGGACGCCGCACGGCGTCGCCAACCACCCCTTTTCCGTTGACAGCCACTTCGAGAAATGCGAGCCGGTCCGAGCGGACCAGATTCGATGGACCAAGGTCATTCGGCCGCACGACACCACGCACTGTGATCATCTGCTTTTCGGAGTTCACCGCCACTTCTTTCTGCGCCTCCAGCACCAGATTGCCGTTGGGTAACACATGTGTGACGCGCGCTGTCAGCGTCGCCGACAGCACCGTTTCGCGGCTGGTCTCTCCCTGTCCCTGAAGCTGGTTTTCACCGTTCGCCTGGGCGAGGTTCGCCAGGGCACCGGCGGCAGGGGTCCTGCCGAAAATACTGCCGACAGAATACCCGGCACTGGATTTCCGCGAGGTATTCGTGCCGCCGCGCGCGATTGCCGACGCTTTGTCAGCGACGACGATGGTTACAAGGTCCCCGATCTGGTTTGCTCTGAGGTCCCGTGCCACGTCGGCCAACAGTCCGCCCGTCACGTAGAGCGAACCCGGAGAGGTGCCTGCGCTGGCTCCGCGGGCAAGCGATTCCTGAACATAGGTCTCGATGGCCGGTTTATTGGCTGGTTCCTTTCCCAGAAGGAGTACCACCGGAAAGAGGATCGCGGCCGTTTTTGGCAAGAGATGTTTGATCATGTTCGATTCTCTAGTTCACTGAGACAAGCACTTTTCCTTTGGCTTGCACTTTGGCCCGGAAGCGATTGCCGCTAATCAGATTCTTGACAACTACCGGTTCGCCGGCCGCTCCATTCGACTCCGCAAGGGCTTGAACGATAATGCGCGCGCTGCCGCTCTCGACTTGGACTTGCACCCGGTCGCCCCGCTTTACTTCAGGCGGCTTCGTCACCAGGTTCGGCCGGAGCACTTCTCCCGCGCGTATCCACCTTCGAGGAACCTGCCCCACGGCCGCGCTGACGGAAGCGAGTCCTGGATCTTTTGACGGAAAGTCCTCTACTACAACCAGCCGGACTTGCGCCGCGACGATTTCCCGACCCGGCTTAAGGTCTTCGGCAGCTACGATCCTTTGCTGCGTGGCGCGGATTCGCACGCGAGCCCAAACGGACAGGGTACTCCGGGTGTCATAGGTCAACGTCCCTCGCCAAAGTACGGGTTTGCCGGTGTTCAGTGGTGATGGTGTCGCAAGCGTACCAAGTGGAAAATCGAGTTTTCCCGAGGGCACCGGGAACCGGCTGAAGTCAACGATCTCTACGACCGCTCCGGGTTGGTTCAGGCTGGCGTTGATCGCCGCGGCCACGGCCTCGCGCGTTAACGGGGCCACGCGCCTCTCCACACAAGTATCGGCAAACGACTCTCCGTCGAATCCATAGCGTGCTGCGAGCCTGGCGAGGTCGGAACCTTTGATAACGCGCCGGCCTCCTGGAACGGGTGTATGACCAAAGACTTCCGATGCCGGAACACGTCCGAATGCTGGATGCACCGGGGCAAGTTCGACAACCATAATGTTTTCACCCGTAACCTGAATGCACTCCCCTGCCGCCATCGTAAGAACGGCCGATATGAAAAGCAGCGTTGCACGGAACATTTTCATCGCGCCATGTTATTCACTTGCTGGTACATTTCATCGGCCGCGCGCACAACCTTCGAGTTCGCCTCGTAAGCTCGCTGGCTCACGATCATATTGATGAACTCTTCCACTACGCTGACGTTTGATTGCTCCACATAGCCTTGCAGAAGAGAGCCGATGCCCTCCTGGCCTCCGGGGTTACCCACCGTTGGTTCACCGGATGCATCGGTCTGCGCGTAGAGGTTTCCGCCGAGGCTGTTCAAACCGGCGGGGTTCGCGAAGTTGGCAAGTTGAATCTGCCCGGCGAGCTGGGAAGCGGTCTGTCCAGGCTGCGTGTAACTGACGGTTCCGTCAGCGGCGATGGTAATGGATTGTGCTTCGGGCGGAATCGTGATTTGCGGCTCGAGCGGATCTCCGTTCGCGGTCACGACATTGCCATCCCGGTCGAGATGAAAGTTGCCGGCCCGGGAATAGGCCAATTCTCCGGACGGAAGACGCACTTGAAAAAAGCCCCGGCCTTGAATCACCAGATCGAGCGGATTGTTGGTCTGGGAGAAATTGCCCTGCGAGAAGATAATTTCGTTGGCGATGGGTTTCGTTCCAAGACCCAGTTGCAGCCCGCTTGGAACCACCGTCTGCGATCCAGCAGCAGCTCCGGGTTGCACGAAGCTCTGATACAGAAGATCCTGAAACTGAGTTCTGCGCATTTTGAACCCCACCGTGTTTGCATTCGCAAGGTTGTGCGCAATATTGTCCACGTTCATTTGTTGCGCCTGCATTCCGCTGCCGGCGCTATACAGCGCTCTGATCATTCCAATACCTCCACACCATCTCAGGCGTTGACTTTCGCGACTTCCTCGACGCTACGCCGGTTCATTTCACCGCCGAGCGTCACCGCTTTCTGAAGCATTTCGAACTGCCGAAGGACGTTGACAAGCCGCACCGCGGATTCCGCCGGTGCCGAATTTGCGCTCTCCAGGCGCGCCTGGTACACCGAGCCGGAGAACCCGGCG
>DASTMK010000265.1:0-20409 GCA_035714225.1 Bryobacteraceae bacterium | reverse complement strand
CGGATCGCCGCCGCTGCGAGCCGCAATCATTATTTCTTTAATGATGCGCGTGAACACTTTTCCACGCTTGGCATCGAGGGCGGCCTTTTTATGCTTGATCGTCGCCCATTTCGAATGTCCTGACATAAGAGACCTCTAGGGGAGTAGGAAGACTGAAACCACAGGAACCCAACCAAGGAGCATATCGCATTTTGCGCAATTGAAACAACGTTTACGGGCCGATCTGCGCCGGCCCTGAAACCGGACGTGCCATGCCTCAATGCCGCAGATCGTTGAATCAGGGCAGCTTGGCCAACCAGTCGTAGACCTGCTGTTGAAGCCGCACCGGGAAGCGGTTGAAGTCGTCGGGTGTCAGCACGTCGAGTTCGCGCCCGAGCAGGCGGAAAACCGGGGCTGCCGCCTGGATCTCTCGCTGCACGTCGGCGATGCGTGCGTACCAATCCCTGGTGGGAGCAACAACCAGCGTGGGCTTAGGCGCGACCATCGCCAGCACTTCGTCATAATCGAACGGGACCCGGTCCTCGTACCCGATGAAGTACCCGAGCTTGGGAAGCGTCCCGTGAAGATGCGAGTAGTGGCGGAGCCCTTCGGTGCCCTTATCCGGCGTGCTGAGCCGCAGAGCGTCCACACCGGCTATCGAGGCGACCCCGCGGACACCGCCGTCGAGCGCAGCCGTCATCAACCCGACCTTCGCTCCGAGCGCATAGCCTAGCAGATACACACGATCCGGGTCGATGATATCGAGAGCGCGGACCGCTTCGATGGCGGCGCGCGTATCGGCTACCATCTTGCCCATCAATGACCACTTCGGATACCGCTCGTAAAACCTGGCCGAATCGAGCACGCGCGTGCCGAAGCCGATCTGATCGAACGCGAGCACTGCGAACCCGCGCTTCACCAGTTCAGGGAAGCTGGGACGCCGCTCCAGGCCGTAATTCGCGCCCGTCGATGACCAGGGGGAACTTGCCGACCAGCCATGCTGATACGGGTAGGCGTGTAGCCAGATCACGACGGGCAGTTTTCCGGATTTCGGTTTGCCGTCTTCGCCCAATGGATAGAAGAGTGTAGCGGGCAGATCATCGCCGAAGCCGATGTCGGCCACGCCCACGCCGTCTTTGTTGAGGCGCGCGGCCAGGGGGCCGTTTGGTGTAGGGCGATTGAACAGCCCCGCGAGCCAACCCGGATTCGTCATAGGGGCGCGTCCACCGAGTTCGCGGCGAGCAGGGAAGCGGATGCCGGCGGGTTCCTCACCCAACGCCCAGAGCAGATTACGCCGCAGCGACTCCTTCTTCTCCTGCCAGGCCTGCGCGCTGGTGACGGATTTCAGCGTCTCGCCCACCTGACGCTTCGGGTACTTCAACGGATTCACGGTTTCGCCCGTCAGATTGCGCCATCCTTCGAAGGTGTAGCCGTGCGTGAAGGTCTCAAATTTCGGGAAAGACTTACGTTTGAAGATCGTATCGGTGAAATCGATGAAATTCTCGATGTCGCCGGCCGCGGTGGGGTGCTCACCGGCGCGCAGATGCAGCCAGATATTGTTGCCTGCACCCAGAAAATCGTAGACGCGTTTGGCGGAACGATAACCCTCCTCGAAGCCGACGGGATTGCTCGCCCCCTCCGAATACGCTGTGTAAGGCATGAGGCCGCGAGGCGCGACGAGGGCCATGAGCGTGTGCTGGTCGACGGGAAGTTTGTCTTCACGGCCGGAAAAAAAGCGGAGGTGCGGGGAGAACCAGTGCGGCTGCGCGCCGGCAAGCAGTTGGATGCTTTCGTTGGCGAACATATCGGTGGTGTAACGCCAGGGGTCGCATTCGCCGCTGTTGCCGCTCGAAGGGATAACCGCGCCGATGCGTTCGTCGAACGCGGCGGCAAGCAGCGCCTGCTTGCCGTTGCGGGAATGGCCGGAAAGAGCGATCTTCTCCTTGTCCACCTCGGGCAGAGTGTACAGGTAGTCGATAGCGCGCATGCCCGCCCAGGCCCAGCGTGCGAGAACCGGAAATTCATACTCGGGATAGAGTTCGATGAACTTGTCGGAATCGTCGTCGTTGCCGTAGATGGGGTCGGCAGCGTAATAGATACAGCCGATATAGCCTCTTCGAACCGCGGTCGCCACCCAGGGGCGCGTGCGCGGATGGTTCGTCATGAAAACGGGAAAAGGGCCCTGTCCGGGCGGAATCATCAACTGCACGCGCAGGGTACCGCGGTGCTCCGGGCCGAATTCGAGGCGCACATGGCGGATCGTGACGTCGCCTTCCTTTTCGGTTCCGGTGATGACACCGCGAACATTGCCGGGCGCGGGCGGCATGTAGCCGAACATGTACTTGGAGACCTGCTCGCGCAGCCACTTCTTCTGGCGCTCCCAATCGGCAGCGGTTTTCACCGGGCGGGCGCGCCCGTTCTCGTACATGAGCAGCGGATCGGGGAGCTCGGAGTGGGATGGCATCGAATCGAAGTCCGGCGGTAACGCGCCGGTTCGCCGGATCCACTCCTCCCAGGTTTTGTCGTGGGCATTGATGCGGCCGGTCGCCGGGGTCCTGCTTGGAAGCAGGACCTTCAGCAAGTGATCGAGGTCGCGCTTGCGGCGCTCGGTAGAGGCGTCCTGCGCCGCGACCGGCATGACACCGGCCGCGGTAGCGAGGAGCAGCAGAGCTGGGATGGCCCGTCGCATTGGATCGCTAGAAGCGTACTACCGCGCCAAGTTGGGCGATGCGCTGCCCGAACGCGGAGCTGATCTGCCCAAAGGATCCCCGGCACGCGTTTCCGACGACGGTGCAGGTGACGTTCGGGTCGCTGTAGTGCGTCGAGTTCGTCACGTTCATCGCCTCTGCACGCACCTCCAAAGTGAACCGTTCCTTCCAGCGGAAGTTGCGGAAAATGCTGGCGTCCAACTGAGTAATGCCGGGACCGCGCAGCCAGGAAAGACGGCGCGGAATGTTGCCGATCTCGTTGTTTGTGAAGTTCGGCACAAAGGCGTCGGGGTTGAACCAGTAGATGCCGCTGTAGGCGTCGAAGCTCGCCTGTTCTTTGATGTACTCAGGCTGGCGCATAACATAGGGATTCTGCGGAGTGCCGGGGGTGTTCAAACCGTTACGGCTCTGGCCGATCTGAAGCGGGGCTCCGGTTATGGCCGTGAAGATGCCGTTCAACTGCCAGCCGCCGATAATGGCGTTCACCGCACGGCTGGAACTGCTCAGAGCGTGTCCGGACCCGAAGGGCAGCTCCCATACGAATGCCGCTTTGACCATCTGCGTGCGATCGAAACTGGTAGGCCCGTAGTTCAGTTCCAGACAGCCCTCGGGCATGGCGGGCGACGGCGGGCAGTTGAAGCGCAGTGCGTTCCCGTACGTGTTGTCGTCGGAGTACGCCAGTGTCTTCGACCACGTATAGGACCCCTGCAAAAAGAGCCCGCGCGCCGCGCGGCGGCTCACCGAGACCTGGAGCGAATGATACTTCGAATCGAGATAGCCCTCATACGACGGGGTGGTGATAAACCGGCCATATTTCGCGAGAGGCTGGCCGGCGCTGCCGGTCCCGAGCGGAGCGGCGTTGATGTCGCGGCCGTTCATTTCATGGACGAAGTGGTTGCCGACGTAGCCGACGTTCAGCAGGATCTCAGCCGGAAGCTTCCGCTCGATGGAAAAGTTCCAGGACTGCACATAGCCGCGTTTGAACTCGCCCTGCGGAACGAAGTGTATCGTGACATTGCCTGGAGGTATGAGCTTGCCGCTGGAGATGTCCGGACCCTCAAGTACCGGTATGCCGGTGGCAAAGTCGGCATAAGGCAGGAAGCCACTCACGAACGTGGAGGGGTTGAAGTACGTCGCGCCGATAACCTGGGGATAGAAGCCGCGCATCGGCCGCTCCATCGGCATGGAATCGATTGCAATGCCGTAGCCCGCGCGCACGGCCGTGTTGTCACCGATCCTGTAGGCGATGCCCACGCGCGGCGTAAAGAGCTTCTTGCTGGTGGTGACACCGAGATCGTCGGGATTGCCGCCCATTCCGCCGAGCAGCAGCGTGTTCGTGTCGGGGTCATACCTGTCAAATGTGAAGGCTCCGCTGCGGCGAACCATGGGGTAATACTCCCAGCGAAGGCCGAGGTCCAACGTCAACCGCGAGGTAGCCTTGAAGCGATCTCCGAAGTAAAGGCCGTATTGCCACGAGTGGGCGGTGAAATCGATGTACTGGATGCTCTTCTGCGCCTGGCTGAACAGGCCGAGGTTGAACGCCGCCACCGAGTTTTGCAGGAACGCGCTGTAACCGCGGCCGGCAAGAGTTGCGGAACTGGGAGTAGGTGAAGTGTACAGTTCCATGTACTGGCCGGTCGCCGGCGCCGCCGCGTTCGCGGGAAGATTAATGGACGTGATGCCCTGTGCGAAATCCATTCTGCCGCGGATGCAACACACTTCCGGTTGGAAATGGTTCAGGTAGTTCGCTCCGAGATCGATGCCCATGCGGAACTCGTGCCGCCCGCGCATGTGGGTGAGGTTTTGCGAGATGGTGTAGGTCCAGTCTCGCCGAACGTAGGGTGTGGACCCATCGGCGTTGCCCAGGGCCGTCCAACCGGCCATGCCGATCGCCGGCATCCCTGTGTAGCGGACGTCGTCGAGAGGTTCGTTCATGCCGGGAACGCCGAGGACAGTCTGGCCGAGCGGTTCGCCCGAGAGGCCGTTGAGCGTATCGGTCTTCTGGCGGGCGAGTCCGAAATGGCCGGTCAGAACGGTGGAAGGCGAGAGCATCCAGGTGTGCCCGATGGTGCCGATCTGAGTGATAATGTCGCCATCGAAGCCGGACGGCCCGCCCGCGTCGCCAAAGGTCAACGGGGTGATGACGAGGGAGTCTTGAAGGTTCCACTTGCCCCAGATGGTGTGGCGGTCGTTACGATTCCAGTCCACCTTGGCGATGCCGATGTTGCGGTTGAAGCTGTTGTTCTGGTTGTAGGCGTGATTGTACGGCGTGTTCGACGTGACCGTGCCAGGAATGCTGGGGGCGGTCAGGCGCGGCCAAAAGTTCTGCGCGCCTTGAACGATTCTGTTGGGCGGAAGGACATTGATCTGACCGTTGTGCGAGAACACGCAGCGGCCGGTGCCGTTTGTGCGGTCGCCCGTCAGAGGGTCGAACACCATTCCCTGCCGGAGTTGTGTCGAGCCGCCTTCGGTCGTACATACCGTAACCGGCTGGCCCTGGTTGTCGAAAAGCGGCGAACCGAGCGTGCCGCGGAAATCTCCCCGCCGGTATTCCATGGGGGCCAGGAATCCGGTGCCGGCGGTGGCTTTACGCTCGAAGTAGCCGTCCCAGTTGCCGAAGAAAAACAGCTTGTTGCGGAGGATGGGGCCTCCCAGCGTAACACCGTCGTTGTTGTGGATGCGCTTGGCCTTCTTTGGGCTGAAGTCGAAGAAGTTGCGCGCGACCAGCGCGTTGTTCGTGTGGAAAGCATAAAGCGAGCCGTGAAATTCATTGGTGCCCGACTTGGTAATGACGTCGGTGGCGGCTCCCGCCGTGAGGCCTTTTTCAACGGAGTAGTTCGCGGTCTGAACGTTCACTTCCTGAATGGTCTCGGCCGGGGGAATGATGAGCATGTGATCCGGCAGAAAGATGTTAATGCTGGTGGCGCCGTCAACGCGATTGTTGTTGATGCGGGAAGGTAGGCCGTTGGAGTAGATGCTCATGGAGCGCTCGGGACCGCTCGCGAGACCGTTCGGATAGGCGTCGGCAATGGCCGAGGTAGAGAAGACGCCGGGCGCCAGCAAGGTGACCGCCTGGTAATTGCGATAGACGTTCAACGGGAGATTGCGAATGGCATGTCCGGTGATTTCGGTGCGGACGTCGGCTTTTTGCGTCTGCAGCACAGCGGCTGTGCCCTGGACGGTGATCTCCTGCGCAGGCGAGCCTACGGCGAGTGGCACGTCCTCCGAATTCACCTGGCCGGTGACCACGCGAATGTTGGTCTTCTTATAGGACTGGAAACCGCCGGCTGAGACCTCGAGCGTATAAGGGCCTTGTGGAAGGTCAACCACGCGGTAGATGCCTACCTGGTCGGTAACTACTTCGCGGCGCAACCCGGTCTCATCATTAACAAGCACGACCTTCGCAGCCGGTACAACAGCCCCGGTTCCGTCGGTGACGGTTCCTGTAACCGACCCATATAGGACCTGGGCGGACAACGTTGCGGGGATCGTGGCGGAGATAATTAACGCCACGATGAAAATGAGCGAACTGGACTTGATCAAATTTCCCATGTGACTCCCTCCCGGCACCGGTAGAGCGCGGCACTGGTTTGTATTGTATGGATGATAAATGCACGGACGGCCGGCTGTCCAGCTACTTTTGCAGTTTCCCCTGGCTGTTCGCTACCGGGCTTTGTTGTAGCTTGCGAGCTGCCGGTAGTATCATGAGCGGCAACAAGGAGGAATCGCTTCATGCCTGGGCACTCCCGCCGCACATTCCTGGAACGGTTCGCATCCGGCACCGCGTTTTATGCGGGCGCCGCAACCACTCTCTCCGGATTGAACCGCGCGCTGGCCGCTGCTCCGGAGGGCGAAGCGTATTGGCAGACCATACGGCGCCAGTTCGATTTTGACGAGTCTCATATCCCGATGAATGCCGCCAACCTCTGCCCGTCTCCCCGCGTGGTGGCGGAGCGCGTCACCCAACTGACACGCGACATCGACATGGACTGCTCGTCCCAGAACCGTGCGAAGTTCGGCCGCCTGCTGGAAGAGACGCGAGGGAAAGTCGCCCGGCAGCTGGGCGTAACCGCAGACGAGATTGCCCTGGTCCGTAACACGAGCGAGGCGAATAATACGATTAACGCCGGCGTACCGCTCAAAGCCGGTGACGAGATCGTTCTTTGGGACCAGAACCACCCCACCAACAATGTGGCCTGGGACGTGAGGGCGGCACGATATCACTTGGCGATAAAGCGAGTCAGCACGCCACGGCAGCCCGCGGACGCCGATGAGTTGGTAAGCGTTTTTGAGCGCGCGTTCACTCCGAAGACCCGCCTGCTCGCGATTACGCACACGTCAAACAACAGCGGGCTCCGCCTGCCCGTCCGCGAACTGTGTGAAGTGGCGCACCGGCGCGGTATCTACGTACACGTCGACGGCGCTCAGACGTGGGGTGCGCTGCACGTCAACCTGCGGGAAATGGGATGTGATTCCTATAGCGCGAGCGGACACAAGTGGTACGTCGGACCCAAAGAAGTAGGGCTGCTCTATGTACGGGCCAGCCGCATACCGGAGGTGTGGCCGCACACGGTGGCTCCCGGGTGGGGCGACGACGCCGAACCCGACGTAAAAGGAGCGCGCAAATTCGAGTCGCTGGGACAACGGGATGACGCCTGCCTGGCCGCATTGGGAACAGCCGCCGATTTTCACGACATGATCGGCCCCTCTCGCGTCGAAGCCCGCGTGCTGCAACTGGCATCGACGTTAAAGAAACGCCTCGCCGGCGCGGGCGTGAAGCTGGCGACGCCGTCGCATCCGTCGTTAAGCGCGGGCGTCCTGGTGGTTGAAGTGCCGGCGGCGAACCGGCAGACGGTCATCGACCGGCTTTACAAGGAGTTTGGAATCGCCGCCGCCACACCGGGAGGCCTGCGCCTTTGCCCACACCTCTATAACACTCTGGAGCATCTGGACCGGGCCGTCGAAGGCGTCAAGGCGCTGCGCGGTTTGCTCTCATGAAGGCCGTCCGGCTTCCGACAGGCTGGCATCGAGAATTCGCGTGAATTCGTCCACATCCGCTTTGCCGATGTTCATGGGCGGCGAAATGCGAAGGACGTTGCCTAACAGGCCGCCCTTGCCGATCAGAACTCCACGTTCGCGGGCGGCATCCATAACACGAGCGGCCTCCTGAACCGCAGGCTCTTTGCTGGCACGGTCGCGGACCAGTTCTATCGCCTGCAGCAGACCCATTCCGCGAACCTCGCCGATGAGTGGATGTTTTGCCCGCAACTCCTCCAGCCGGGCACGCAGATAAGCGCCGGTTTCCGTACAGTTCGCCGCCAGGTTTTGCTCTTCAATAAACTCGAGAACGGCCTCTGCCGCAGTAGTAGTTACCGGATTGCCGCCAAACGTAGAGATGGTCAGTCCCCGAAGGGAATCCGCAATTTCAGGTTTGGCCGTGGTGACGCCGATGGGAAATCCGTTCGCAAGCCCCTTCGCGCCGGTAATGACATCCGGCGACACGCCGTACTGTTCGATTCCGAACCACTTTCCGCCGGTGCGTCCCCAGCCGGTCTGCACTTCATCGCTGATGAAGATGCCACCGTATTTCCGGACAATGCCTGCGACGATCTCAAAGTATTCCTTCGGCGGCGTGATGAACCCTCCGACGCCCTGAATGGGTTCTGCAATCATGCCCGCGATGCGCCCGGATGTGCTGGTGCGGATCAATTCGTCGAGGTCCCGCGCGCAGCGAACACCACACTCGGGATAAGTGGATTCGAACGGGCATCGATAGCAGTACGCATTATGGGCGTGGACGATACCGGGCTGGAGCGCGCCTCCCAGGCGCCAACCCGCGTTTCCGGTCAGCGCCATCGCGACCGCGGAACGTCCGTGATACGAATGCCGGAGAGCGATAATCTCCTGTGACCCGGTATAGGCACGTGCGAGCAGAATGGCCGTTTCATTGGCTTCCGTGCCGCTATTGGTGAAAAACGATTTCGTCAGTTGGCCGCCGGGTGTCACGGATGCGATCTTACGCGCAAGGCGTACCTGCGGTTCCGTAGCGAGCACGGTGGATACATGTTGCAGCCGGTCGATCTGCGCGTGAACCCTTTGATTCACGTGTTCGTTGCAGTGTCCAACACTGACGGTGACGATGCCACCGAAAAAATCGAGATACTGCTTGCCGTCTGCATCCCAAACGTACTGGTCTTTTCCGCGCTCGATCACGAGTGGCTCGCGGTAGTAGTGGAAAACGGATGGGAAGAGGAATTCCTTGCCTGCCAGAATCACCTCTTCGCGCGTCATCCCGTTCGCCTTTGTGCCCGTCTGCATGTTCCTCCCTTTTACCAGGCGACTAATGCCTGTTCAAACAATATTGCCAAATCGTCTTTTTCGGCTGGGCGCGGCGACAGTTTCGTCACCCTGTGTTGCGGCAAGGTGCCTTCGACCAGCGCGGGAATATCTTCACGGCTATAGCCGAGCGCCGAAAGCCCGTTCGGCACGCGAAGCCGCTCCATAAAGCTCGTGATGCGATCCGAAAGAACCCGGCCCGCATCTTCCGGTTTCACACCGCGGATGTCCGCGCCGAGCACTTCAGCCGCGGTCAGGTGGCGTTCCGGGCAGGCAGAAGCTGTGAACCGGAACACCGAAGGCGCGTTGAGTATCACGGAAATTCCGTGCGGCACCAGCGGGTGATCCACCGGATACCCGTGCGGCTTGAAATCGCGGACCATTCCCGAAACCGGGTAGGACATGCCGTGCGGCAGGTGAACGCCCGCATTCCCGAATCCCATTCCTGCATAGGAAGAGGCGAGCAGCATTTTCGAGCGCGCTTCGTCGTCCGAAGGGTCTTCGACGGCGCACTGCAGATATCCGGCAACCAGCCGCAGCGCCTCGAGAGACCACAGATCGCTGATGGGGTTTGAGCCCTGATAGGCGGGCCGCAGCACTGGCTTGCCGGGCCGCGGCCTGCACTGGTAGGGAATGGCCGTGTACGATTCGATGGCGTGGCTCAAAACGTCGAGCCCGGTGGAAGCCGCCACCTCCGGCGGCATCGTGCGAGTGTTTTCGGGATCGAGAATTCCGAGAGTTGGCTTCAGCCGCCGGTGGGCGATTCCTGTCTTGGCGTGCAGCGGGGAATAGTCGAATATAGCGACTCCTGTTGTCTCGCTGCCGGTTCCGGCTGTGGTAGAAACCGCGATCAGTGGCTTTAGCGTCCCCGGCACAGGGAGTCCCTTCCCGATCGGCGGGTTCACATAGTCCAGGAAATCCGATGGAGGATAGGTCGAATAGAGGTTCGTGGCCTTCGCGGTATCGATTGCCGATCCTCCTCCCACAGCCACAAAGGCGTCGAAATCGCCCTGGCGCGCGTACTCGATGGCTTCGCGGAAGGAAGCGTCGCTGGGCTCGACGCGAACGCGGTCGAACAGCGAGAACGCGACATGGTTGTCGTTCAACGATTCCAGTACCGTGGCAACCGGGGCAAGGGAAGCAACGTAGGGATCTGTCACTACCATGACGCGCCGGACACCCCATTCCGACAGATCGGCGCCGGCCTCCCGCGTGACACCCGGGCCAAAGCGGATGTTGGAGGTTGCCATTTCAAACGCGTAATCGAATTCCATCAAGCTGCCTCTATCGGGTTTCGCCAACACTTTCGTCAGCGCGCGCTTTGTAAATCGCACGCGCTTCGGCGAATTGCGCGAGCACGTGCTTGCGCTCCTTTTCCGAACGCCACCAGGGCCAGGCATCGGCCATGGATTCGAGTTTGTCAATCCAGCGGACAAAGTACTCGGCCGAGGCGCGGTTGCGGATCTTGCGGTCGCCCACGTACACGCGGATCGCATTCGTCGCAGCCTGCGGGTACTCGCCATCCAGCAGCGGCGTGTGCGGGCCTTCGGCATAGAGGGAGAACCAGCCGCTGCCGGTCACCTGTACGGTTTCGCGGAAACGCCCGCTAAGCGGCAGTTCCTTAAAGACGCGCCCGTTGTGATAGAGCACCACTTTCGAAAGCGGTGCAATGGACTCGGCAGTACCTTCGATCGTGATAGCGCCCCCACCCGGAGGCAATTGAACCGCTTCGCCCGGCCGGCTTCCGTTGATTCGCAGGTCGAGTAAAGGACCCGTTGAAAAGAACGTGAGTCCTTTCTTTGCCGCCTCCAGCCAGCCTTCCACGCTGGTGTCAGGGCCGGTATAGGCGTACGTTCGGACACTGCCAACGAGCTTTACGCGGTGGAGATTCGAAATCGAATCTTCGCCGCCGACCGGTGCGACTTGAAAGTCGTTATTCAATACGTGATGCCACACCTGAAGCGCAGCCCTGGAAGCGGCAGACCACTCCAGGGTATGGACGGTGCCCAGCGCGGCATCTACGGGAAACGATTTTCCAACACCGAGCGAGGTTTCGAGCGGGTCCCGGTCCCCCGAAAATGCGTGGACATAGCCGGTGAGCGCACCCTGGGCACGCGCTTTGCGAAGCATATCGGTATTGCTGGGGTAAAGGCTTTCGATGGCCGTGCCTTCATATCCGGTGGTGAAAGGAGAGATCAGATGATCGCGCAGGCCGAGAAACGACATGTGCCCATAAAACGGCGGCCGGTACTCCTGCCCGATCAGCAGCTTCACATCCGGGCTGCCCTTGCTGGCGGGGTGTTCTCCTCCGCCGGGAACGAAGTACTGGTAATCGAGGACCCGGTTGTCTTTGTTGGCCACTTGGTTAAACACGATGTCGAGGCCCTCGGCCCGTGCCATGCGCAACAGGTTCTCCGGCGTGTTGTGCAAATTTCCGCCGTAGTTCATATGAACGTGCGTGGACCCGCTGCGCCATCCCTTCCACACGAGGCGCTCCGGACGCTCCAACTTCAACCGGAGTTCGGTGACCTGTCCAGGCCGTATCTCGACATCGGCGGCCGCCGGCAGGTATTGAAAGCCCTTCACGGCCTGCACTCGCATTTTGCCGACAGGCACCTCTACCGAATACTCGCCGGCGGTGTGGAAGCTGTGCAGGCCGGAGCGGCCTATACGCGAATAATCCGCCACCGGGGCGTAGAAGCGGCCATCGGCCGCCACTCCGTGAATGCGCGCCAGTGTGAGCGCACCAGAGGAGGCGTCGAGGACGCGAACATGCAGCTTCCCGGCCGGGCGTTTCCAGCGGCGTTCGCGGATGGCGACGCGTTTCCTGGCACCGCCGTAGGTTTCAAGAAGGTAGAGTTGAGGCAGCCCGCCTTCATTCGAGATGTATGCGATCCATTCTCCATCGGGCGACCACCGTGGATGGAAGTCGTCATAGTCGCCGAACGTCAGCTTATAGGGTGCTCCCCCGTATACCGGAAGGACATAAAGATGATTGAACTGATCGGCGGTTCCCGAGGTGGAGGAATAGAGGATTCGCTTGCCGTCGATGGAGACATCCGGGCGCGTACGGTAGAGAGTCTGCTCCTGAAGAACAGGCTTCGCTTTCAAAATGCCGTCTTCCTGGACGGGCATCCGCATTAAATCCCCCGAGCCGAGCGGAACGCCGCGGTTCGAAACGAAGAAGACCTCACTGCCGTCCCGGCTCCATGCCGGCTGGGTATGCATGTCCCACACTCCGAAGTACAGACGGTCCCGGGGATAGCGATTATCGCGTGTGAGGGCGATTTCCTCACCCGACCAGCGGCCATCGCGAATGCCGCGAACGAAGATGTTGAAATAGCCGTTGGGGCGCGTAGATACGTAAGCGATGCGTGTGCCGTCCGGCGAGAAAACCGGGTCCAGGTAAATCCCGTCGCCATTCGTTAAGGCGTGGGACTGGCCGGTCTCCAGGTTCAACACCTCGAGTTGAATGCTGCGCGCGTCGTCATCGGCGGTATAAACCAGCCATTTCCCATCGGGGGAGAACGTGGGAGACGAGTAATATTTCGCTCCTTCTGTGAGTTCGGTGGCGGTGCCGGAGGTGGGATCCACCTTCCAAAGCGAACCCTGCATCCCCACCGCGATCCATGATCCGTCCGGCGACCAGGCGGGAGCCCACGGCGTGGTGGAAGGCGCCGGCGGCATGTAGTAGTTCTGCATGTATTGCCCGCCGTGTTTTGCGGCAGGATAGGCCACCGCGTTCCCGGACTGCTGCGCCACCGCCGAAACGGCGCACAAAATTCCCAGTATCGTGCGCATAGCTAATGATTATACGTACGTCAGACATTCTACCTCCCGGTGTCCTACAACTCGGCCGGGACCGGCTCGTCGATGGCCGCGAACTGGTTGATGGAAACTTTCCCGTCGGGGAATGCCGCGTAGATCTCAAGGCGGCCGCCCATAGCCGCGATGATATTGCGCAGCGTACTGACGTACATATCAGTTCGCCGCTCGATCTTGGATATGGCCGCCTGATTCACCTTGAGCGTGTCCGCAAGTTGCTTCTGCGTGATTTCCTTTGCCGCACGCAGTTCGTTCAAGGCCATCTCGCGCCGCAAAACCCGCGTCTTCTTCCGGGCGCGCTCCTGAGAAGCGGCCGGCATTCTCGCGCGCAATTCACTAAACTTCTTTGCCATTACTCTCCTCCTCCTTCCGCAACCCGTTGAGGTGCTCATCGTAGATACGGTCGGCGACGGGGACGTATTCCTCATACCAGCGATCTTTTCCCGTCTTGTCACCGCCGATCAACAGTATCGCCGTCCGCCGCGGATCGAACGCATATAAAACCCGGTACGGCCGGCCTTGGTGCTGCACGCGAAGCTCGCGCATCCGCGCGTGGCGCGAATATGCGACCCCGGAACAGTAGGGATATCGCAGACCGGGGCCGGCCTCTTCGAGCATGCCGACATAAGCCGCCACGTCCTCCTGCTCGGAAATAGTAAGCGTATTCCACCACTTCTCGAATTCATCGCTGAACTCGACGTCCCAAGGCACCATCTACAGTATTCCATGGATGGAATATAAACACAAGGGAATGAAGCACTGTTGCTTTTGGTGCCGCTACGCTCGCGGATGCGAACGGTCATACACCGCCATCAGGTCTGTCAACGAAACCTCGGTGTACTTCTGTGTCGTGGAAAGGCTGGCGTGCCCGAGCAACTCCTGAATGGACCGGAGGTCCGCTCCCTCGCTTAACAAGTGGGTAGCAAAAGCGTGGCGAAAGCTGTGCGGGTGCAGCGAAGTATCCCCCATTAGCAGGACTGCGTACAGCCGCACGATCTTGTGCACGCCGCGCGTGCTGAGGCGTTTGCCCCGGTGATTCACGAAGAGAGCGTGCTCGGATTTTTCCGCTTTGCGTTCCGGCAGGTATCGCTCCAGAGCTTTCGCCGTGCGCGATGTGAACGGGACTTGCCGCTCTTTCCGTCCCTTGCCTCTCACATCCAGCCAGCGTTCCGCCAGATCGAGGTCTCCCAAGTTCAGCCCGACGGCCTCGCTCACCCGCAAACCGGAGCCATAGAGCAACTCGAACAGGGCAAGGTCGCGCGCGGGGTGCGGCCGGTCCAGTTTGCCCTCCGCCACGGTGTCCAGCAGAGAGGCCATATGAGCGGTGGTGGGCACTTTCGGCAGCTTGCGTGGAGCTTTCGGAGTGCGCACTACCTTCGCGCTATTCGTCTCAATGGCTCCTTCCCGCTCGAGAAAGCGGCATAGTGAGCGGGCGGCCGCAAGCTTGCGCCGGATGGTGGCGACACCCAGTTTCGAGCCGTGTAGCCCGACCAGCCAGCGGCGGAATGCCAGAACATCCAGGCTCCGGACATCGGTTCCCTCTCCCAGGAATTTGGCGAGCTGTTTCAGATCGCTGCGATAATTTCGAAGCGTGTGAGCGGACGCGTTCTCGCGCTTGAGGCTTTCGAGGTAGCGTTCGATACTGTCGTGAAGATCAGACATGTACGGCCATGTACTCCTCGAGCTTGGCGGCCGCGCGCCGGCAGACTTCCGCATGGCGCGCGCGCTTGTCGTGGCGCAAGCGCCGCTTCGTTTCGTCATCCAACGCCGGCAGTAGATCGAACGTTATGTTGGCTGGCTGATAATTTGCCAGGTCCGCGCCGGAGATGTAATGGCAGAGCGATCCAAGCGCGGTTTCACGAGGCAGGGCCGCGGGCTGTTCGCCCCGCGCGAGCGCCACAGCGTGAATACCCGCCATCAGACCCGTCGCGATGGATTCAACGTAGCCTTCGACTCCCGATATCTGTCCGGCGAAAAGCACCTGCGGAGCATGCTTCACTTGCAGGGTGCCGTTTAATATCGCCGGTGCGTTGATGTAAGTGTTGCGATGCATCTGGCCGAACCGGATGAACTCGGCGTTCTCAAGACCTGGAATCAGCCGCAACACCCGCTCCTGTTCGCCGAACCGCATATGGTTCTGGAAGCCCACCAGGTTGTAGCTCTCCGCGCGCAGATTCTCCTGTCGAAGCTGCACCACGGCGTAGGGCCGCCTCCCCGTGCGCGGGTCCGTCAGGCCGACCGGCTTCATGGGTCCGAAACGCAACGTGTCCCGTCCGCGCCGCGCCAGCTCTTCCAGCGGAAGACAGGCTTCGAAAAAAGGCGTTGCGTCTTCCGGAATTTTGGGCTCGTAGCTCGAAGCGGAGAGCAGCGCATCCACGAATCGTTCGTATTGCTCCTTGTCGAACGGGCAGTTCAGGTAGTCGTCGGTACCATCCATTGACTTGCCGTAGCGCGAAGCGTGGAACGCCGGCGGTATTGCGATGGATTCAGCCGAAACAATGGGGCTGATGCTGTCGTAAAAATAGAGCCGTTCGGAACCGGTGAGCCGTGCGATATCACCAGCCAGCGCATCGCTCGTCAAGGGTCCGCTCGCAATGATCGTGATGCCGTCGCCGGGTATGCGGGTCACTTCTTCGCGGCGAATCTCGATTCCGGGTAGCGCGGCAACGGTACGGGACACCTCGTGCGAGAACAGGTCCCGGTCTACCGTGAGCGCGTGGCCGCCGGGCACCCGATGCGTACCGGCAACTCTCATCAAAAGTGAATCCAGGCGCCGCAGTTCCTGTTTCAGCAGCCACGGCGCGGAATGCTCCGCCTCACTCTTGAGCGAGTTGCTGCATACCAGCTCGGCAAGCTGGTCCGTCTTGTGCGCCGGAGTCGGGCGCGTCGGGCGCATCTCGTACACTACAGCGCTAAGGCCCGCCTTGGAGATCTGATACGCCGCTTCGGAACCCGCCAGGCCCCCGCCGATGATGTGTATGGGCGAACGCAACACCCCATTATCGCCCGGTCTTCAGGTCCGGGATTTCAAAAAGGTTCCGCGATCGAGCTCATCGAACGCCTGCCGCAGTTGCTCCTGCGTGTTCATAACGATAGGGCCGTACCACGCCACAGGTTCCCCGAACGGCTTTCCAGAAACCAGAAGGAACCGGATCCCATCCTCTCCGGCCTGTACAGTGACTTCATCGCCCCGGTCAAAGAGCACAAGCGAGCGGTTGTCTGCCTCCGTCGGAGGAGTCGTGTTCCACCATCCGACGGCTTCGGTCGGTACCGTGAGCGGACCGGATGCGTTGCAGAACTTTCCATTTCCTGCAAAAACGTAGGCGAACGCGTGGCGAGTGATCTCGACCGGAAACGTCCTCTTTCGCCCGGGGGGAACGGAGACATCCACGTAGATCGGGTCCGCGGCGGTGCCGTCCACCGGGCCGGTCGCCCCCCAGAAGGTTCCGCAGACGACACGAACGTGAGTGCCGTCGTCGTCCGTGATTTCCGGAATTTCGCCCACTTTCACCTCCTGGTAGCGGGGCTGCGTCATCTTGAGTGACGCCGGGAGGTTCGCCCACAACTGGAAGCCGTGCATCCGGCCCGCTTCGTCGCCCTTCGGCATCTCCTGATGGATAATGCCGCTTCCCGCGGTCATCCACTGGACATCGCCCGCGCCGATGGTGCCATGGTTGCCCATACTATCGCCGTGTTGCACCGTTCCGGCGAGCACGTACGTGATGGTCTCGATCCCGCGATGCGGGTGCCAGGGAAAGCCGGCCAGGTAATCCTCGGGGACATCGTTACGAAAATCGTCGAGAAGCAGAAAAGGATCGAAGTCCGAAGTATTCCCGAAGCCGAAAGCACGCCGCAGATGTACACCGGCGCCTTCGAGCGTGGGCTTGGATTGAATGAGCCGCTTGACCGGCCGAATAGACATGGACCCTCCGATTATCGACAGTCTACCGTAGTCTGACGGGAAAGCCGCGGGCCGAACACTACACGAGAACGGTGAACGTGGTCTCGGTGCGCTCTACGGGCCGGTAAAGCGTATCGCGCTCCACCGGTTCGCGGCCTGCCTCACGGATGAGCCGCAGCAGCTCGCTTCGCCGCAAAGACTGGCTGGTAGTGGCGCCTGCGTCGTGGTAGATCTTCTCTTCCACCACGGTCCCGTCAAGGTCGTCGGAGCCGAAGCGCTGCGCGATCTGCGCGATGCGCGGCGTCATCATAATCCAGTAGGCTTTGATGTGCGGAATGTTGTCGAGCATCAACCGCGCGACGGCAATGTTCTTCAGGTCGGCGAATCCTGTTGTGGCCGGGATGTGCTCCAGCGGCGTGTTGGCCGGGTGAAACGCAAGAGGAATGAATGTCACAAATCCGCCGGTCTCGTCCTGCAATGCCCGCAGGCGCATCAGGTGATCGACGCGGTCTTCTTCATTCTCGATGTGGCCGTATAGCATCGTGCAGTTGGAGCGGATACCAAGCTGATGCGCTGTCCGGGCCACTTCGATCCATTCGTTTCCATCGATCTTGTGATCGCAGATGATCCGGCGCACGCGCTCGCAAAAAATCTCTGCTCCGCCGCCCGGCATGGAGTCCATCCCCGCATCCCGCAGCCGCTCCAGCGTTTCCCGTACGGAGACCTTCGTGCGCCTGGCAAGATACGCCACCTCAACCATGGTGAATGCCTTCAGGTGCACTTGCGGATAACGCTGCTTCAGGCCGCGCAGCATTTCGCAGTACCAGTCCAGCGTCAACTCCGGGTGCAGGCCGCCCACGATGTGGAACTCGGTCGCCGATTCCGACCAGCCCTTCCCCGCGGTCTCCCACACCTGGTCCAGAGACATGGTGTACGCTTTCGGATCGCGCGCCTTCTTGCCGAATGCACAGAGCCGGCAACTGGCTACGCAGACGTCGGTGGGATTGATATGGCGATTGACGTTGAAGAACGTGACGTTGCCATGCAGGCGCTCGCGAACCTGATTCGCCATGTAGCCGAGCGCCAGCAAATCGGGAGTACGGTACAGTGCAATGCCGTCTTCAAAACTGAGCCGCTCGCCCGAGTTCACTTTGTCCAGGATCGGCTTCAGGCGAGCATCGTCGATAATCACCTGCAACTTCGTCACGCCCCTCTGCGCAGAAAGATGATGTCTGCGGCCCAAAAGAAAAAGAATAGCATGCTCACCCAGCCGTTCATGGTGAAGAAAGCGGCGTCTACGCGGGTCAGGTCGTTCGCTTTCACCAGGCTGTGCTCATAAGCGAGAAGCAGTGCCACAGCAACAATACCGGCGATGCTGAGCGTACCCAGGCTCAGTGTCCATGCCAGCATTGCCAGGCAACCCAGCATTGCCACGTGGAAAATTCTGGAGACCCACAGCGCACCTGCAATTCCCATGATTCTTGGAAGGCTGAACAGACCCTCGCGGCGGTCGAATTCGTAATCCTGGCAGGCGTAGATGATATCGAATCCGGCGGTCCAGAAGGTCACCGCCGCCGTGAGCCACAATATGCGCGGATTGAGCGAACCCCGTATCGCAATCCAGGCAGCCGCCGGGGCCATCCCAAGGCAGAATCCGAGAACGATGTGGGAGAACGACGTGAAACGCTTGGTGAACGAATAGAAAAAAAGGATACCGAGCGCCACGGGCGCCAGCGCGAAGCAGAGCGGATTCAGCGCGCGGGCGGCCAGCAGAAAGACCAGGCTGCTGATCACAATGAAACCCCAGGCAAACCGCACCGACAACAAGCGCGCAGGCAGATGCCGCATTTGCGTCCGGGGATTTTTCGCATCCAGGCCGGCGTCGAGCACGCGGTTGAACGACATTGCCGCGGATCGCGCGCTCACCATTGCAACTACGATCCACACCAGCTTCCACCCAAGCCCCCGCGTCAGGAGCCCGTCCTCGCGCGCGGCCAGCAGCGCGCCCGTCAACGCGAACGGCAGCGCAAACACGGAATGCTCGAACTTGATCATTTCCAGCGTCAGCCGGAAATGTTTCCAAAAGCTTTGTGGCATGAACAATCGGGGATGTTACGCTACCATCTTATTTCATGCTCAGAGCAATAGCCGTTGCGGCCTTTGCGCTGCTCGTCTCCTGTAGCGAAAAGAAGACGGTCACGATGGATGAATTCACCGGCCGTATAGTCACATTGCCCAACGGGACCGAGATTCTCGCGGAAGTGATGATGCACCCGACGGACATGATGCGCGGAATGATGTTCAGGGATTCGCTGCCCGAGGGACGCGGCATGCTGTTCGTGCACCGCACACCCGGCCAGCACAGCTATTGGATGTACCAGGTCCGCATTCCGCTCGATATTATTTGGCTCGACGGCACCAAGAACGTCGTCGAGATGTCGCCCGATACTCCCCCCTGCAAAGCACAATCGTCGAGAGACTGTCCCAGTTACGGCGGCAATCAGAATGCGCAGTTCGTGCTGGAGCTCCCGGGCGGCTCGATTGCAAAACACGGCATCAAGCTGGGAGACCGGCTCTCGTTCTGATAGCCTGAAGGCGGTATGGATCAGGAACATCTGAGAGAGCTGCTTGAAGGGGTGAGCGCAGGCGCGGTCGGTGTGGATGCCGCGCTTGAGCGCTTGCGGCATCTGCCATTCGAAGATTTGGGCTTCGCCAAGGTCGATCATCATCGGGCACTGCGGCATGGAATGCCGGAGGTGATCTTCGCCAAGGGCAAGACCCCCGAGCAGGTGTTCTCCATCGCCGAGCGCGTGCTGGAGAACGCGAGCAACCTCCTGGTGACCCGGTGCGACACCCCTACCGCGGAGCTGCTCGCCGCGAAATTTCCCGAAGCGGAATACTTTCCTCTATCGAGTGCGATACGGGTTTGGCGGGACCGCACGCTGCGGGGTAAAGGCACGATCGCCGTGGTCTGTGCGGGCACCAGCGATATCCCGGTAGCCGAAGAAGCACAGCTTACAGCGGAAGTGATGGGCAACGAAGTGGACACCATTCACGACATCGGCGTTGCCGGCATACACCGGCTGATGGGCAACCGCGAACGGCTTTCGAAAGCGCGCGTCGTGATTGTTTGCGCCGGCATGGAGGGAGCTCTTCCGAGCGCGGTCGGAGGTCTGGTATCGGTGCCCGTTATCGCCGTCCCCACCAGCATCGGCTACGGCGCCAGTTTTCATGGCTTAGCGGCTCTGCTCGGCATGTTGAACAGTTGCGCCAGCAACGTCACGGTGGTCAACATCGATAACGGCTTCGGCGCGGGATACGTGGCGAGCCTGATAAACAGGTTGTGACCGCACGTCAATCGTAGATGCAATAATAGCGCCTTTCGAACGTATCGGCGCCGAGCTTCAGCCGCGGCAGAACTCGCCGGGCAGCCCGTGGCACAAGTAAGTTGTGGGGCGCGACGGCGTCGCTGCCCCGGCCGGCGAGCTACCCGTTGTACGAACGCCTGAACCTGTTGCTGGACCGGCGTCGGTTTGACGAGTTCGTCGAATCGAGTAGGAGTGCACCTACTCGATCGTCGCCGACGGCCAAGGACATCGGTATCTGCAAGTCGACACGTACGGCTCGCCGGAGCGCCAGATTCCCGGCAGGAAGAGCTCG
>DASTMK010000264.1:0-8737 GCA_035714225.1 Bryobacteraceae bacterium | reverse complement strand
TCGTGTCCATGCTCTGCGGCCCACGACTGGATTTCTGGACCTGCGCCCTGGACCATCAGATCTACGCCGTTCCCATCCGTCTTGGGACCGAAGCCGAAGTACTGGGCAGGCAAGCCGGTGAACCCGCACTCGTACCTCCATCGCGCCTCAGTCATCACCCAAGCGCGGACGTGATTTGCCAGCAGAATTGCCGCGGAGGGAGCTACCCCGAAATTGGCTATTGCCCTCACCGCCGCGAGATAAACCGCATCAGCAGCGGAATACATTCGGCGCTGCCCCTTGCCGGGTGCGGGCGCCGAGAGTTGCATTGCATCCTCGTACCGAGCCAGGTAGTTCTGGAGCGTTTTCTCCGGCAGCCCGGTTGCGTGGATGATCTCCGCTGCCGCGAAGGACGGCCGTCTGAACTCGGCCAATCGATAGGCCTGCACTTGATCCAGGCTGTTCTTTTTTTTCACCCTAAACCCTCCACCGATTCTCTTTTGCATCACACGACAATGATAATACTCACGCGAGTGTGTTGTCAACACTCTTTTTCGCCAGTCGGAATTCGGCCGTTTTCCAGCGTTTGTACCCAGGTGTACCTTGAGTCTGTTATTCTGGGAATTCTCGGTTTTTGGGGTTCTTTAGAATATGTAACTTGCTTGTTTTCAATTCGTTAGGAACTTCGAGTCCCATGCCGTCCACCAATCCCAAACGATCTGAAAATCCAATGCGCCGGGCGCATCGGCGAGAATCAAAGCGGGAGGGAAGAGTGTGCCGGGCGGACTTGAAAACAGTGTAAATACTCTTGGCCATGCCGCGGGCGTACTGATCTTCGGTCATTTTCTTGTACTGTCGATCTGGAATCAGCCGGCCCATCGCCTGCGCGCCAATCGCCTTGCGATACTGGCCGCGGCACTCGCCCTGCTTTGGAACCTGGCGTCCTTCGCCGTTCTGGTGTCCGGCGACACCGGCGGAAACATCGAACAAGTGGTCGCGATCGCGGGATTCTGCGTCCTGAGCCTGCTTCCCGCGGTACTCTTGCATCTTTGCCTAGCGAGCCGGTTTCCGCTGATGGTTCGCCTCGGGTACGTGCTGAGTACAATCTCGATCGGGGCGCATCTGCTCGAGCTGACAAGCGACTCTGCCCTGTACCACCGCGCCGGCCTCGCTACCATCACGATCGGATTCGGGATTCTTACCGTGGCATCAACCGCGGGGATTCTGTGGCCGGGCGGCGATCATCCGCGCTTGTTGAGCTCCCGCCTGCTCGCGGGCATGTCTCTATTTCTGTTTGCCATTTCCTTCGTGCACTTCAGCGAGGGGCAGGCCCATCACGCCTGGTCTACCGAACTCATCTTCCATCACGCGGGCATACCGCTCGCGCTTTTCGTGCTTCTGCAGGATCACCGGTTCGTGCTTGCCGACACGTTTATCCGACTGCTCGCTAACGGCGGAGTGGCGGGCCTGCTGGCCTTTGGTCTCGCGACGGCTTCGGCTCATCTGAACTTCGTGGGCCAGGTGCTGCTCGGGGGTATGCTGCTGGTGATTTTCGGCAAAGCCAGCGGGCCGGTCCAGCGTTTTTTAAGCCGCATGGTATTCCGGCAGAAAGACCCGGGTACGTTGCTGCGGGACCTTCGGGCGCTGGCTTCACGGACGTCCGATGAGGTCTCTTATGTGGAGGAGTCCTCGCGGCTGCTGGCTCAATTCATGGGCACGGAGGTGATCGATATTCCACAGACCCTCCGGGAATCAAATCTGCCGGGTCCGGTCCTCGTCACGGAAGTTCCGGAATCGAAAGAGCTCCAACGGCATGGAGTACAGGCCGTCGTTCCGGTTCGATTGACGCACGGGGTGACTCGAAGCATCCTGCTCGCCGGGCGGGTAGGAGGCCGCCGTTATCTCGGCGACGATCTTCACACACTTGCTCGCGCTGCTGCCTGTGTGGCGGAGGAGGCCGATCACATACGCGAAACGGAGATGCGGCGGCTGGTGACACAAGCGGAGCTGCGGGCGCTGCAATCGCAGATTCACCCGCATTTCCTGTTCAATGCCCTCAATGCGATCTACGGCATCATTCCGCGGGAAGTGAAAGGGGCGCGCCGTATGCTGCTCAACCTGGCGGACGTCTTTCGCTACTTCCTTCAAACGGACAGGACGTATGTCGCCCTTGAGGAAGAACTGCGGATTGTGAAGGCTTATCTCGCCATCGAAGAACTGCGCCTCGGAGACCAGCTTCGCATCAGCATCGACGTGGACGAGAGCGCTCTCGGTGAGCGAATTCCGGTGCTTTCCGTACAGCCGCTGGTTGAAAATGCGGTCAAGCACGGAGCCGCCGTCTGTCCACAAGGGGGGCAGGTGCGGATCGAGATAAGGCGCGAACCCGGAGGTTTGCAGGTTCGTGTTTCCGATACCGGGCCGGGCTTCGCAGCGGAAGAGATGCCGGGCGATCCGGACCGTGCCGGTGTTGGGCTGGAAAACGTTTCCCGCCGTCTGCAATTATGCTACGGCCGCGATGCCGGAATCAGCGTCGAAAACAGGATGGGATGGACGACGGTGAGCTTTTTCGCTCCCTGTCCGGAGATAGTGCGCGAGAGCACGTTACGGAAGAAGGCCGGAAGGTGATGATCAGGGCATTACTCGTCGACGACGAGCCGATTGCACGCAAGGTGCTGCGCGAGGAACTGGAGGAAGTGGACGACGTCGAGGTCATCGGTGAAGCCGGGAATGGACCGCAGGCGCTCGAACAGATTGAGGCACTCTCCCCCGATCTTGTGTTCCTCGACCTTCAAATGCCCGGCATGAACGGCTTTGAGGTCGTTCGGAATCTGGAGGGATCTGCCCTTCCCTGTATCGTCATCGTAACGGCGTTCGACCGCCACGCCGTCGAAGCCTTCGAAGCTGGAGCGATTGATTATCTGTTGAAGCCGGTGGGCCAGGACCGGCTGGCCAGGTGCCTGGAACGCGTACGGCAACTCCGCAAGAGTACTCTCGCTGTCGCCGAAAGTGTAGCGCGGTTGCAGGAAGCTGCCGCGCAGGGTCCTCCGGCCCGGCCTCGAAAAATCGTCGGCAAGCTTGGCGAAGAGTATCATCTCCTCGACAGCAGCCACGTTCTCGCCTTTCAGGCGGAGCGGGAACTGGTCTGGGTTGTAACGCGGAAACAACGCTATCTTGCCACTCAGCCTTTGAAGTCGATCCAGGCAAAACTTTGCGGCTTGAACTTCGCCAGAATTCATCGCAATGCGCTGGTGAATCTGGATCGCGTTTCCAAGATGGCCCCCTTGAGCAGCCAGCGATGGCTGCTGACGTTGGATAATCAGCAGGAGTTCATCGTCAGCAAAAGGCAGGCGAGGGCTGTGCAAAAGCTGTTGAGCTGGTAAGTCCGCTCACTTCCGGAATCCACCCGCTCATTTCTACAAGCCGCCCGCTGGTAACTGCAAGCTCGGCTCACCATTGGATTCCAGGTATCGTTCCCCTTTACAGCTTCGAAAAGGAGATTCATGCGCAATTCCATTTGTCCTGCGCTGATGCTGGGACTGATACCATTGGCTGCATTCGGGCAGGAATCCGGAACTCTGCGCGGCACCGTGACTCTGGCGGCTACGGGCGACCCGTTGCACCACGCCACCATCACCGTCAGCCGCGCCGGACGGATTGCGGAAACGGGAGAGGACGGTAAGTTTGAGATTACCGGGCTCCCGGCGGGGACTTATTCGATTCTCGCGCACCTTCAATCCCTCAGCGACGAATCGAAGACTATCACGATTGCGGCCGGGGAAACGGTCACCGTCGATTTTTCACTGAGGCTGTCTCCGTTGAAGCAGTCGCTCACCGTGACCGCGAACGAACGGGAGCAGTCGACCTTCGAATCGTTTCAGACCGTAACGTCGCTCGACTCGATCGAATTGGCGCTGAAATCAAAATCTTCACTGGGCGAGGTGCTGGAATATCAGCCGGGTGTGGCGAAGCGCAGTTTCGGGCCGGGCTCCTCCCGCCCGGTGATCCGGGGCTTCGATGGCGACCGGGTGCTGGTGATGCAGGACGGAATTCCCACAAGCACCCTGGCGTCGCAATCCGGCGATCACGGCGAGTCGATCGACGCCTCGAGCCTGGACCGGCTGGAAGTCGTCAAGGGACCGGCTACCTTGCTATACGGCAGCAACGCGATCGGCGGCGTGGTGAATGCCGTCACGGGACACCACCTGATGCATGATCATCCGCACGAGGGTGTGCGAGGTTATGCGACCGGCTTTGGCGGATCCGCCAACGGACAGGCAGGCGGTGCCGCCGGATTCGATGCCGGTTTTGGGAACTGGCTCATCTGGGGCAACGGCAGCGGTCAGCGAACCGGCGACTACAACACCCCGATCGGTACGATTGAAAATTCCGCGACGCGCGTGACCAACAGCGCCGGCGGTTTCGGGTGGTTCGGAGCCAAAGGTTTCTTCGACGCCGGATATCGCTACGAAGAAGGGGAGTACGGTGTACCCTTCGCCGGAGAGCTTCATGGGCACCATCACGAGGAAGCCGAAGACGAGCACGACCACGATCACGAAGGAGAGGAGGAGCATGACCACGCCGAAGAGCACGCCGATATTCGTCTGGGATTCCGGCGTCACAACGCGCGTTTCACCACCGGTTGGAGGAACCTCGATTCCTTCTTCCAGGGCTTCCGGTTCTCTGTGAACTACGCCGATTGGGAACACAAGGAACTGGAAAACAACCAAATTGCGACGATCTTTCGCAACGACCAGACGACATACCGGGGTGTGTTTACGCAGCGCGCAACAGGGGCCTTATCGGGCAGTTTTGGATTTCAAGGCTCGCACCGCGACTACAAGACGGAGGGGGAGGAAGCGCTTGCGCCCCCGGTGAAGCAAAACAATTTCGCCGTGTTCGCGCTGGAGGAACTTGCCTTTGAGCGCATCCGGTTCCAGTTTGGCGGACGCGTCGAAAATACTCGCTACAAACCCGACGGCTTGCGGGACCGTTCGTTCACCGGCTTTTCAGGAGCTGCCGGGTTCCATGTCCCCGTGGCAAAGAACACCGCCTTCGTCTTCAATTACACGCACTCCTACCGCGCCCCGGCTCTGGAAGAGCTTTACAACCATGGCCCGCACGTTGGAAACCTGACCTTCGAAATCGGGAACCCGGATCTCCAAAGGGAGCGCAGCAACGGAATCGACTTCTCCTTGCGGCACCAGTCAAGCCGCGTTCGCGGCGAAGTGAATTTCTTCTACTACGACATCGGTGACTTCGTTTACCTGGCGCCTACCGGCGCGGAAGAGGACGGACTGCCGGAAGCCGAGTACCTTCAGAACAACAGCCGGTTTCGAGGAACCGAGTTGGGCCTGGACCTTGGTCTTCACGAAAACGTCTGGCTCAATCTGGGCGCCGACTACGTGGATGCCGAGCTCAAGAACGGAGGAGGGCCGCTGCCGAGAATCCCGCCTCTGCGTGGACGCGTGGGCCTGGAGTTCCGGAAGAACGGTCTCAGCATCCATCCCGAACTGCGAATGGCCAAGGACCAGGACCGCCTGTTTGAGAATGAAACCCGCACCGCCGGATACGCGGTCTTCAATCTTGGCGCGTCCTATACCATCACGCGGCAACACATGGCCCACGTGTTCGGCCTGGACGCCTTCAACCTGGGCGACCGGCTTTATCGCAATCACCTTTCGTTCCTCAAGGACCGGGCGCCGGAGATCGGGCGCGGTGTGCGGTTTATCTACACGGTCCGGTTCTTCTGACGGGGTCCGCTCGCTCACGCTCGCGGCTCTGTCACAAGTCCCGCACTATCAACAACGCTTTTCTGAGCCGCGACCGTCAGGGAGCGGTGTCCACGTACTTACCGCCCCGGTTCCGATTCTTCGGCGCCGTCGTCCTCCCCGGTTGCTTTCTTCCGGATCCCGTGCTTTTCCATGCGATACATCAGCGCCTTGCGGCTGATGTCGAGATACCGGGCGGCGTGAGTCTGGTTCCAGTTGAACTTTTCGAGCGCCCGGATGAGCAGTTCCTTCTCGATCGATTCGAGGCTGATGCCCCGAGGTGGGAGATCGAGCTGTAACACGTCGGCGAGCGGCTGTTCACGGCGGAGGAACTCCGGCAGATCGGCCACCGTGATCTCGCTGCCGCGGCTGAGAACCACCAGCCTTTCCACAACGTTCTCCAACTCGCGTATATTTCCCGGCCAGCGGTAGTTCTGAAAATACGGAATCAGCGCTTCCGGCAACACCAGGTCCGGGCGTCCCAGCTTCTCTTTCGCCAATGCGAAGAAGTGTTGAAGCAACTCCGGAATGTCTTCGGCCCGCTCGCGCAACGGTGGAAGCTCCAGGGGGATGACGGCCAGGCGGTAGTACAGATCCTCGCGGAAGCTGCCATCTTCTATCATGGCCTGAAGGTTCCGGTGCGTGGCCGCGACAATTCGCACATCCACCTTGTTCGCGGACACCGCCCCCACCTTTTCCACCTCCCCCTGCTGAATCAGGCGCAGCAATTTCACTTGCAGCTCGATCGGCATCTCGCCGATCTCGTCCAGAAACAGAGTGCCGTGGTTCGCCATCTCGACTTTGCCGGTCTTGTGTCCCATTGCGCCGGTGAACGATCCCTTGACGTGCCCGAACAGCTCCGATTCGAGCAGATCGCGTGGAATGGCGCCGCAGTTGATGGTGATGAACGGCTTCTCCCGGCGCGGGCTGTTGAAATGAATGGCGCGGGCGAGCAGTTCTTTGCCGGTTCCGGTCTCCGCGCGAATGAGGATGGTCGAATTGCTGCGGGCCGCGCGGGCAGCCATATCGAGAAGGCTCAACAACGCTTCGGAGTGGCCGATGATGTTCTCGAAACCGTATTTCCGGTCCAGACTCGAACGAAGCGTCCGGACTTCTTCCACCAGGCGGAAATGTTCGAGCGCGCGGTGCACTACGAGGACGAGTTCTTCGTAATCGATGGGCTTGGTTACGTAGTCGTAGGCGCCTGCCCGCATGGCCTCCACGGCGCTCTGGATGGTGCCGAAGGCAGTGATAATGATCACCGGTAATTCGGGCCAGGTCTCGCGGATCTTCTGGAGCAGATCCATCCCGGACAAGCCGGGCATCTTCAAGTCGGTCAGGACAAGCGCCGGCAGGGCCCGGTCGAGAATCTCGAGGGCGGCTTCGCCATCCGCTGCGGTCTCTACTTCATAGCCCGCCTCCTCAAGTTGTGTCTGTAGCACCCAACGGAGATTCTCGTCGTCGTCTACTGCCAGAATTCGAACTGGAGTCATATTCTGTCTGCTTTGGTGGCAAGATTACGGAAAACGTCATCCCCTTTTCCGGGTTTCGTTCCGCGACGAGGGATCCGCCCATCTGCCTCACAATCTGGTGCGCCACGGATAAACCCAATCCGGTTCCGTTCTCTTTGGTGGTGAAAAAAGGGTCGAAGAGCTTGTCGATATCGGCCGGTGCCACTCCGTGCCCGTAGTCGATGACGCGGACCGCAACGGACGTGCCCGCCGCGCCGGCCGAAAGCGTTACCGGCTCATTCTCCGGGCTTGCCTCAATCGCGTTGATCATCAGGTTCAACAACACCTGTTCCAGTTGCTCCGGGTCACATTCCACAGGAGGCAGGTTTTGGGCGGTCAACTTCTGCAAATTGACGGTTTTCCCGCGGATGGCATGGCTGGCGAGCGCGATGACGTTATCGAGGATCGGATCGAGTTGCACGGACTGCAAGTGTGGCGCGCGCGGCCGGGCGAAATTCAGAAAATTGGTAAGCAAGCCATTCAGCCGCCGGCATTCGTTGGTAATGATGTCCAGACATTTTTCGCCTCGCGAATCCAGCCCCTGCGTGCGCTGAAGAATGCCAGCAGCGCCGGAAATGCTGGCAAGCGGATTCCGTATTTCGTGCGCCAGGCCGGCGGAGAGCTGGCCGATCGCCGATAGCCGCTCCGCCCGCTTCATCCCTTCAAAGTTCGCCTGGACCTTCTCATAGACGGAACTGAGCTGATCGGCCAGGCTTCTATACTGCTCCTTCTGCCGGCGCTGCCTGCCCGCGGGAATACCAATCAGGGCACCGATGACATAGAGCCAGACCGCTTCCGTAGAATGATTGAAAATTGAACCCGGCACCGCCACCCGCAACGCGAAGGCGTGAAGCATCAAAGCGAATCCGGAGATGGATGCGATTACAACGCCGCCCCTCCAGCCCTCGTACAAGGCCGCCCATATCACCGGCAGGAAGTAAAGTCTTACGACTGCCGCGTCATGAAGCCACTGCGGCGCCATCCATTCGAGCCCTGCCACTCCGGCTACGGCAAGGAAAATACCGGTCCTCTGTGCCAGGGCGGACTTTTGAAGGTCAGATAACATGGAGGCAAGTGTTCGCGGGCGGTGTGCCACCCTTCTTAGCGTACAGCCGCGCACGTCCGGTGAACCAGAATCATTTTACGTTCACGAACCCAGCCGTTGGAAGACTTGACGAGAGGTCATTGCGCGTTTCATGAATTCGTATAACTCCGGTATAGAAGCTGGCCGCGAGCGCGATGCAAAACGCAATCAGGAGCACATAATAGAGGAGGCGGTCCGTACAACTGGGTCTATGGTGCGTGCCGCACGCGTCAGGGCAGCCTGGCCTCAAGCATCGGAGCATAACAGCCTCCCCCTAGCGCGACCCCGCCAGATGTTTCCGTGTTTTGTGTCTCGTGTGACCTGTTTCATCCAATCCCTCCGCATGTTGCCTATAGAGGGGGCAATTGCAAGGCCATCCGCTCTCTCGAAAGTTA
>DASTMK010000263.1:0-39273 GCA_035714225.1 Bryobacteraceae bacterium | reverse complement strand
GAACTCTCTGAATTTCCTGTCGCTGGCTTCCACGCCCGTGAATCAAGGCGTCACCAACATCCGTATCGACCAGCGCTTCAGCGACAAAGATAGCTTGTTGGGCCGCTACACCGTGACGCGCAACACGCGTCAGGGGCGTGGCTGGGGCCTGGGTCCCGCCGACCCGGACATTTTTGCCCGGCGCGACCAGCGCGATAATCACAACGTTATCGTTACGGAGACGCACGTCTTCTCGCCGGCCGTGATCAACGAATTCAAGGCGAACTTCACGCGGCAGAACCTGCCGTTCCTGCATCCCAGTTTTGGAGGGGACTGGCCGGACCAACTCGGTATGCCGGCAATCTTCCCGCGCGATTTGTTCCCGCGTGTCGGTATCAGCGGCATGCTGCCGCTCGGCTCTGATCCGTTCGCCGCGGGAATTCGCGCGCAGCACACGATCCAGATTGGCGACAGCATCACGATCGTAAAAGGCAAGCACCAGATCAAGGCGGGCGTTGATCAACGCTGGTTCCGCCTGAACTACACCCAATTGCGGAACCGGTCCGGCAATTTCAGCTTCACGGCCGGGCTTACCGGAGACCCGCTGAGACCGGCGGGCACTGGCGTGGGCATGGCTACATTTCTGCTCGGCGAGGTGTCCGGTGGAACGCAGGAGTTCGTGCCGGCGTTCTCGTTTCACTCCTGGTCGACAGCCATGTACTTCCAGGACGATTACAAGGTCACACCGCGCCTGACGCTCAATCTGGGGCTGCGCTACGATCTGGCGTCGGAGCCGGTGGAGCGGCACAACCGTTTCTCGAACTTCGATCCGTACATCATGAATCCCGAGACCAATATGCCCGGTGTGCTGACATATGCCGATGTCACGTCGCCGCGTCACTTCGTGGATCGTGATTACAACAACCTCGGCCCGCGGTTCGGTTTTGCCTACGATGTTACCGGCGACGGCAAAACCGCTATTCGGGGCGGCTACGGCCTCATCTACATGCTGGTGGAATCCGGCGACACGCAAGGCGACAACTCGAACTCCTTCGGCTTTGCCTCGGCCACGCCGTTTGTGGCTCCGGGCGGAGGCCCGTTCCGCGCGTTCAAGTTCAGCGAAGGCCCCAGTGCGCTGATTGTCCCTCTCGGTCCCGCCGGCGGACCCAGCGCCTTCCGCGGACAAAACGTCCGCTATCAGGATCGCAATGCGCCGACGCCCTATCTTCAACAGTGGAATCTCGCCATTCAGCGCGAATTGCCCGGAAGGTGGGTGGGCACGGTCGCCTACGCGGGCAACAAGGGCACCAAGCTGTTCGGCGGCAACTACAACCTGAACCAACTCGACCCGATCTATTGGCAGCAATTCGGACTGGGGCTTCAGGACCAGCTCGAGAATCCGTTCTTCGGGCAGATCGCAACCGGGGCTCTTTCCGCCAGGACGGTTCAACGCTCGCTGTTGCTCCAACCCTTCCCAGACTACGGCTCCATCACGACGTACGCCGCCCACAACTCCTCGAGCATCTATCACTCGCTCCAGGTTACGATCGAAAAACGGTATGCAAGCGGACTGAGTGCGCTGGTGTCTTACACCAACAGCAAGCTCATCAACGACTCGTTCTCGTCCGCCGGGAGTTCAGGCGCCATCGGCGAGTACCGCCTGGGCCGCTTTAACCGTGATCTCGATCGGGCCATCGACCAGAACGATGTTACTCACCGCCTGGTCGGAAGTGCCGTCTACGAGTTGCCATTCGGTCCCGGAAAGCCGTTGCTGGGCGGAGCCAGGGGCGTGCTCGGACATGTGGCCGGTGGATGGCAGGTGAATACAATCGTCACCATCGAGAGTGGAACGCCGCTCAGTGTTCGCGGCGCGAACAACTTCACCGGCATCAATTGGCCGGACGTTGTCCGCGATCCGACGCTGCCGTCCTCCGAACGATCGGTTCAGAGGTGGTTTGACACGGACGCATTCCGGAATCCACCGAATTTCGTGCTCGGAAACGCGCCACGGACTCTTCCTACCACTCGCGGTCCGGGCATGGTGGACGTTGCGCTCTCGGCCTTCAAGAACTTCTCGATTTATGAGAGGGCCAATCTGGAATTCCGCGCGGAGGCGTTTAACGCCTTCAATCACGTCAACCATACGAACCCGAACGTCACCTTCTCGCCGAATGCCGCCGGTGTGAATACAAACGCTCAATTCGGCCGTATCACCAACTCTCTCGCGGCACGGCGAATCCAGTTGGGGCTTCGCCTGACGTTCTAACAGCGGTTTTGTTTGCATGCGGCGCAGCGCCTCTGCCCGCTTGCTTGCGCGCGGCTCCGTAGGATCGTTGCGTTACGGAGCCGTGACCGTAAGGGAGCGGTGCATCAGCTACCGATTGCGGTACGCCGGTATCTGCTCCTTCAAGGTGAGGTCAATAAGTTTCAGTTTCTCTTCGATGTGATCCGGCGTGTAGATGTAATCCTGCTCCCACTCATAACCCAAACGCGAATCCCGACGCGCTGTTTCCAGCGAGTGTTGCGTGCGTGTTCTTTCCTCTTCGAGCAGCGCCGTCATACGCTTCAGCAAATCCAAACGCATCGCGCGATCCCCGGTCTTCGCCAGCCGCAAGCGCATGTCCTCGAATTCCAGCACCGCGCGGTCGCTGCGTATCATGCGCTGAAGCTGTTCGGCGAGCAGAACCTCTCGCATGGCGCCGGCGCGCTTTGACGCGGGAGCCTTCAGCGCCGCCTGGCGATAACTGCGAAGACCCTGTTCCATTTGGTCCGCGGCGAGTGTCAGATATTTATTGAACACCCCTAGCGAAAACGGACGTGCATAACGCTCGGCCGCATTGGATTCATTCGTGAAATCGGGTACCAGGATCAGCCTTCTCGGAGTGTAGGGCCAATACGGCCAGAGCTGGGAATGCCGCTGCCAGATCGCGGGGTCCTCCCAGGAATGATCGAGCGTCATTGCACGAGCCTTTGGCTTTTCGAAGAACAACGGCGTTGCGACGGAGTTGTTGGTGCCCATGTTGGGTCCCGTGTCCGGCACCAGTTTGATCGCGTCGCTAAATCGCTTCCAGGCCGTGAGCACCAGGTCTTCGTTTCCCGCTCCGAACTCGCGGCGCGCCATACCGGTGAGCAGTCGATTCAGTTCCGGGTAGCCGCTCCAACTGTACCAGGCGCGTACTTCGGCCATCCAACTGGGCTTGAATCCGTAGCTCCACGTTTCCATCGTGCCGTCGATTTTGTATTTCTCGAGTGCCATATAGCGGGCGTGCCACTGATAGGGAAACGGCAGGTAGGGAAAGGTGCCATATTGCCAGCTCGCGAACGTGTCAGCTTTCGAATAGACACCGCGCATCCCCCGCTTGCGCGCTTCATCGATCTGCGCGACGGTGACCTCCGCGGGACCCACTTCGTTGATGGCGTAATCTTTCAGAGAGCCCTGCTCGCCGTCCCGCTCGAAAGCCTTTCCGTTTTCGAACGTCAGCAGCGGAATGGTTTCCACCGGCAACTGTGCGGTTCCATAGCGCTTCAGGTCCACCTGGTTCGGACGAAAATCGATGTTGTATTCCCATGGCAGGACCTCAATGGCAGGATTCCGCTTGCGGCACTCTTCGGAGACGATGGCCACGCCGCGCGCCCAGTGGCGCACCCAATCCCGCAGATCGATATTGCCCTGTCCTCCTGCTCCGAAGAAGCTTCTATAGAAAAAGCCTTCGGTGAGCAGGATGTATCCGCGGATCTGCGGAAATTCCGTCACGATATCGCGCACCAGCTTGCGCAACCCTGCCTCGTTTTCCGGCTCACCGGTATAAAGGTAAATGATGGGGCAGTAGAGATCGATACCGTATCGCGCGGCCCGGCGAATCAGATCGTGTACACGCTTCGGGTCCTGTTTTTTCATCCGGTCCCAATAGGGCGGGGGACCCGGCACGCCGTTCGGATTCACGTATACCGAAGCGAAAATGGAATCGAAGCCATAGCGCGCCAACAGCGCCAGGTAGCGGTCCGGCCATTCCTCCCATCCCAGGCCCGAAAGCACCATGCGAGCTTTGAACAGGCTGTGGCGCGTGATGTCGAGCGTGCGGTCCAGGAACGGCGCTTCGCGAAGATTCATGCGCCGTTCGATGTCAAACAGCCCGTACATGGCCCCGCGCTCGTCGTAGCCGCAGACGATGACGCGGTCGGGCGAAACGGCGATGCGGTAATCTTTCGGCCCCTTCAAACTTTCGCCACAACCCGGAAGCTGCTCGCGGGTCCCGGCGATGATGGCGTTCCGCTCGTTGTTCCATCCCGCCAGCGACGCCGGGCGCTCCACCGCAATCTTCACCTGCATGGAGCGTTCGAGGTATTCGCTGAATTCTTCCGCCGCGGTACGCAGTACGAGACCGGAATCGCCGCGAACGAGGAGACGCCACCCTGTCTGACCGATCGACATCTCGGATACGCCGGGGCGCGCGGCGGCATCGCGCCGCAAGGGCTCCCGCCATTCACTCAGCTCTTTATGGAATGTATACGGTTCTTCGACAGCCAGGGCGGCATACGCCTTTTCCGCAAACGCGGCCACTGTATCCTGTCCGCACACCAATAACGGGACCTGTAGGAGCAGGCCTGCAATCAGGCAAAATCTCGACATGATCAGAAGCTTAATCGAAGCGCCAGTTGATTTTCACGCGCCGCCTTCGCGCCGTTAATCACACCGAAGGTGCCGCTTGGCAAGCCGCTCGACGGGTTGCCGAATTGCGTGTGATTGAAGAAGTTGAAGGACTCGAACCGGAACTGGAGATTGCTGCGCTCGTTCCACAAACGGAAATTCTTGAAGAAGGAAACATCCCAGTTGTTGATACCCGGCCCATGCCACAGATTCCGGGCGGAATTGCCGAACGTTCCGGGCGCGGGCAGCGAGAAGCACTCGGTAGCGAAGTACCGCAGACGGGTACGTTCGCCGCGCGGCAGTTGGCCGTCGCAGGTGCGATTCGCGGTAACGAAACGCGCGTCCACATCAGGAATGCTCGACGGAGCGCTGACGCCGAACGGTACGCCGAGTGAGAACACGGTAATGCCGTTCACCTGCCAACCGCTTACAACCGCATTGGCAAAACCTCCGGCGCCCGAGAGGAACTTCTTCCCTCTGCCGAATGGAAGCTCATACGAATAGCTACCTGCAAACCGGTGCCCGACGTCCAGCGAAGCCATGCTTCGGTAGGATTTGGCGTCGCCAGGCTGCTTGATCGGGTCACTGGATATGTCGGTGCCTGTATCCAGGGCCTTGCTCCAGGTGTAGGAGGCGAGAAAACTCAAACCCGAAGAGAAGCGCTTTTCGAGCTTCGCCGTCAACCCGTGGTAGCTTGCATTACCCATACGATCGAACATATTGATGCTGCCATAGTTCAAGTACGGACGGCGGCTCTGTAGCGGTTGTTGCGCGAATGGAATGCTCGGGTCCGGCAGCCGCGCCTGGTTGTAGTTCGTGTACGACGGCATGTGATGGCTCTGGTTTCCCATGTATCCGATTTCGAGCATGTAATTCTCGCCGAAGCTCTGCTGGATATTGATGTTCCACTGGCTGGTGTAGGGACGCGGGAAATCTTTTTGCACGGTGAAGAACGCAAATGTGGGTCCGTAGGGTAATCCGGTACCGGTTGGCCGTGCGGGATACAAGTTGCTGTTGAAGAAGCTGGGCGTTAGCTGCGAATTCGATTCCGTGTTCTGCGGATTGTATACGAACGGATAGAACAGGCTCATGCTCTGCGTGAGCTGGTTGTTATTGACGTTGTTCCAATACCAGCCATGGCCCGCGCGAATCACAGTCTTCTCAAACAACCGGTAGACCAGGCCGATGCGATCGGCCCAGTTGTTGTACTGCGGGTTGATGATGGAGCGGCGCACCACGTCGCCCGGCTCGGTACTGGTGCGGAAAGCGAACGGGTCCCGCAAAGCATATTCAAGCTGCTGTGTTTCGAAATTGAATACGGCCATGTTGTTACGCGGCTGTACCCAAGGGCTGTTGTACTCCCACCGGACTCCCAGCGTCAGGCTCAGGCGGGACGTCACTTTGAAGTCGTCCTGGAAGTAGATGCCGGGCTGAATCATTCGACCGTCGAAGCCCAACTCCTCGAGCTGTACCTGCCAGAAACCGGGAGTACCCAACAGATAGTCGGCCAGCGCGTCGCCGCCACCGCCGATGCCGGGCCCCGGAGTGGTGAAATTATTCTGATATTGCATGAACCCGCGGGGGTCCTGTGCCGAGCGCTGCCGGTAGCGCAGGCGCCGTAGGTCGATGCCGGCTTTCAGGTTATGCCGCCCGCGTGTATACGTGAAGTCGTCCGCCCATTGGAAGCGATCCGTGATGTTCATGATGGTCGGCGAAAACGATCCAAACCCGTTGTAGCCCGATATCGAGACGCTGGGCAGGCCAAATTCTTTGGGATCCGTGGATGTGTTCTTCAGGCCGATTTGAGCGGCCAGATTCTCGCTGACCGGTTCCTGCGCAAACTGGGCCGAGGAGCGCGAGTAGGAGAACCGGAATTCGTTCACTGCGCGCGGAGACACCAACCTTGTGTACTGCGCCACGACGCCGTTGTTGCGCAATGGAGCGACGCTGCCGGCAAGTGGCGCGTAGTTGCCCCGGAAGAACGGCTGGTCGATGTAGTTGTACCGGCCCATCAGGCGGTCTTTGCTCGAAAGGTGATGATCGAAGCGTGTCGTAACCTGGTCGTAGTCGATTTTCTCGCCCACGGTGGTGATGTAGTTGGCGGCATTGCCGGGCAGATTCGGTTGCGGCCAGTAATCCATGAGGGCCCGGGCAATGGGATCGATGCGGTCCGCGGGAATAAGATTCCCCGCGAACGGCTGGCGGCGGCCGGTGGCGGCGTTTCCGGAGAGCGGATCATAGATCTGCAGCGGCAGTGTGCTCAAATCGCCGGCCCTCTGCGCCGGAGTGGCTACAGTGGCGATGCTGGTGGTTTGCCTGCGGCGTCTCTGCCCTTCGTAATTGAAGAAGAAAAACGAACGGTCCTTGCCGCTGTAACCCGGCAGGTAGACCGGCCCGCCAAGGCTGCCGCCAAACTGGTTGAAGCGGAAAGGAGGAACTTCACCGCGATCGAAGAAGTTGCGGGCGTCCAGTTTATTGTTGCGCAGGAAGTGATAGAGCGCGCCGTGAAATTCGTTGGTTCCCGATGCGGTGACCGCCGAAACCATCGCGGAGGCATGGCCGTACTGCGCGTCTACGAAATTCTGCTGGACCTTGAACTCCTGAATGCTTTCGACCGAAGAAAACTGGAACGTTCCGCCATAGCGCTCATCCCGCGTCTCGGCGCCGTCGACCAGAAAGCTGACGTTGATGTCACGCGTGCCCGCCAGCGATACGCCCGTAACTCGGCCCCACACCACGGAGGAGAACGTGGTTCCTTGCGGTGCGGCGCCGGCGGTCAACAGCGCAAGATCGAAGAACCGCCGGCCGTTCAGCGGAAGGTTACGAATGTTGCGCGTGTTCACCACCTGGCCAAGGGCATTACTGTCGGTTTCGAGCAGCGGCGCTCCCGCTGTAACGGTAATCTGTTCGGTAACGGTGCCGGGTTGCAAGTCCGCGTCGACGCGGGCACGCTGGTCCACCAACAATTCGATATTCGAAATCGAAACAGTCCGGAACCCTGGAGCGCTGACGTCCACCTGATATCGTCCGGGAGGTAGTTGGGCCACGGTGTAGCTCCCGGTCTCGTCCGTTGTCGTCTCACGGGTCCAGCCCTGGGCGGTATTCGTCACCACCACTTTGGCGCTGGGGACAACGGACTTGGTTGGGTCGAAAACGGTGCCCAGGATCGTGCCGGTGATGCTCTGGGCAAAGAGCGGAGCACTTACCGCCGCAAGGCAGCACAGCAGAATTCCCCTCTTCATACACGCCCCTCCGGAGTGTATACAGCTTGTGTGAACTATATTCCAGATCCAGCCGCGTGTCAATGCCGAGTTGACATGCCGAGTTGGTTTGTATGTCGTGAGCCTTCTTGTCGGGAGTAATTACGCTGTGATACCGTTAACGAATCCATGTGGGGTGGGCTCGGGGTTGAACGCAAGCAGCGGCCGGCGAGTGCGGTGCGCGGCTCTGGCTGGTGCGAAACCCATCGAGGCCCTCACGAGAGCTAAGCGCGTAGGAATGATCGCTCATGTTTCCTTCCACTCGTCTGGTTACGCATCCGTCCGGCGGCGGTAACGATTCGCGAATCGGAAAAGGCCGGCCAACTGGATCCACCGCATCCAGGCCCGCGTTGCTCCTCGGTCCGGAACGGGACTTGTTCATGGAGGAATTCGAAAAGGACCTGAGATTCCTCCAGGTTTTCATGCTCATGATGAACCGCTCGTGTCCTATCCGGAACGTCGATCTGGTGTGGACGGAGAACGGACCACTGGGACGCTCGGGATGGCGCCACATGGGTATAAACGAGGCGCTCGGCGGTCCCTGTTCGCACCTTCTCCATTGTTCTCCGGGCAATCCACATCCGCCCTTCTGCAACATCGTCAACGACCTCGGCCGGCGGGAAGCGCAGTCCTGCCTGGTTTCGGACAAGGCGGCCGAAGAGCGCGTCTCGCGAACTGGAAAGGCGGAAGTCTATCGATGTCATTTTGGGCTGCTCGACATCGCCGTCCCTGTATTGTCGGACGGAGCCCACATCGCCACTCTGTTCAGCGGGCAGGTGCTGAACTCACCGCCGACCGAAGAGGGCTTCGCGCAAATCGTCAAAGATGTAGAGCACCTTTCTTACATCAACCTCAGTGAACTGCGCGAGGCGTACTTCCGCTCTGCCGTTGTGTCCGACGAAGACATCCAGTCCACAGTGGGCATTCTCGAAGTCTTCGCCGAGTACCTGGCATCCTCGTGGGAGCGCCTGTGCAAAGCCGTGCAGCAGGAGAGGCAACACTACCGGGAACTCGAGATCCGGCGAAAGGAGTTCGCATACCTGGTTCTGACCGGCGCGTCCACTGAGACGGCCGACGCCCGGGCCGCGCTTGCCCGCACCGGTCTGCGGAACTGCCCGAACCGCGTCCTGGTTGCGCGGTGGCCGATGAGCGAGGGTACTTTGCGAGTCGACTCCGACCGCGAGTTCACGGCCATTCTGCATGCGATTGAAGAGGTTTGCGAGCGTCTCGATAACGTGGTTCACGCCTTTCTTCAGGGACGCGGCGTATGCATGTTCCTTTACGAGCGGCCGGGTTCGCGCAAGCAGGTCGGCCGCCTGAACGCTCAGGAACTGGCGCAGAGCATCCTCGATGCCGTCGCCCAGCGCAGCTCCGTACACGTACGGGTCGGAATCGGCGGAAGCACAAATGAGTTCGCCCGGCTGGGAGAGTCGTATCGCGAAGCCTGCGTCGCCCTATCAACGACAACGGCTCCCATCGCGGTGTATCGCGCTTCGTCCGAGCCGGAGTGCGAAGCCACTGTTCTCGCGGCGCAGATTCCCGAGCTGCTGAAGGAGCGGCGGTTTGAAGAGGCGCGTCTCGCTCTACACTCGCTGCCGTTGCATGTGGAGCGGCAGTTCGGCGCCGATCTCGCTCTGGAAAAGCGCCTTCTCCTCTCCGCCGTCGGTGCGATGCTATCAGCGGGGCAGAGTCTCGGATGCGATCCCGCCGTGCTCGCCGAGCTCAGAAAGAAGGCGGGTGAGTCGCTTGGGCGTGCGAGCAACTCGTTTGAAGTACAGGATGGCTACTCAATAGCCGCCGAGACCATCCTGGATGAAGTGCGGCAAATCTATCTGGACAAAGGCAGCCGTTTGGTGGATCGCGTCTGCCGGCTTGTGGAGCGCAGCATTGCCGAAGGCACGACGATGACCCAGAGTTCACTGGCGCGCGCGCTCGGCATCTCCACGGGACATCTGAGCCGCGTGTTTCGCCAGACCACTGGCGATACATTCGAGCGCTATGTTATGCGCCGTCGTGTGGAACTCGCCCGGCGGCTTCTGCTGGATCCCGCGCACAACGTCTCGACCGTCGCGCGGCAGTGCGGCTTCAAGGATGCCAGCTATTTCGCCCGGGTCTTCCGCAGGCTTGTTGGCTCGTCGCCAGCGGAGTACAGCCGGCACCCGGTCAACGCACTTCAAATAAGCCGCTCAGAGGAATATCTTCCGACGAGCGGCCAATCATTACAGTGAATGTGCCTGGTTCCACGACCCGCTCAAGGTGCCGATTGTAGAACGCGAGCTCTTCCGGCGTGACGTCGAACGTAACCGTGCGGCGCTCTCCCGGAGCAAGATGAATCTTACGGAATCCTTTCAGCTCCTTAATTGGACGAACGATGGAGGAGACGTTGTCCCGAAGATACAACTGCACCACCTCATCGCCCGCCAGCTTACCGCTGTTCTCAACGTCCACAGAGATGCGAACGGTTCCGCCCGGCGGCATGGACTTCGGTTCAATGCGCAGATTCGAGTATTCGAACGTGGTGTAACTAAGGCCGTGGCCGAAGGGATACAGCGGCGATCCTTCCAAATCCACATATCCCCGCCACGCCGGTCCTCGGCCGCGTTCCGCCGGAAGCCGCGACGGACTCGAGTTGTAGTAGATCGGCAGTTGGCCTACATGCCGCGGCACCGTCACCGCCAGCTTGCCGCTTGGATTGTAAATACCGAACAGAACTTCGGCCACCGCCGTTCCGCCCGCCTCACCGGGAAGCCACGCCTCAATCACCGCGGGGATGTTCGCCGCAATCCAGCGAGTCGACAGCGGACGTCCGTTCACCAGCACAACCACGGTTGGTGTGCCGGTCGCGGCCACGGCCTTCACCAGATCCTCCTGCACGCCCGTCAGGTCCAGACTCGCTACGTCGAGGTCCTCGCCGTTCGTGCCTCCCTCGGGTGAGTGACGTTCGTTTTCCCCGACTACCACAATTGCGACGTTCGACTCCTTCGCAATACGCACTGCTTCCGCGAAGCCCGACCGGTCTTCACCCAAAACAGAGCAGCCTTTCGCATACTGTACGCGCGCATTCGGCGCGATGGCGCGCACGCCGCCAAGCACCGTGGTCACAGGCGTCGTGACCTTCCGCGCGATATAGTCGCCAAGCTGATTGCGTATGTTATCGGCGTTCGGTCCGATCACCGCGATGGATTTCAGGTCGCGGCGCAGCGGGAGCATGTTCTTGTCGTTTTTCAGAAGTACGATTCCTTCCCGCGCGGCTTCCAGGGCCAGCCGCCGGTGCTCCGGTGTGTGTACCGTCTTCATTGCGTGGTCCACGTCGACCAGCGAATTCTCGAAAAGGCCCAGTTCGAACTTCATGGTCAGAATCCGGCGGACCGCGCCGTCCACGAGCGCGAGCGGAACGCGCCCTTCCCGCACTCCGTCTGCAAGCGGTTTCAGATATCCCCGTTCGAGAGAAATCCCGACGTCGAGACCTGAGCGAAGTGCGATCTCTCCCGCTTCCTTCGCATCGGCCGCAACGTGCTCCTCGACAAGCGTAGAAATGCCCCCGCCTTCTCCCAGAGTCAGACCGCGGAAGCCAAGTTCCCCGCGCAGTATGCCCTTCACAAGCTTTGAAGATGCGTGCGATGGCACGCCATCGATGGCGGGGTACGTCAGCATCACTCCGAGTGCTCCGGCCTTCCCGATCCCGGCTTCCCAGGGCGGCAGAAAGATCTCGCGCAGCACACGTTCACTCATCTCCATGGGGCCACGCTCGAGTCCTCCGACGGGCTGGCTCTGCCCCGGAAAGTGGCACAATCCCGCAATGGCTGCATCGGGCGCGGAAATGTCGTCGCGCTGGATGCCGGCCACGATTCGCCCGGCGATCTGTGATACCAGATACGGGTCCTCGCTGTAGCCTTCCTCGTTCCGGCCGAGACGCGGGTCGCGCGTCGGCTCGATCACGAGCGTGTAAAGCTGATGAACACCGACCGAACGGGCCTCGCGTGCGACTGCCGCGTATATGCGTTCAATCAGATCCAGATTCCATGTGCTGCCAAGGGCCGGACCTTCCGGAAAGATCGTTGCGCCCGACGCCATAAAGCCGTGCGTGCCTTCCTCGGTCTGCAGCAGCGGAATCTTTAGCCGGGACCGAAGCGCGATGCGCTGCAACTCATTGAAGAACTCCGCCTGCTGGCGCGGGCCTTCATAAAGCACCGTGTTGGCAAGCGTGAAGAAACCGCCTCCGGGACCTACCCCTTCGGCAAACTCGCCCGCTGCAAAGCGCTTCGTTCCTTCCATCCTGGCGGCGACAATCCTGTCGTCGAGAACGCGGCTGTTGCCCGAAGATCTGCCGCCGCCGAGTTGCGGCAGGTACACGCAGGGCATGTTCATCTGGCCGATCTTTTCTTCCAGCGTCATGCGAGCCAGCAGATCCTCTACACGCACGCTCACGGGCTGTTTTGGATCCAGATACTTCGGGCTTTCGGTGGCGGAGGCAACCATCAGTGCGGTAGCCGTACAGGCGATAAGCAGGGGAGTTTTCATGCTTCTTGCAAAGATAGCCGCCGCGGGGCGGCGATGCCAGTGACATATCGTTCTGTCCCGGTACTTGTTTGATCGCCGCAGGGCATTTAAGTGCTGTACATGGTGGATAAGTTGCTTTTCGGCAGAACCGGCGGGAGCTATTCTGCTAAAACAAATGCTACCCAAGGTTGAACCGAAGTTGGCGATCGATGGAGGCTCCCCGGTCCGCACGGAGCCGTTGCCGCTGGAGTTTCCCGGCGTTCACCACATAGGCGAACAGGAAATCGAAGCGGCGGTGCGAGTGCTGCGCTCGCGCTCGCTCTTCCGGTACTACGGCGTCGATCTGCAATGCGAAGCCGACAGGTTCGAAGCCGACTTCCGCGCTTTCACAGGCGCGCGGCACGCCCTTGCCGTAAGCAGCGGTACCGGTGCGCTGCATGTCGCGCTGGCTGCACTCGGCGCCGGTCCGGGGCAGGAGATTATCGTTCCCGCGTTCCTCTGGGTCTCGGTCGCTGCCGCAGTGGTGAATCTCGGTGCAGTTCCCGTGCTCGCCGACATCGACGACACCTTCTGCCTCGATCCGGCGGACGTGGAGCGCCGCATCACGCCTCACACGCGCGGCATTGTGATGATTCACATGAGCGGTGCGCCCGGCGATGTGCGCAGCATTCTCGACATCGCCCGCCGGCACGGACTGTTTCTGCTCGAGGACTGCGCGCAATGCGCGGGCGGCACGATTGGCGGGCGGAACGTCGGAACGTTCGGCGATGCCGCGGTGTTCAGCTTTCAGATGAACAAGAACATAACCGCCGGCGAGGGCGGCTGCGCAATTACGGACGACGACCGGCTCTACGCGCGCATGTTTGCCTCCCACGATCTCGGCTACATGCGTGACGAGACCGGCCGTCTTGTTACCTCCGACCCGGACCTCCTGCTTTGGGGACGCGGGTACCGGATGGATGAAATCCGCGCCGCGGTGCTGCGGGTGCAGTTGGCAAAACTGCCTCGCATCGTCGGTGCGATGCGTCATAGCAAGCGGCGGATTCGCGCCGCTCTTCAGGGAATGCCGGAGGTCGGACTGCGGCGGCTCGTCGACTCCGCCGGCGACACGTCCTGTTTTCTGCTGACCATTTTCCGCGACGGCGCCACCGCCGCGGCGGCGTGCGATGCATTGCGTGCGGAGGGGATCGTCACGTATCCCCAGGGAGTGGCCAACATCCTGCTCAAGGACTTTGGACTGCACGCTTACTACAACATCGCCAGTCTGGTGCGGCGCGGTAGCGTCGACCGTGCCCGGTTCCCATGGAGCCATCCGTCGAACCAGGGCCTCGGTGGCCGCTACGAACGCGGAACATGCCCGGTGGCCGACGACCTGTTCGAGCGCACCCTCATGCTGCCCATTCCGTCCTGCCTGACACAGGGGGACGAAGACGACATTATTGCCGCGTATGATAAAGTCACGACCGCCCTCGCCGAACGCAGAGAGACATCGTGACCGTGGTAAGTCCACCCACGACACTGCGCCGCGTTTTGAGACTGCGCCATCTCGTCTTCTACGGGATCGTGCTGATTCAGCCCACCGCGCCGATGCCGCTCTTCGGTGTCGCCAGCCAGGTGTCGAAAGGCCATGCAGTCCTGGCGGTGCTGATCGCGCTCGTGGCAATGCTGTTTACCGCCATCGCCTACGGGCGTATGGCGCGCGTCTATCCGTCGGCGGGCTCGGCTTATACGTATGTCGGCCGGGAAATCCATTCGCTGGCGGGGGAGGCGACCGGATGGGCGATGATGCTGGACTACATTCTGAATCCGATCCTCTGCACCATCTGGTGTTCGAAAGCGGCGGGTAACTTCCTGCCGGCCATTCCGTACGGAGTCTGGGTTGTCTTCTTTGCCCTGCTGTTCACGTCGCTGAACTTGCGGGGTGTGGAAGCTTCGGCGCGCACCAATACGTTTCTCGCCTGCGGTCTTGGTGGTGTAATCGTGATTTTCTTTGGTGCGGCCGCGCGTTATCTCTGGGCGGCCCCACCGGAAGCAGGGGCCTGGCTGCTGCCATTCTATAATCCAGCGACATTTTCTTCTTCGGATGTTCTGACCGGCGCCTCGATCGCGGCGCTTACTTATATCGGTTTCGACGGGATCTCGACGTTATCGGAGGAGGTCGAGAACCCGAAACGCAATATCCTGCGCGCCACGGTACTGACGTGCGCCATCACCGGCGTGCTCGCGACCGCCGAAGTTTACATCGCGCAAGTGATCTGGCCGGACTACACTACGTTTCCCGACGCCGACACGGCTTACGTATACGTGGGGGGACGAGTCGGCGGGCCGGGGCTGTTTGCGTTGCTCAATTTCAGTTTATTGGTCGCCAGCGTGGGATCGGGCATGGGCGCGCAACTCGGCGCCGCTCGCCTCATGTTCGCCATGGGCCGGGAGAATACGCTGCCGCGGAAGTTCTTCGCAACGCTGTCGCGCGCCGCCGTGCCCGCCAACGCCGTACTACTGGTCGGCGCGCTGTGCGTGATCGGCGGGTTTGCGCTCAGTTACCAACTCGCCGCGGAACTGCTGAATTTCGGCGCATTCATCGCGTTCATGGGCGTTAATGTTGCGGCACTGCGGCACGCGCTCCGCAGCGGAAACCGGAGCATGGCGTTTGTTCTGCCTCCGGTTGCCGGATTCCTGGTTTGCTTTTACATCTGGCTGAATCTGCGCCCTGTCGCACAGGTTTTGGGTGCAGGGTGGCTAACTCTTGGGTTGCTATACGCGATGTGGCGGCGAAGGAACGGAAGTTATGCTGAGGCCTGACAGAGCTACGCCCAACAGGGCACACGGCTTGGGATTCGTTAAACTACCCGACCAGCCCCGGCGAAGCGGACGGGACGCCAAAAAAGTTCATGAAAGGGCATTTAAGTACCTTGATCGTGCAACAGGGCGGATCTACAATCGATGCCAGAAATGGTAGGAGCGTCTTCGCCGTGAGTCATGGGGCGCGGGCGAAACGATTATCCAGCATCACGTGAAGGGTTTTACGGACTGCGGGCTATGTGACAGCGGTCCCGGTCCAAACGATCGCGTGATTTCGAACTGAGGTGTGAAACCTCGCAGGGGTGAAAACGTATGCACATTCGGAAATATTTGTTGGCGGGGATGGCAGGTTTGTGCTTCCTGGCATCTGCGTCCGGACAGGTGAACAAGAGCAATCTCACGGGGGTCGTTTACGACTCCAGTGGTTCCGCGATACCTGGCGCGAAGCTTCGGCTCGTCAATACCGCTACCGGTCTGGTGCGAGAGACGGGCAGCGACGTAACCGGCCTGTACCGGTTCGCGCTCCTCGACTTTGGCACGTACCGGCTGGAAATCGAATCGGGAGGCTTCAAGAAATTCGTCCGGGACGGCATTCTCCTTGAAACCGGCGAAACCACCACGCTCAACGCGACAATGGAGGTGGGCGAACTGACCGAATCCGTCACGGTCACCGGGGAGAGTCCGCTGCTTCGCACGGAAACCGGCGCGCTCGGCACTTCGGTGAATACGCAGGTCATTGCCGAACTGCCGCTGATTAGCCGCAACCCATACGCTTTCCTCACGCTGGCAGCCGGCGTTCAGCACATGCGCGGCTCGGCCGACATCAACCAATGGGATAACAACGGGCCTTCGGATTTTGCCGCCGGCGGCTCCGAGAGCAGTTCGGAATTTCTCCTGGATGGCATTCCGAACATGCGCATCCAGACGGTCAGTTTCAGTCCTCCGCCGGAAGCCGTGCAGGAAATGCGCGTCCAGACCAACGCATTTGACGCGGAATACGGCCACTCGGGCGCGGCCTTCGTGAACGTCTCCACCAGAGGGGGCACAAACGAACTGCAGGGCAGCGTCTATTGGTTCCATCGCAACGACAACCTCAACGCGAACAGCTTCTTCAATAACCGCAACGGGAATCCGAAAGCCGAACGCAAGCGCAACACATACGGTTTCAACGTGGGCGGTCCGGTGTATCTTCCGAAGCTGTATGACGGCCGCGACCGCACCCATTTCCACACGAACTTCGAGGGGCATCGCAGCGTCGGCGTCGGCCGGTCGCGAGCCATCGTGCCCTCTGCGTTGGAGCGCAATGGAGACTTCACGCGCTCGTTCGCCCAAGGCGGGCAGCCGTTGACGATCTTCGATCCGGCCACGACGCAGCCCAGCGGCTCCGGATACGTGAGATCTCCGTTCCCGGGTAATATCATTCCCGCCAGCCGCCTTGACCCGGTGGCTGTGGCGGCCATGAAATACTACCCGATGCCGAACGTCACGCCGACAGCTTCGAATCTGGAGAATTTCGACATCCCGAATATGAACGAGCTCAGATGGGCCAGCGTGTCCGCTCGAGGCGACCATCAGATCGGGCCGGCGCACAATCTCTTCCTGCGGTTCGGATGGAATCATCGAACCGACCCGAGCGCCCCCTTCTATGGCGAAGCCTCCCGCCCGGCGGGCAATCCCACCAGCGGACAGGATGTTTTCGCCCGCGGCAATATCGCGGCGGGCGCCGGCTATACCTGGATCGTCAGCCCGCGCATCGTCATGGACGTCCGCGCCGGATTCACGCGCTATTTCGATGGCGAGTTCATGTTCGGCGAGGGTTTCGACATCGCGACGCTAGGCTTTCCGGCGAGCTTCGCGAATTCGATTGCCTTCGCGAATTTTCCGCGCTTTCAAATGAGCGGAGACGTCCAGCATCTCGGGGCCGGCCGGCAAGCGCAGAGGAACGTCGTCAATCAGTACAACCCGCTGGTCAATTTCCACACCACGATGAACCGCCACGCGCTGAAATACGGATTCCGTTATCAGCTCGCGCAGTCGAACAGCTTTCAGCCGGGCCGCTCAAGCGGACGGTTCGACTTTAACCGTGTATTCACCCGCGGTCCGGACCCAACGCGCAGCACCACGACGGCGGGCCACGACGTGGCGTCTTTTCTCCTGGGCGCCCCGGCGAGCGGGTTTGCGGATATGAATGCGTCGATGGCGCTGCAGAATACGTACCTCTCCTTCTACGTCCAGGACGACTGGAAGGCCACCAACCGGCTGACGCTCAACCTGGGGCTTCGTTTCGAGCACGAAGGGCCTGTCACTGAACGATTCAACCAGGGAAGCGCGGGATTCGATTTCGATGTGGCCAGTCCCATCGAATCCGCCGCGGCCGCAAATTACGCCCAGAGTCCGATTCCCGAACTCGCGTCCCTTTCGGTAAAGGGCGGACTCGGATTCCTGAACACCGGCGGCGTCCCGCGGGGAAACCTGAAGACGTCCGCGCTCATGTATGCGCCGCGTTTCGGCTTTGCATACCGCGTGACCGATTGGATCGTGTGGCGCGGCGGTTACGGCATGTTTTACGTTCCGAACAACGTGAGTAACTTCCGGGCGGACGGTTTCAGCCTAGCCACGCGAATGATCACATCGCTCGACAACAATCTCACTCCTTTTCACCTGCTTTCCGATCCATTTCCAAATGGCCTGAGCATGCCGCCCGGAAACGCCAACGGGCTGATGACGGGCGTTGGGCAGAGCCTTACGGCGGGTAGAGCGCCCGCAGGCACCGTGCCCAGATATCTCAACGGCATGAGCCAACAGTTCTCGATGGGTTTCCAGTTCGTGTTGCCGGCACAGGTGTCCGTGGATGCGAGCTACTCCGGCAACGTGTCTCAGAGGCTTGCGATGACCCGCGGCTTGAACCAGTATCCGAACGAATACTTATCATTGAGGACCCGGCTGAACGCCAGCGTCCCCAACCCGTTCTACGGTGTGGTGACAGACTCGACCAGCTCCCTGAGCCAACGGACCACCACGGTGTCGCAGTTGCTGCGGCCCTTCCCGCATTTCACCGGGCTTACAGAGGCCGTTCTGCCTTATGGCCGGTCTCATTACGACTCGATGCAACTCCAGGTTACCCGGCGCATGGCGCAAGGCCTCTATTTCGGCGCCATCTACACGGTATCGAAGCTCATGGAAGCGACTTCGTACCTGAACTCCAACGACGCCAAGCCGGAACGCGTGATCTCCAACTCGGACCGGCCGCAGCGCTTTGTCGTGCATGGCATTTACGAAATGCCGTTCGGAAAAGGGCGCCGGTTCCTGAGTGGCGCTCATCCTGTGGTGGGACATGTTCTCGGAGGATGGCAGCTCAACTGGGTGGGGACGTTCCAATCCGGTGCGGCCCTCAGCGTTGCCGGAGAACGCCTGTTCCGGTCGGAGGACAACCCCCGGACCGTGGACGAGTGGTTCGACGTGACGCAGTTCGTTCCACAGGAGCCGTTCACCTTGCGCCAGCTCTCCTCGCGCATCGTGGATCTGCGGGCGGCCGGAACCAGGAAGTGGGATTTCACGCTCGCGAAAAGCTTTCCGATTAAGGAGCGTGTTCAGTTCCGGTTCTCGGCCGAATTCTACAACGCCTTCAATACCACGCACCTGGGCTCGCCGAACACTACGGTCACCAATGCCAGTTTCGGCCGCATCACTTCTACGACGGAGGGCCCGCGCGAGATTCAACTCGCAGGGCGGCTTTCCTGGTAGCCAGGAAACGGCATGAAAGCTTCCTGGTTAATGTGCCTCGTCTGCTGGGCCGCGGCCGCGGCCGCGGCTCAGCAGGCGCCCCCAGGTGTTTTCGATGTCAGGGCCCACGGCGCCACCGGCGACGGCAAGACGAACGATACGAGGGCCATCCAGCAGGCGATCGACGCCTGCGCGCGCGCCGGCGGGGGAACAGTACATCTTCCCGCTGGAACTTTTTTGAGCGGAACGCTCGTACTGAAGAGCAACGTCACTCTCTATCTGAGCGGCGGCGCAACCTTGGCGGGAAGCCGCAAGATAGAGGATTATCAGCCGAATCACCTGATTTATGCCAAAGGCGCGGAGAACATCGGCATCGAAGGTCCCGGCAGGATCGAAGGAAACGGCGATGCGTTCTGGTACCCGGATTTCAAGCCCCATAAGCGGCGCCCCAGCCCTTTGATCGAACTCGTGGATTGCAGGGACGTCCGCATCCGCGACGTTCGTATTCGAAACACACCCGGATGGGGCATTCACCCGCTGAATTGCGAGCGCGTCGAAATCCGCGGAATTTCCATCATCAGCCCCATGCAGGGCCCGAACACCGATGGAATCGATCCCGACTCCAGCCGCCACGTGATCATCGCCGATAGCTATATCGAGACCGGCGACGATTGCATCGTGCTGAAGACCACCGGGAGGGCCGGCATGCCGGCGCGAGCCTGCGAGAACGTGATTGTGAACAATTGCGTGCTCGTAAGCGACGATGCAGCCCTGAAACTCGGGACCGAGAGCCACGGCGACTTCCGCCACATCGTGTTTTCGAATATCGTAATTCGCAAGACGCGCGTCGGCCTGGCGATCTATGCGAAAGACGGCGGCGTTTTCGAGGATGTCAGCTTCTCCAACATCAGCATCGAGACGTTCCCCACGCACCCGAATTCCGCTGAGTACCCGATCTACATCGATTTGGAAAAGCGTTTTCCGGACTCGCGGCAGAGCCGGGTCAGGCGGATCAACTTCAGCGATCTCATGCTGGCTACGAAGGGGCGCGTGCTTGTCGGCGGCATGCCGGACCAACCCGTGGAGGACGTGGCGTTTCGCGGCGTAACCATGCGTGTTACCGGCTTCGAACCGGTGGAGAAGATGTCGAAGCCGCGGGGCAGCAGCAACGTGGGGAGAGTGGAGCCGGAAGCCGACTACAGTTCCGTTCCCGCCGCTTGGGTCTTCGCGAATGTGCGGGGACTGCATCTGCGCGACCTTAAGTTAGTGTGGGCCGCGGACGCGCCGCTCCTGGAGCGGCATGCCGTCTACGCGAAGGGCGTGGAGGACCTGATCGTTTCCGGCTTTCACGGCCGGCAAGCGAAACCGGACGGTTCTCTCGCCGTATTCGGACTCGATCACGCGAAGAACGTCTTCATCTCCGGCAGCGTCGCAGCGGCAGGCGCGGGAGCCTTCGCTTCCGTCCGCGGAGTTTCCGCGGACGAATTGGTCCTCGAAGGGAACGACCTCCGGAATGCGCGCGAACGATTGGGCGGTCGTACCCATATTCATGGGAAGTAAAGGAGCGCACATGAAAACGTCTGCAATCGTGATGTTGTTCGCCGCGGCCGCCGCCGCACAAACATTCGACGTGCGCGCGCACGGCGCAAAGGGAGACGGGGTCACTTTAGATTCTCCGGCCATCCAGAAAGCCATCGATGCCGCCTTCAGCGCCGGTGGCGGCGTTGTGGTCCTTCCGGCCGGCAATTACCTGAGCGGCACCCTCGTTTTGAAGAGCAACGTGTCGCTGCGCCTGTATCCGGGCGCTACCCTGTGGGCGAGCAAACGAGCCGAGGATTACAACCCGCGCCGCCTGATCTACGCGGTGGACGCCGAAAATATCGCCGTGGAAGGGCAGGGAACCATCAACGGAAACGGCGACACCTGGTGGGATAAACAGACCGGGCGGCGCTCTTACAAGGCGATGCCGGGAAGGCCGAGTCCGCTTCTTGAGTTCGTCAACTCGCGAAATGTGCGCGTGCAGGATGTGTCTATTCGTCAGGCGCCGGGGTGGGCTATTCACCCGTTGGAGTGCGATGGCGTGCTCATCCGCGGCATTCGGATCATCGCCGACCCGCGTGGTCCCAACACGGACGGCATTGACCCGGACTCCAGCCGCAACGTTCTGATCGCCGATTCGTTTATCGATACCGGCGACGATGCCATTGTCATCAAGACCACTGGACAACGAGGCGGCAAGATACTGCCCAGCGAGAACATCACCATCACCAACTGTGTTCTGACCACAAGGTGCAACGCCTTCAAGATGGGCACCGAGAGCCGAGGGGACTTCCGCAACATATCCGTGACGAACTGCGCAATATACGGCAAGCCGGACACGGTCCAACGTCCCATCTCCGGAATTGCCGTTGAGATGGTGGATGGCGCGGTAACCGACGGCGTGGTGGTTTCAAACATCACCATGCGGGATGTGGACACGCCGATCTTCATCCGGCTGGGCAATCGCGGACGCGGACAGGCGGTTCCCACTACCGGCAGTCTGCGGAATGTTTCGATCAATAATGTCATAGCGGCCGGCGGAACGATGAGCAGTTCTGTCACGGGTTTGCCGGGGCATCGCGTGCAGAACGTAAGCCTCACCGGCATCAATATCACCATGAAAGGCGGAGAGCAGGAAGTAAGGGGGCTGTTGGACGTCCCGGAGCAGGAGGACAAGTACCCCGAGGCGAGGATGTTCGGCAAACTGCCGTCGCACGGGTTCTTCGTGCGCCACGTGGAAGGTTTGACCATGAGGAGTCTGCAACTCAGGACGGAGGAGCCCGACGTGAGGCCCGCGATGATCTTCCACGATGTCCGCGAATTGGATCTGGACGGTTTCCGCGCCGATAGCGTGCATGGCAAGGAAGCCGTGCTGTGGTTTCACGATGTCGTTGGAGCCATGGTCCGCGGCGCCCGCACACCGCATGCCGTTCAGGATTTCCTGCGGGTGACCGGCGCCGCAAGCCGCAGTATCCAATTGAGCAACAACCAGGTTGCTCCGGCAGGGCGCATGGTTCGCATCGGCGAAGACGTCGGAGACGGCGCCGTGATCGAATAGCCAGCGCAGGGCAGTTACGCGTATAATTCGTGGCCGAACCGCCGTCACGCTATGCGGCGCGAAGTCAGGTAGACCGATTCAAGGAGTGCGCTATGTTCCGTGCGATGTTTGCAGGCTTCATTCTGTTGTGCTCGACACTATCGTGCTTTGCGGACGACCGGGCGAAATTCGTGCCGATCAAGCACTACCGCTTCAGCACCGTGGATAAAGACGCTCAGATGTGGAGCGCTCTCTATATCGGCTCCGACGGCAAGATCTACGTGGGACTGTGCACGCATGCCGACGCAGCCAATGTCTACCGGTTTGATCCTGCGACCGGGGAGATGCGCCACCTGGCCAACCTGACCGAAGTGAGCGAGGAACGCGGTAAGGGCATTTGGACGAACGGCAAGATCCACGTTCAGATGCAGGAGTTGGACGGCTGGGTGTACTTCGGCTCATTGAGCGAGGACAACGGCCCGCCGGCCATCGATGCCGCCAGCTACAAGGGACCGCGCTGGTACCGGATCAATATGAAAACGGGAAAGGTGGAGCAACTCGGATTGATCAACAGCTTCTGGGGCCTGCTTGGGCAGACCATGGATCCTAAGCGCAGGCTCATTTACGGCCTTGCCGAGAATGGCCACCTGTACAAGTACCACATTGACAAGGACTGGACCGAAGACCTCGGCCGCGTGGACAGTTGGGATGTCTGCCGCACCATCTTCTCGGACGACCTCGGAAATGTGTATGGCAGCTTTCCGCCGGGGCGCATCTGGAAATACGACATCCAACAGGACCGCATTTTTGACTTTGAGCACATCCGCCTGCCGCTGATTAACCAGTCGCGCACCATGGCAAATCCCATGCTGGACCGCAAGGCGCAGTGGCGCATCATCGAATGGGATCCGTTGGATCGCGCGGCCTATGGCATCATCGGCGGCAGTAATCTGCTCTTTAAGTACGATCCCCATAAAGGTCAGGAAGGGACGGTATCGCCCCTTGTCTCCATGGCCGCTCCTGGCGTTCGCGACGGCGATCCGATGAACCTTCCTTATGCAACTCTGGCTATGGCCCTTTCTCAGAAGGAGCGAAAAATATACTACATAACTGTGATGGCCGGTGACTTCGATTATGGCGCGGTTACCAAAGATGTAATGGGCGCGTCGTTCCTCGTGACTTACGATCTGAAGTCTGGCCGGCGCGAGGACGTGGGAGTGCTGCGCACCGCCGACGGACGTACCGCCTCGGGTATGGGCGGTGCGCAGATCGATAAGGACGGACGGCTGTGGTTCGTGGGCGCGTTTAAAGAGCCCGACCCGCGCTACCGGGCAGGCCGCGGCAGACGCGCCTACAGCATGGGCCTCGGCTGCTATTCCCCGTCCGGTAAATAGGAGAACGAAGATGAAGAGACCCTGGACCGCAGCTCCCGTGTTGGCATTTCTGTTTCTGGGCGGCGCGAGCGGCGCTTTGTGGGGACAGCGCTGGGTCAACCCCCATTTCGACACTCATCGCATGGACTACCGGGACTTGGGATATCCCGCGCAGAATCTCATTCCAGCCGACAACAGCCGCATTTCGGCACTCCTGGCGCATTCAAACGGTTTCATCTACGGAGCAACCAGCGGACGGACGCAGTCGTACCTGTTCTTCTACAACCGCTTCATTAACAAGGTACGGCCGCTGGGGAAAATCGCGGATGCGCGCGGCGTTTATCACGGCTTAGTGGAAGGCAAAGACGGAGAAATCTACATAGGTACCGGACTTAGTATGTACTCGCCCGTAGAACTTACAAAGGAATTTCCGGTGGAGGTCGAGGGCATCGAGAAGCAACTCTGGAAAGATATTACTTTGCCTTACCGGGACTATGCCGGTGGCCACATCTATCGCTATGATCCCAAAACTGGCGATGTCGAACGCTACACAAACGACTCGCCGGCGAAAGTAGAAGACCTCGGCGTTCCGGTTTCGCACAACACGGTTTATGCGATGACGATGAGTGCGGATAAATCAAAGATTTATGGGATTACGTACCCCGACGCGCATTTCTTCATTTTCGACCTAGCTACACGCACCACGAAGGATCTGGGCGAGCTGCTCGCGCACAAGGTTTATAGCGGACCGGAGCGTCATTGGCGAAGCGTGCCGCGGGCTTTGTACTGCGATCCGAAATCCGGTGACGTGTACACGTCCGGGGACAACGGCATCATCGTCCGCTACCGTCCCGGCAGCGGGAAGATCGAGCAGACGTTCATACGGCTTCCAGGCGAATACTGGGAAGGACTGAGTTCTTACGACTATCCCGTTGTCGAAGCGTTCACGACGGACTCCAGCGGCAACGTGTATGCCGGCACCAACGATGGACACCTGGTGCGGCTGGATATCGGAAAGGATGATGTGGCAGTGCTCGGGAAGCCCCGTATTATGCGGCGGCTGCGTGCGATGGCCGCCGGTAAAGACAACAACCTCTACCTCATCACCGGTGAGTTTGAGCGATCCTGCAAACTGCATACGTGGGATTTGAGCGGCAAGAAGGGCTTTTCGGAGTTGGGACCATTCGCCGTCGACCGGAGCCCTTACTATTCGCACCGGGCGTATCAATTTGACGCGATAGCGGTCGCTCCGGACGGCGCGGTCTTCTGCGGAGAAAGCGACCGGGGCGGCAAGCTGTTTATCTACTTACCCGGCCCCGGGCGCTTTAAGGAAATGCTGAACCCCTTCAACCCCGAGAGCGAGCGGCAACGTAGCGACACGCCGGGATTGATTCCGGAGAGGCTGTGAGGCCTGGGAGCCGGCATTCATAAGTTATGACTTACCCAGGGGAGTAATTCAGATGGAACAGCAAAGACGGCAGTTTGTGAAGTGCGTAAGTGCCGCGATCGCGAGTGCCCAATTTCCTATCATCGGGGCTAATGATCGCGTTTCGCTGGGCGTCGTGGGTCTCGGTGGCCGGGGAACCGATCACCTGAACTACTATTCGACGTTCGAGTCCGATTGCCGGATCACGGCGATCTGCGATGTCCACCAGGCTGCGCGTGAACGCGCCGCTGCGCTTGTACGCAAGCTCCGAAACTACAACGCCACCGAGTATTCGGACATGCGCGCACTGTTCGATTCCAAAGAGATCGACGCGGTGTCGCTGCCGCTTCCGAATCATTGGCATGCGCTCGCGACCATATGGGCGTGCCAGGCGGGCAAGGACGTGTATGTCGAGAAGCCGGCCTGCCACAATCTCTTCGAAGCGGAACAAATGGTGTTGGCCGCGCGGAAATACGACCGGGTGGTTCAGGTGGGATCGCAAGGCCGCTCCATAACCCACAAGAAACGCGCCATGCAACTGCTGCGCGATGGCGCAATAGGACAGGTTTATCACGCCCGCGGGCTCTGCTTTCGCCGCCGGTTTTCGATTGGCCATACGCCGGATGCCGCGGTGCCGGCAGGGCTCGACTGGGACCGGTTCCTCGGCCCCGCGCAGGTCAAGCCGTACAGCTTGAATAAGTTTGCTTACAACTGGCACTGGTTCTGGGATACGGGCAACGGCGATATCGGCAATCAAGGGGTCCATGAAATGGACATCTGCCTGTGGGGCATTGGCCGTGGCGGATGGCCGGATTCGGTGACTTCGACGGGCGGCAAGTATGTATGGAAGGACGACCAGGAGACGCCCAACACACAACATGCCGTCTTCGATTTCGGCGATGCGCAGGTCACCTTCGATGTGCGCAATTTGCCCACTCCACCGGAGGGCCTGGTTCCCGCGCGGACGCGCAGCTTCATTGGAAACCTCTTCTTCGGCGAGCTCGGCTACATGGTGGTGGACCCGGAAGGCGTTCAGGTTTACCGGAGCTCGCTGGCCCGCCTCAGCCCGGAGCAGGCCGTGTCCCGGGAAATCCGGCGGGCGGAGAAGTACGAAAAAGTGTTGGACGAAAAAGCCGTGGAGGGAGACGAAGAGGCGACCAAACCGCACATGAAAAACTTTCTCGATGCTGTCCGCGCGCATGACCGCCGGAAGCTCACTGCCGATATCGCGATCGGCACCCGTGCCGCCGCGTTTTGCCATCTGGCCAATATTAGCCTGCGAACCGGACGGACGCTCCGGCTTTCGCGCGCTACCGGGAAATTCATCGGCGCCGGCGAGGCGAACGCGTTGTTCAGCCGGGACTACCGTGAGCCGTATACGATTCCGCCGCTGTCGTGACGGGCCGTACAAACAGGAGATTTCGCATGAAACGCATCGTTTTCTTTCTTTGCCTGCTCGCCTCTGCTCACGCGGAGACGGTGCCCGAGTTGCGGGCAGGAGTGGCTCGGGTTGACATCACGCCCGCCGTCTCTATGCAGATGTACGGCTATAGGGATCGCGAGTGCGGACCCTCGAACGGTACGCACGATCCGCTCTATGCCAAAGCGCTGGTCCTCGAGAGTGGCGGCTCGCGGATGGCGATCGTCACGCTCGATCTGGGCAGCATTGTATCCGAGCGGCTGAAGGACGAGGTCAGGGCGAAGCTCGGGATCACGGTGCTGCTCCTGGCGGCGTCGCATTCGCACTCGGCGCCCGCATTTCTGCCGTTTGGAAGCGCGCCGGTTCGCGATGACGCCGGCGCGCGGTATCGGACTGAATTGGAGCAAAAGATCTTTGGAGCCATCGAGCAGGCTTCGACGTCGATGTTTCCGGCGCGTCTTGGCGTGGGGCGCGGCTCAATTCAACTCGGGTACAACAGGCTCCAGATGCAGAATGACGGCCGTTCGCGTGTGCTATACCGGAATCCCGAGCGCATTCCCTGGGGGCCTGTGGACCCCGGCGTTGACCTGCTCCGCGTGGAAGACACGGCAGGGCGTCCGCGCGCGTTGCTGGTGCACTACGCGGTGCATGCCGTGGTGCTCGGGAAGACGAGCTGCAAGTTCTCGGCAGACTTCCCGGGAATGATGCAGACGAAGGTAGAAAGCGAACTGCCGGGCACGCAGGTGATGTTCGTGCAAGGGGGCGCCGGCGATATCAATCCACTGTTGATGGGCCGGTCGGGAGACGAGGCCGCGGACTTCGCCATTGCGGAGACGATGGGAGACATCCTCGCGGCCGAAGTCCTGAAGGCGAGCAAGGATGTAATCGGCGTCGAAGCCGGCCCGATCCGCGCGCGCAGCGAACTGCTCGAATTCCGGAACCGTTGGGACAAAAACAGGAAGCTGACAGTAGGAGTGACGACGGTACTTATCGGGAAAGACATCGCGATCGCGACGCTACCCGGCGAGCCATTTCACGTGCTACAGAAGACCTGGAAGGCCCAGGCCAGTGTGGCGCATCCTCTGTTCTACGGCTACACCTACACAGTCGGTGGAACCTGGGCCGGATACATCCCCGATTTGCGCTCGGCCGCACACGGCGGCTACGGCGCTGACGTGTCCACCACGATCGAAGTGGGCGGAGGTGAGCGCATCATACAGCAGCACCTGATCAACCTGTACGATCTGCAACGGATGTGGCGCGAAACTCCGGGGAACCCATAACGAAGACCGCCCTTCGCAACTGATATACTGCGCGTCAATGAGCTTGGCATTTCTGCTTTTCTTTACGGCTTTCCAGGTGTCGGAAACTGTGGACGAGATCAGCATCCAGGGAACCGCCGTCGAAGCTGTTGTGCGCAAGCAGGGCTATGTTTCCGGTGTTGCAGGCGGGTCGTTTCTCGACAGAAAGACGGGTTTCCGCGACGCGGGCTTCGGGCTCGATATCGTCGACTGGCTGATGGAGCCCGGGAGCGACGAGGCATACCGCGACCGCCTTACAGGCGACCTCCGGTACGATTTCAACAACGCTTTCCATGGCAGGATCGCCAAGCGTAGTATCGAGGGGCCTCAGATCTGTACACAAGCCCGGAAGCTGGATCCGCACGTGATTCGTGGAAAGGATTTTGCGGGCTGTAAAGATGGATTACCGCTACCGCATCGCCGCGCCGGGGCGCAAAACGGGATCGTTGTGGGAGCAGACCATCGTCTTTCCGGAAGGACAACGTTATTTCGTCTCGTCCGACCGCATCACCACGGTGAATGAAAGCCCCGCGCTGTTTTTGCGCATCGATATGCCGGGTCACATCAAACATAAAGGCACCGATACGTTCAGCGAAATATTCCTCAGCTACCTCGGCCGGATCCCCGCGAAGGAGTTTCTCGACGATTTCGCGCCCGACGAAAAGTTCCTGTACCGGCGCGGGGAAGGGAAGACTCCACGGCGATTCATCCGCGCTTACCGTCTGCGCGATCCGAAAACCGGCGCGGCGGGACCGTGGCTCGCGGGCATGACGCTCGACCCCTCTGTCGTATCCGAAGCATGGTGCCATCAACGCGGATACGTATGCATGATCCAGGAATTTGGCGGCCGCCCGGTAAAGCCGGGTGACCATTTCAGCGCTGCGTTCCTCGTGGGTTATTTCGATTCCGTCGAGGAGATGGAGCGCGTATACGATCGCTACGCCGGTCACACCGGATTGGAAGTTACGGCGCAAGGCTGGAGGCTGGTGAAGTGAGACGCGTTGCCGCCCTGCTGCTTCTTGCCGCATCTTTACCCGCCGCGGACGATCGCCTCCAGCAACGGCTCGAATGGTTCCAGGATCGGAAATTCGGGCTGATGCTGCATTGGGGTGCATACAGCCAGATGGGCGTTATCGAATCCTGGCCGCTGGTATGGGCGGATCGCAAGTGGTCCAACCCAAAGATCACCACTCGCGAAGAGATGGCGGACTTCCGCAAACGCTATTTCGCACTGCCGCGCACATTCAATCCAACCGAATTCGATCCCGCCGTGTGGGCCCGCCACGCGAAGGCCGCCGGCATGCGATATGTGGTGTTCACGACGAAGCATCATGATGGTTTCGCGATGTTCGACACGCGCCAGTCCGAATATCGTGTCACTGCGCCGGCGGTACCGTTCAGCCGCAATCCCCGCGCCAACATCGTTCGTGAGGTGTTTGACGCCTTTCGCAAGCAGGGTCTCGGCATCGGCGCGTATTTCTCGAAATCCGACTGGCACAGCCCCTACTATTGGCGCCCGGATGTCTTCGCCGAAGACCGCAACCCCAACTACGACACGCTGACCGATTCGCGGCGCTGGGCGCAGTTTGTCCAGTTCGTGCACGGACAGATCGGGGAACTGGTTACCGGTTACGGCCATATCGATATCCTGTGGCTCGATGGCGGGCAGGTGCGCCCGCCGAAGCAGAATATCGATATGGACCGTCTGGCCGCAATGGCGCGACGCCATCAACCCGGCCTGATCGTGGTGGACCGCACCGTGGGCGGCAAGCATGAGAACTACCGCACACCCGAACAGAAGGTACCTGAGAAACCGCTCGATGGCCCGTGGGAGAGTTGCATCACGATGGGTACACAATGGTCCTACAAACCGGGGGACACGTACAAGCCGACACGCGAACTCGTGCACCTGTTGATCGATGTGGTTGCGAAGGGAGGCAATCTGCTGCTCAACATCGGCCCGCAGCCCGATGGACAATTGCCCGAAGAAGCGGTCGCGCGTCTCGAAGAGATCGGACGATGGATGGCGGTGAACGGCAAGGCGATTCACGGCACGCGTGCTTTTGCTCCGTATAGGGAGGGGAGGATTGCATACACGCGCCGCGGCAACACCGTATATGCGTTCTATCTGCTTGAGGACGGAAAACGGCCTCCTACGCAAATCGCCATTCCCGCGGTGCGCGCGGGCGGCGGCACGCGCGTGGAGTTGCTTGGGACGCCTGCGCCGGTTGAATGGTCGGCGGCGGCGCAGGGCATCATTGTACGGCTGCCCGATACGGCGATGGGAGAGCACGCCATCGCCTTCGAGATCACCGGTACGTTATGAACCGCCGCACGTTACTCGGCCTGCTCACAATACCTGCTCTGAACGCTTTCGGCCAGGGCGTTGCCTCACGCAACGTAAAGCCCACCCGCCGGGGCAAGCCGTCGGGTTTGCCGTTTCATGCGCGCTTCACCGACGTGGCGAAACAGGCGGGTCTCACGGCCCCTACCATCTACGGCGGTGTGGAGCAGAAGCCATATATTCTGGAAGCGGTCGGATGCGGGTGCGCGTTTCTCGACTATGACAACGACGGCTGGCTGGATATATTCATGCTCGGCGGGACGCGCCTGGAAGGGGCGCCTCCGCACGCGGGGAACCGGCTCTACAAGAATAATCGCGACGGCACCTTTACGGACGTGACGGACAAAGCGGGGCTGAAGCGGACAGGCTGGGCATCGGCGGTATGCATCGGCGATTTCGATAACGACGGCCATGACGACCTGTTCGTCACCTACTTCGGCCAGAATGTGCTGTACCGCAACAATGGCGACAGCACGTTCACGGACGTGACGGAGAAGGCCGGCCTGCTTCAGGCGAATCCGCGATGGAGTTCCGGGTGCACGTTCGTGGATTACAATCGCGACGGGCTGCTCGATCTTTTTATGGGCAGCTATCTCGAATTCGATTTCAAGAGCGTTCCAAAGCCGGGCGAAAACGCCAACTGCACATGGAAAGGCGTTCCGGTGAACTGCGGACCGCGCGGGTTGCCGCCGGGCGCGCTGGCATTATACCGGAACAACGGCGACGGTACCTTCACGGACGTCACCCGCGAATCGGGTGTGGGCAGTGTGAAAGGCAGCTATGCGATGACGGCCGTAGCGGCCGATTTCGATAACGACGGCTGGCCGGACATCTACGTCGCGTGCGACTCTACGCCCAGCTTTCTGCTGCGCAACCAGCATGACGGCACATTTGCGGAAATAGGCCTCGAAAGCGGAGTAGCGTTGAATGAAGACGGCATGGAGCAGGCAGGCATGGGCCTGGGTATCGGCGACTATAACCTGGATGGCGCGCTCGACATCTACAAAACGCACTTCTCCGACGACACCAGCATTCTCTACCGCAACGATGGCAAAGCGATGTTCGACGATATGACCATTCGCGCTGGGCTGGGTGTCGAGACCCGGTTTACCGGATGGGGTGCTGGAGTCGTCGACCTCGACAACGACGGCTGGCCCGACCTGTTCCACGTTACAGGCAGCGTCTATCCGGAAGTGGAGAAGAAGGTGCCCGGATATCCCTATAAGACCCCGCGCGTGGTTTTCCGCAATCTCGGCAATGGACAGTTCGAGCAGTTCATCGAAGAGTCAGGGCCAGGCGTCGCCGCCGCCCACCCGAGCCGCGGCTGCGCCTTTGGCGATTTCGACAACGATGGCGACCTCGATGTGCTGATCGTGAACCTTAACGAACCTCCATCGCTGTTGCGGAATGACATCTCCGGTGACAATCAGTGGCTGAAGGTGAAGCTCATCGGGACGAAGTCGAATCGCACCGCCATCGGCGCGAAAGTGATAGCGCGCTATGGCGGCCGAATGCAGGTGCAGGCGGTCCTGAGCCAATCGAGCTTCTATTCGGTAAACGACCTCCGTCTGCACTTTGGCCTGGGTAAGGCAACCAGTGCGGATCTCGAAATACGCTGGCCCAACGGGGGTGCCGAATCGTTCAAAAACGTGGCTGCCGGTCGCATGGTGACCATCAAAGAGGGCGAGGGCATCGTGTCTGAGCAGAAGTTTTCGCGCTAAGCCGTAACAAAGCGGGAACTTTGCGCGTCCTACGTTCGCTATGCCCGGTGAATACGGCTTTTCTCTTTCCAATTGGCCCCTGTTCCGGCAACTGAAACAGCGCGACCTGTTCGGTTTGGAGCGGACTGCGGCGTCGCCGCGTACGGAGGCGCTCACAGCGCGCACGACGAGCGCGGACCGCATCGTATCTTCGATTTGCCCTTACTGCGCGGTTGGATGCGGGCAACTCGTCTACGTGAAGAACGAAAAGATCATCGATATCGAGGGCGATCCGGCCTCTCCGATATCGCACGGCTGCCTGTGCCCGAAAGGCGCGGCAACCTTCCAACTGGTTACCGGTTCTCACCGTGTGCAGCATGTTCTCTACCGGCGTCCGCATGGCAAGGAATGGGAGACGATACCGCTGGAGCAAGCGATCGACATGGTGGCGGAGCGGGTGAAACGCACCCGTGACGAAACCTGGGAGGACACGGATGAGGAGGGCCATCCGGTCCGCCGCACCATGGGCATCGCACATCTTGGCGGGGCCACGCTGGACAACGAAGAGAATTACCTGATCAAGAAGCTGTTTACCGCGCTGGGAATCGTCCAGATCGAAAATCAGGCCCGTATTTGACACTCCTCCACGGTCCCCAGTTTGGGGACATCGTTTGGAAGGGGAGGGGCTACGACGTTTCAGCAGGATCTGCAGAACGCGGACTGCATCGTCATCGAGGGGTCCAATATGGCCGAGTGTCATCCCGTCGGCTTCCGCTGGGTGATGGAAGCGCGCGAGCGTGGCGCTACGATTATCCATGTCGACCCGCGGTTCACACGCACCAGCGCCGTTGCCAACATACATGTCCCCATTCGTGCGGGCAGCGACATCGCGTTTCTCGGCGGCATCGTTCGCTACATTATCGAGAACGAGCGTTACTTTCGCGATTACGTTGTCCACTACACGAACGCACCGGCGATTGTTTCCGCGGAATTTCGGGACACCGAAGATCTGGACGGGCTCTTCGGCGGGTGGGATGAAGAGACGGGACAGTATCACGAGAAGACCTGGCAGTACGAAGGCGTCGACCCCGAACCGGCCGCCGGAGCAAGAGAATCGGACGAAGAAGATCAGACTATCCAACGCAATCCGATCCAGGCCGAACACACCGATCCAACACTTCAGCATCCGCGGTGCGTGTTCCAGATCCTGAAGCGGCATTTTTCGCGGTATACGCCGGAGATGGTGGAGCAGACCTGCGGAATTCCGAAGAGCCTGTTCCTGAAGGTGGCGGAGACATTGTGCCGGAATTCCGGGCGCGAGAGGACATCGGCGTTTTGTTATGCCGTCGGTTGGACGCAGCATTCGATGGGCGTGCAATACATCCGCACCGCGGCGATCGTACAACTGCTGCTCGGCAACATCGGCAGGCCGGGCGGCGGCATCCTGGCCTTACGCGGCCACGCCTCCATACAGGGCTCTACCGACATCCCTACGCTATACAATCTGCTGCCCGGCTACCTGCCGATGCCCAAGGCGAAGCACGATAAAGACCTCACCACTTATCTGGCGCTCAATACTTCGCCTTCCGGCTGGTGGGGTGAATTTCCGAAATATTTCGTCTCGCTGCTGAAAGCGTGGTTCGGCGAGGCGGCTACAAGAGACAACGACTGGTGCTACGACTACCTGCCGGCGTTGACAGCGGACCATTCGCACATGAACACCGTCGTCAACATGGCCGACGGCGGCATAAAGGGCTATTTCGTGATGGGCGAAAACCCGGTGGTCGGGTCCATGAACGGGCCGCTGCATCGTAAGGGGCTGCGGCGGCTCGAATGGCTTGTCGTTCGCGATTTCTCCGTAACGGAAACGGCGGATTTCTGGCGTGACGCACCGGAGATTGAGCGCGGAGAGATTCGTACCGAAGACATCGGGACAGAAGTTTTTTTCTTTCCTGCCGCTGCTCACGTGGAGAAAGACGGCGCCTTCACGAACACGCAACGCCTGCTGCAATGGCATTACAAGGCTGTCGAGCCGCCCGGTGACGCCGCGAGCGAGCTCGATTTCATCTACAAGCTGGGACTGCGCTTGAAAAAGCTGTATGCAGGCGAATACGATCAGCCCCGCAACCGTCCCATTCGCGACGTCACCTGGGACTACCCGTTGGAAGGACCGAAGCAGGAGCCGAAAGCCGAAGCCGTACTACACGAGATCAACGGATACACGGTAGCGGATGGAAAGCCGGTCGAGGGATTCACCTCTTTGAAGGACGACGGCTCCACTGCTTGCGGCTGCTGGATTTATTCCGGGTGCTATCGCGACGGTCAAAACATGACGGCGCGCCGTAAGCCGCACTGGGAGCAGAATTGGGTTGCGCCGGAATGGGCCTGGGCCTGGCCGCACAACCGGCGGCTCCTCTATAATCGCGCCTCGGCCGACCCAGAGGGCAAGCCCTGGAGCGAGCGTAAGAAGCTCGTGTGGTGGGACCAGGAAAAGGGCGAATGGGTGGGACACGACACGCCGGATTTCATCGTCAAGCGCCCACCCTGGTTTCATCCTTCGAAAGACGCGCGCGGGAAAGATACGATCGGCGGAACCGATCCTTTCGTGATGCAGGCCGATGGCAAAGGCTGGTTGTATGCTGCGACGGGCCTCCAGGACGGCCCGCTTCCGGTTCATTACGAACCGCAGGAATCCGTAGTGAAGAATCCGCTATATGGCCAGCAATGCAATCCCGAGCGCATGGAGTGGTGGCGGAAAGATAATCCCTACCACCGGGCTTACGACGATCCGCGCTTTCCATACGTGATCACAACTTATCGCTTGACCGAACACCATACGGCTGGTGCCATGAGCCGCTGGCTTTCATGGCTTTCCGAATTGCAGCCGGAAATGTTCTGCGAAGTCTCGCCGGAGCTGGCAGCCGAACGCGGATTGAAGAACGGAGGATGGGCCACCATTCGAACCATGCGCGCGGAAATTGAGGCGCGAGTGCTGGTGACGAGCCGTATGCGGCCCTTGCGCATCAAAGGAAGGCTGGTTCATCAGATCGGATTGCCCTATCATTGGTCCACCAAGGGCCTTGCGCGGGGAGACGCCGCTAACGACCTGATCGGATTCGTGGCCGATCCGAATGTATCGATCCAGGAATCGAAAGCCTTCACGGGCGACATCGAGCCTGGCCGGAAAAGCAGAAAGCGCAGTGCGGCGACCTCGGGTCCACCGGTGCGCGAGATCGACCCAAAGCGCTGGCAGAGGGATCTGCCGCCCGCGCGCCGCAAGCCGGAGTCGCAGCACGGCCTCAAAGCCGAAGAGAGCAAAGAGGGGCACTGAGGGTGGCAGGCGCAAAGGGCTTTTTCACTGACACCACTTTGTGCATCGGGTGCAAAGCGTGTGAGGTAGCATGCAAACAGTGGAACCAGTTGCCCGACGACGGCCTGTTGTTCACGGGCATGTCGTATGACAACACGATCCACCTGGGCGCTTCCACCTGGCGTCACGTCGCGTTCATCGAAAGGCCGGTGCCGCTTTCCACGCAGGATGCAGGCGCCTTTTCATGGCTGTTTTCCTCTGACGTATGCAAGCACTGCGCGCGCGCGGGGTGCCTTGAAAGCTGTCCTACCGGAGCCATCATCCGCACGGAATTCGATAGCGTCTACGTACAGCCGGACATCTGCAACGGCTGCGGATACTGCATCGTGAACTGCCCCTTCGGCGTTATCGACCGGCGGAACGAAGACGGACGCGCATGGAAATGCACGTTGTGTTATGACCGCCTGCGCGAAGACATGACGCCCGCTTGCGCGAAGGCGTGTCCGACGGAATCCATTCAGTTCGGTGACCTCGACGAGTTGCGAACGCGTGCCCGTGCGCGCGTCGAAAAGCTACAGGATATGGGAATGCGCGAAGCTTACCTGTACGGCGAAGATGCGGCGTCGCAGCCGGGAACCGAAGGATTGAACGCGTTCTTTCTGCTGGTGGACAAACCCGAGGTTTACAATCTGCCTCCCGACCCCGTGATTCCGACCAAAGAGGTGGGGCGGAGCTGGGCATCCATGGCAGCGGCCGCCGCCGGAATCGCGCTGATGGCGGTGGGCTCGGTTTTCTTCAGCAAACTCGGAGGCCGCTCTTGAAGCAGACGTTCGACGGCAGGCCGGTGGATCGGGTTCAGACGGACGGGCGCGACATCAATACCACACTGGCGGAACTGACGGGCGAGGGGGCCCAGCAGGTTACGAGCATGTCCGAGGCGCACCTTGCACCCACAGGTGTCGCCTGGGAGCAATTGCCGGTGCCTCGTGCGGGCGACCCCACTTACTACGACAGGCCGCTCCTGAAGCAATCGGTTTGGAAGCCCTTTATTCCACTTTACTATTTCACTGGTGGTGCCGCGGGCGCCTCGCTGGTTCTGGGCGCGGCGGCTCAGCTTGACGGCTCGCAGGAGCTCGACAGGTTCATCCGGCGATGCCATTGGATCGGGATCATCGGCTCTACCATCAGCGGCGGCCTGCTGATTGCGGACCTCGGACGGCCGGAACGGTTCCTGTATATGCTGCGCGTGTTCCGCCCGACTTCGCCGATGAATATGGGCGCGTGGATTCTGGCAGCGGCGCCTTCGGCCGCTATCACGGCGGGTCTATTTGCAAGGCACTCCCATGGAATCCTGCAACGGATCGGCGAAGCGGCGGGCTATTCTTCGGGAGCGTTCGGAGCGGCGCTGGCAACCTATACCGGGGTGCTGGCGGGTAACACGGTCATCCCCATCTGGAAGGAGTCGCGACGTATTCTTCCTGTTTTGTTCGGGGCGTCGGCGGCGGCGAGCGCCGGTGCCATCTTCGATCTGATGTTTGAAGACGAGCGCGCCTGCCGCATCACGCGATACTTCGGTATTGGCGGACGCCTGGCCGAGTTGGCCGCGGCCCATTCGATGGAGCGCGAAGCTGCCCGCGTGCCCACGGTGGCACGTCCTTTGAAGAGAGGGCTGAGCAGTGTGATGTGGAAGACGGCAAGCGTTCTGACGGCAGCCAGCCTCGTGACGTTGATGCTGCCGCGCCAGAACAGAAAGAAGCGAATGGTTGCGGGACTTCTCGGCGCCGGTGGTTCGCTGCTCATGCGCTTCGCTGTAGAAGTCGCGGGAAATGCCTCGGCGCGCGATCCCAGGGCGACGTTCCACCAGCAACGTGCGGGACAGGGCACGCGGGAAGTGGAATAATGCTCCTGGAGCACGAGTTATGCGATCCGATTTTCGGCCTCTTCTTTGCGCTGTCCTCTTGATTGCATCGGCACAGGCGATGGAGGCACAGGCCATCGCCCGGCTCTCCTCGCAGCCTCCGCTCTCGCCCCCAGAGGTAGCGGAGTTGGAAACCCGCGTTCAGTCGGAGCCTGGTGATATCGCCACGCGAAGCCGGTTGTTGACGCACTACAGGGATTACATGAACCCGGTCTTCCGTGCCGTGCGGCTCAGGCACATCCTGTATCTGATCGAGCATAGTCCGGCCAGCGACGTAGCGGCCAGTGCGCTGGCATATGTCTATGCATCAGGGGGACCCTATGCCGATGCCGCGGATCATGAACTCGCGCGCAACGCCTGGTTGCGTGCGGCGGACGCCAATCGAACCGATGCGAGCGTACAGGTCAACGCCGCTCGCTTCCTTTATGTCGAACATCCTGATGACGCCGAGGAACTTTTGCGGCGGCTCGTTGAACAGGAGCCGTCCAATCGCGTGTTGGCGTCTCACCTTGGCTTCTTCTATGCGATGGACATATTGGGCATGAATGGTCCCTTTGGAACCAGGGGCCGGCGTCCGAGTGAAGCGGAGCGGTTGGGCGCTCAGGCGCGGGGTGAGCTGGAACGTACAACGAATCCGCTGGTGCTGGCGGCAGCGGCAACAGCCCTGCCGAACCTGTTTATGCGCTCGCGGGCGAGACGCGCCCCGGGAGGAGACCCTACGGTATTCCAATACAGCTCTACACTGATGGCGCGCGCACGCCAGCTTGCACCAGGGGAACCGGAGTTGCGAGGACCGATGCCGTTGATCCGCGAATTCGGGCAGCTCACCGGATCCGAGTCTGACCGATGAGTGCGGCTTCGGCACCGCAATGATTGCAGACGCCATCGACATACGCGACCTCGTCTGTGACATGTGGCAGATTTTTCGTCAGAGTCTACCGCCCGGGATGCGGTTTGCATTCGCGAGCAAGCTTGATGGCCAGGGCTTCGCGCCCGACTTCGACTGCGCCGCTTCACCGCTCACACTCAGCCTGAAGTCAAGCAATTCCGCTTGCCACGAACTCAGAGTCTCGCTTGACGAGCCGTATTTCTTGTTGCGCTCCAGCCGTAGCTCTTGCTGCGGTGCCTGGATTTTCAGCCGAGCCCAGGCGAGCTCGTGTTCGATCATGGCGACGTATTGTTGGAGCTTGGCGCTGCTCACAGGGAAGCTCAATTATAAGCGGACCAACAGCGAGAGAGATGTTACATTTACGGCACGAATGTTTATGCTGCCGGGCTGCGCCGCAGCCAGGCAGCGATCAGGTTCAATTCGCATAGAGATTCAAGACAAAGCAGGTAAGCTATCGTCGCAACTCTTGGTGATATAATCCAGACGAAAGCTCACAATCGATACGCTGTGTAGAAGCGGTCAAGCTTGAAGAAGGAGGACGATTTCGATGTCACACTCTTGGCGTGCAGGCATCTTTCTCGTTGTGCTGCTGATGTTGTTTGTTACGGCGCTGTGCCTCAGCCAAGTTTCGGCGTTGGCCGAAGACGGTACGGCTGTCCAAGTTTTACAGCCGCTTGGCGCCTTTGCCATTCCAACTTCCAGTGCCTCTCACATCGATAACTATGTAGTTGAAGATGGGAGTATCTTCTATTTGGAGAAACTGCCATCCTTTAACGCATTGGTGGAAGTGAGTCACACGGGAACCACTCTGCGGACAACTGTCCTTCCAACGGATGGGGGTTATATCTCGACTCGCCTCTGTCTTGGCGCCGGTCAACTGCCGGTTGTTCTGCAGCGTTCTCGCGAGCGTTGCCGTCTGGTTTTCATTAATGAGTCTGGGAGGATTTCCAATATTGCGGTTTTGAATCATACGGTGAGCGGTTTGACCTACTCTGATCGATTGATAGGGCTCGACGTAAAAAACTCCGTGTTGCGTTCGGAACCTGACGAGCAACCGATCATACGACTTCGATCGGGCGCCTCTCACCAAAGTGAGATAGTCGGTTTGTCCAGCGGTCGGGTTGCCGTTATAGAGACAGGCGAGACTCCTCGAATGCAGTTGCTTGGCCTAAGCGGCAACATTTACACGGACAGGCAACTGGTTGCGCCAGAACTCCCGTGGCGATCCGCGCCTAAGCTGCCTCCAAATGTTTTCGAAAACCGCATATTCAGTACCGTGTCCGACGGCCGGGGCGGCCTGGTCGCGGTGGTGTCCGGGTACACTCCGGGTTCCGGCTCGGTAATCCTCCGTTTCGACGGAGAGGGGAAGCTTAGCGATAGGTACCGCTGCAAGTTTCCACCTCAGTCGCACGGCGAAGCGTTTACTGTTGTGTCGGCAATCGGAGCGACTGGAGATCGGCTTCTCCTGTTCTCCAGCCATGAGCGGCGAGCGGCGTTATATCGGACAAATTGATGAGTTAGTCGACAACAGGAACGATCATCATGTATCGAACGTCAATCATAATCGGGTTAGTTGTGCTGTTCAGCATCGCCTTGAATCTCCT
>DASTMK010000262.1:0-7524 GCA_035714225.1 Bryobacteraceae bacterium | reverse complement strand
ATTCACGGAAGAAGGTCTTTCCGCGGGGGTCGCGTTCGGCGAAGATGGCGTAGCGAGGGGCGCAATGGGGGTGGATGCCGTGGATTACGACCGCTCCGGGCGGCCGCATCTTTTGGTCGGAAACTTTTCCAATCAAATGCTTGGGCTGTACCGCAATGAAGGCAAGGGGCTGTTCGTCGACGAGGCACCGCGCTCCACGGTAGGTCGTGCCAGCCTGTTGAGCCTGGCCTTCGGAGTGTTCTTTTTCGACTACAACCTGGATGGCTATCCGGACATTTTTGCGGCCAATGGGCACATCGACGAGGAGATCGGGCGCGTGCAGCCGAAGGTGCAGTTCAAGCAACTGCCGCACTTGTTCCGCAATTTGGGGAAGGGGTCCTTCCGGGAGGTTACAAGCACCACGGGCGATCTGGCGCGGGCGATGGTGGCGCGCGGCGCGGCTTACGGGGACTACGACCGCGACGGCGACCTCGATATTCTCATCTCTAGCAACCACGGCCCGGCTTACCTGTTTCGCAATGACCGTGGCAATTCCAATAATTGGCTGTCGATAAAGCTGTCCGGCGTGAAGTCGAATCGCAACGGTATCGGTGCAATGGTCCGAGTGGAGAGTACCGGCGGACGCCAGTGGCGCGCGGTTCACAGCGGATCGAGCTACTGTTCGCAAAGTGATCTCGCGCTGACATTCGGGATGGGGTCCGATTCCGAAGCGAAGTCGGTAGAGATCGAATGGCCGAGCGGCCAGAAAGACCGGTTTGGACCGGTGGCGGCCAACCAGTTCGTGCTGATCGAAGAAGGGAAGGGAATCCGAATTAACATTCGCCAACAATAGGTGAAATTTCTTGACAGGGCGTAGCGGTCGGGATTAACAATAGACGCAGAGGCGAAGAGGGGCTTCGTCGAAGTGTCCATTTTATGACCACAAAAGCTCTCTGTGGATTGCTCGTATCGCTGTTTGTCCTTACCACTCCATCCGCTATCGTCGCGCAGGTTGCCACCGGCAATATCGGTGGTTATGTCCGCGATCCCAGCGGGGCCGGAATACCCAACGCAAGCGTCACCGCCCGCATGGTGGAACAGCAGTTCACGCGTTCCACAGAAACCAACAACGAAGGCTATTACAGCTTCCAGGCCATGCCGCCCGGCACGTATGAGATCACGTTCGAGAGCAAGGGCTTTCAACGTCAGACGCAGCGGGGCATAGAGCTTACGGTGAACCAGAACCTGCGTGTCGATTCCGCCATGGCGGTGGGCGCCGTAGAGACGCAGGTGAGCGTGGAGGCGACAGCGCCCCTGGTGGACACGACGTCGCCGACTCTTTCGGGGCTCATCGACGACCGCCGCATGGTGGACCTTCCTCTCAACGGCCGCAATGTAATCGGGCTGGCGCGCATTTTGCCGGGCGTCCTGAACGTTCAGGCTCCGCAGCAGATGAGCGACGCCCGCGGCGGCCCGGAGATGAACGTCAACGGCGGCCGCGCCAACATGAACCAGTTCACGTTCAACGGTGGATTTTTTACGAACCCGTCCCGCAATACCGGCATGAACTACCCGCCTCCCGACGCTGTGGACGAAGTTCGGGTGCTTACGCATAACTTCGCCGCCGAATATGGCCGCAATCCCGGTTCGCAGGTGACCGTGATTTCAAAAACCGGCACCAACGAGTTTCACGGTTCGGCATGGGAATTCCTGCGCAATGACAAGCTGAATGCACGCAACTTCTTTTCCAGCCGCGTTCCGGCCTTGAAGCAGAACCAGTTCGGTGCCGCAGCCGGAGCGCCGATTGTGCGCGACAAGCTTTTCCTGTTCGGCTCTTATCAGGGCTTGCGCGACCAAAGGGAGGCACAGACCGTGGAAGCGCTGGTGCCGAGCGCGGCGGAGCGCCGCGGCGACTTCACAGGGTTGTCCACGGTGCTGGAGAATCCGTCGAATCCGGTGACCGGCCGCCCCTATACGACGCCGTCGGGCCAGCCCTGCGTGGCGAACAATCGCATCGATCCAAGCTGCATCAGTCCGGCCGCTACCAACCTGCTCGCCTTTGTTCCGGAATCGCCCACCGGCACGGTGAGCTCGCTCGCGGCCAGCCCGCGCCGCGGCGATATGTGGATGTTGCGCGGCGACTGGAACCACACCAGCGCACATCGCATATTCGCGAGTTACTTCAGCGACCATAACACGCGCGAAGGGCCGTTTGCCGCCGGCGGAAACATCCCCAATTACATATCGGAGAGCTTTGTGCAGGACACCAGGCACCTGGTAGTCAATGACACTTATACGTTCTCTCCGACGCTGCTGAACCAGGCCACATTCACGTTTCTCGATACGCCTTCCGACCAGTTGCAGACGAATACCATCGATCCGGCGGAGCTCGGCATCAACATGCCGCAGTATGTTCCTACGGGAGCTGTTTCCGTAAACGTGGGAGACAACTTCGCACTGGGTTCAGGATTTACGACACGGTTCTCCAGCAGGAACTGGCAGTTCCGCGACACCGTGAACTGGGTGCGCGGCCGGCACAATTTCAAATTCGGATATGAGATGTTGCGGCTGCAATTCCGGCAGGTGTTCATCGGCTCGCCGGGATTCACTTTCACCGGTTCACAGACGGGCGATCCGGTTGCCGATTTTCTGCTGGGCACTTTCGACAGTTTGAATGTCAACTTCGGCGTGCGCGACACGGACACCCGCACCTGGGCGCACTCGGGATTCTTTCAGGACGAATTCCGCGTGCATCCGCGCGTGACATTGACGCTGGGTGTGCGCTATGAGCCGTTCCTTCCCTGGGTGGAGAAGAACGACCGCATCAACACTGTTGTTCCGGGCAGGCAATCGACCGTTGTGCCGGATGCGCCCCCGGGCGTATTGTTCCCGGGCGATATCCCGCGAGGACTGGCTGACGCGGATTTGAACAATTTTGCGCCGAGAATCGGAATCGCCTGGGACGTGTTCGGGAACGGCAAAACGGCTGTTCGCGCGGGCTACGGCGTGTTTTACGAAAGCATCAACGCGGATTCGCTGGCACAGGAAAATCCGCCCTTCGCGGGCTTTTCGAGTGTGTTCAGCGGGCGCCTGGACGACCCCTACGGCTCGGTTGGGAGAACGCCTCCTCCCGCTGAGACAACAGGGAACTTCGGCTGCGTGCAAATTTCCGAATATCCCGGCTACGACTGCCCACTGTTCCCGCTTCCTATCGGCGGAGTGTTTACCGGCCTTGAACTGCGGACACCGTACATCCAGTCGTTCAATTTATCGGTTCAGCACCAGTTGACGCCCTCTCTGATGTTCGAAACCGCATATGCGGGCAAGATCGGGATTAAACTGCCGGCGCTGCGCACCTACAATCCCGCTCAGTTTATCAACTCGCCCGTGGACGGCTCGCCTCCGTCCGACCAGAACATCAATGATCGCGTGATCTTCGAGCCTGGCATTCTGGGCACGCAAGGGTTCATGCTGGGCAACGATTTTCGGAGCTGGTACCACAGCTTCCAGGCGCAGGTCACCAAGCGGTTCGGCGATGGGCTATCGGTGCTTGGCTCGTACACACTGTCGAAGTCCATTGACTCGAGTTCGACGGATAACCTCGGCGCCACGGTGGCGAATCCATTCAATCTGCGCGATGAGCGCGGGCGTTCGGATTGGGACCGGAGGCACGCGTTTGTAGCATCGTGGTTGTGGACGCCGCCAGTCCGTTTCGACAGTCCGCTGGCACAGAGCCTGCTCGGCGGCTGGACGCTGACGGGCATCCACACTATCCAGAGCGGCGGACCGCTCACGTTCCTCATGGGAGATGACGTCGCACTCGACGGCACTTTCGGCGACCAGCATGCGCAACTCAAGCCGGGGGTGACAGTGAACGACATCGTTGTCGACCACAGCAGCCGTGGGGCGATGGTGGATCGATTCTTCAACACAGACGCGTTCGTGCCCACCAACCAGGTGCCACGTGGGACCTATGGCAACGCTGGAAGGGGGCTTATCAGCGGGCCTGCGTTCAACAGCAGCGATTTCAGCATCCTCAAGAACTTCGCGCTGCGTGAACCACTGCGGCTGCAATTCCGGACGGAGTTGTTCAACGCCTTCAACCAGGTGGGTTTCACGACCGTCACAACGACGGTGAACTCGTCCGCTTTCGGCAGAATTCGGGCCGCGAGAGATCCGCGCATTATTCAGTTCGGCTTGAAGCTTTTGTGGTAGCGTAAAGCTGCCATGATCCGAGGGTTGGTTCTTTTCTGCATGCTTGCGCCATGCCTGCCGGCGCAGTGGGTCGGCCGCCCCGCGCCGCAATGGGAAGAGCGCTTCCAGGTGTGGGTGGCCGATGCGCACAAGCACGTTTTCCCCAACAGCTTTGGGCGTGATCTGGAGAAGCGTGCCATCGAAATCGAAGCCTGCCGCAACGAGCACGCCGTGATACAGCTTGGGCTGCGGAGTCCCGAGGCCGTCAAGTCTGTTTCCGTGCGTGCCGGCGAATTCACGGGCGGAGGACGCAAACTGGGGGCGCGTGTCCGCGTGCGGTATCCGGGCTTGATGCCGGTAGACGAGAACGCGCAATACACGCCGGATCCCTTGTGGGAAGTGAACTCCGTTGCGCTCCGGCCGTATCAAAGCCAGGGAGTCTGGGTGGATCTGAAGGTGCCCGCGGAGGCCCAGCCCGGCGTCTACGAAAGCACACTCCAGCTCCTGCGCGACGGTAAAACCATGGATACGTTTCGTCTGAAGCTGGATGTAGTTCCGGCCACGCTACCCGATCCGGCGGACTTCCGGTTCTTCCTGAATATCCTTTTCGACCCCTCTTCCATCGCACGGTTCCAGAAGCTTCCTCTTTGGGGAGAGGAGCACTGGCGCCGGATCGAACGCTATATCGAGAACCTGGCGGCGCACGGACAAAAAACAATTACCGCGTTTATTGTGGACGACCCCTGGGAAGGCGATACGGGATTTGCGGTCCGCACGATCGTCGGATGGCGTGCGGACGGCAAGCTCGAACCCGGCAAGGCAATGAGGCTGTCATTCGATTTTTCCAATTTCGACCGGTTCGTCACCACCTGCCTGCGGGCGGGTATCCGCGATCACATCGAGTGCTGGTCGCCATTGGTGCAGCCGCACGCCGATCATTCGACCATCACCTACCTGGATACGGCGGCCAGGACGGAGAGGAAGATCGTGTTACCGGCCGGCTCGCCGGAGTACAAGGAAGTGTGGGGCCAGTTCGCACGCGCGTTTCAGGATCATCTTCGCGCGAAGGGCTGGCTGGATAAAACGTTTCTGGCGTTCGACGAGATCAGTACAGGGGTGTTGGACCGGGTGATTCCGTTCTTTCATGAAGTGGCGCCCGATTTGAAGCTGATGATCAGCGGGGGTGACGAGAAGGGTAAACACATGGCCGAGTCCCGGGAACTCGCCTTCCACTATGGCTACTACACGCCGGACTCGGGCGCGGAGCTGCCGGACATTCCAGCGCGCAGGAAGGCCGGCAAGCGCACGTTGTTGTACACCGCGGTGACGCCGCTGTATCCGAATACGTTTCTCTTTTCAGAGCCGCTCGAATCGCGATATCTCGGCTGGGTGATCCGGAAATGGGATTTTGACGGCTACATAAGGTGGGCGTGGAACTTTTGGCCCGCGACGCTGTGGGACCAGCCCTTCTACAAATGGCATTCGGGCGATATGTTCTTCGTCTATCCCGGCGAGCAAGGCCCCGTGGACAGCATCCGTTGGGAGATGCTGCGCGAAGGCATAGAAGATTACGAATGCCTGTGGCTGGCGCGTGCGGGCCTGGATAAATTGCGTAGCGCGGGCCGCGAGGTGGGCTTCGTAGCGAAAGCGGAAAAGGACCTGGAACGGGCGATAGAGCTTGCGACGCTACAGTTCGACCGGACGAAGATTCCGAAAGATCCCGTGCCGGCTCGCATGGAAGAAGCGCGGAAACTGGTGAACGGAATTCTGCGGGAGGTTCACCGTCTCGGCGCCGCTCCGTGATTCTGTCATGCGGCGGTGGTGGATCAGCCTGGTTTTGAGCGCGCTCTATGTAGCCGCGCAACAGGCGCCATCGCCCGATGTGCGGGCATGGCTTGCCGAAGCGCAGCGCCAACTGCAATTGCGAAAGTTTGACGCTGCCGGAAACGCGGCGCGGCAGGCTCTCGCATTGGAGCCGAACCTGGCGGAGGGAGAAGCGCTGCTCGGGTTCGTCGCCACCATGAAAGGGGATTTCAGCGAAGCCGAACGCCGGTTTCATCGCGCGGTGGAACTGCAGCCTCGTAACGCGCACTTGCACGGCTATCTCGGCTCGACATACCTGCAGCAGAAGCGGTTGAAGGAGGCGCGGTCCTCGTTTGAAGCCGTTCTGAAGCTCGATGCCGCGAACCAGGCCGCGACTTACAACCTCGGCTTGATTGCGTTGCTTGAAAATCGTCCTACAGAGGCCCTGGCATCTTTTCAAGCGGTGTTGAAAACGAACGGGTCCGACGCCGCGGCGCTCATCGGCGCACTCGAAAGCCAGTTGCTGCTCAAACAAAGCAAGGAGGCAGCGGGAACAACACGCCGTTTGGAAACGATCCTCGGGCCTGGGGACCCGCGTCTGGCGCAGGTAGCGGCCCTGCTGGCCTCGCACGGCGAGTATCGCACGGCTATTCCACTTTTCGAGAGTCTGTATAAGCAAGGCGGGTCGCGCGATGTGTCCTTTAATCTGGCCCTGGCTCATCTGAAAACCGGAAACGCAAACCGGGCGGCCGAAGTGCTTGCGCCGCTACTGGTGGGCGGCGATGCGGAGATCTTCCACCTCATGGCTACCGTGGAGGAAGCCAGGCAGCACCCAATCGAAGCGTTGCAGGCCTACCGCCGCGCTTCTGAACTCGAAGCCGCGAACGAAGTCTATCGCTTCGACTACGCCAGTGCGTTGCTGCAACATGAGACGGTGGAGGCGGCGGTGGCGGCCTTCGCTCGCGGCGTCCGCGATTTCCCAAGATCCTGGCGTATGCGTCTGGGGCTCGGCTCCACGTACTATCTTGCGGAGCAGTATGAGCGCGCCGCCGAGGCTTTGCTCGAAGCGGTGGAACTCGAGCCTTCCTCGGAGCTGGCGTATTACCTGCTCGGAAAAGCGTACGAGCCGGCGGGAGCGATGCAGGAGAAGATTCGCGAGCGCTTCCGGCAATACCTGGCCCGGAATCCCAAGGATGCCTGGGCTTACTACCACTACGCGATGATGCTGTATCAGAACTCGCGAGCCTCGCGGCAAAGCGTCCCGCCGGAAGTGGTTTCTCATCTGAAGAAAGCTCTTCAGCTCGCCCCCGATCTCGCGGAAGCACATCAACAACTGGGGGTGCTGGCGATGGAACGGGGAGAAATGCAAGCCGCGATAGCGAGTCTGGAGCGCGCGGTCCAACTGGACGCGAACCTCGCGACGGCGCATTACCGCCTGGGTCTGGCTTACCGCAAAACAGGTTTGGTGGAGAAAGCCGCGGTGGAAATGGAGATCTTTCGAAAGTTGAAGGCGGACAGCCCGGCGGGCGCTGACCGGGGCCGCGTGCT
>DASTMK010000261.1:0-21867 GCA_035714225.1 Bryobacteraceae bacterium | reverse complement strand
CGATAAAGAAGCGCTCCTCCCGCTTGGTGGCGGAGAGACCACCAGGCCCGATATCTGAAAAAGGCAGCGAGCCAACGCTCGCGTCCGTCAGAGGGTTCACCTCCGGATCGGGAGCGTCCACCACCTGACCCTGCTCGGCAGCAATCTTCCGGGCCAGAGCGACCGTGTCCGCGGTGAATTCGTGGACTACACGAAGCCCATTGCCCAAGACATAGAGAGCTACCTGATCGTGCACTCCAACTGAAGTGAGCATCTGAAGCGCCTGGTTTCGCGCGTAGACTTTGTCTCCCCACGCTGTATTTAACCAATCCAGAAGAATGACCGAGTAACCACTCCGCCATCCAGTGGCAACAGGCAGTTGATTTGTGAATACGCCTTCTACCGCAACTAGCCTGTTGGGGGCGATGGTGTGCTCTGCCGTGAAGAAAGCGATGCTCTGTGAGACGCCGTTGTCCAGAATCTCGAAATCTTCTTTCCGCAGGTCCGCCATCGGGCGGCCCTGCTTGTCTTCGGCGACGACGTTCACATGAACAAGCCGGGCAGTGGTAGAAAAGACCACCGATGGCTGTTCGATTTCCGAGGCGACTTGCTGGGCCAGCGGAACCTCGCCGGCGAAGGTCAGGACTGCTGCGCAGGCCAGCGTTGCAGCTCGGGAAACGGCAATCATGTTCGTGTACCTATGGAGCCTTTGGCAACTCGTACCCAACGCCGAACGCTAGCGAACCCGGAGAACCAGCGTAGCGACACGTCCCGCACGAGAAATGCCAATAGGCATCATTCCGCCAGTAGTCCTTTCGACGATAACTTTACAATAAATGCCCCGCGTCGTTCCGTAGAGTTCCCCGCTCGACAGAGGCGGCTCAGGGTTTCGACAACCACTGCTCCAGCCATGCGAAAGCCTCTTCCTGCATCTCGACGTTGAACTGGTGCGGCACGTCGTAGAACTTCGAGCGGTAGCGTTCGGGACGTTTTAAATCCGTGTACACGGCGCGAATTTTTTCCGCGGCCGATTCCATTCCGGCGCGCGTGAACAGGCGGTCGCGCGCGCAGTTCTGCACAAACACGGCGCAATCGGGTGCTGCCAGGCTCCCGATGTCGGAATGATCGAGGTTCTGGTGCACGCCGAAGGCATCGAACAGAGAGCTATGAACGGAATAGGAAATATCGAGCGTGGTGGGGAGAGAGGTCATCCATCCGGTAATCACTGCCGCCCGGATTCGCGGCTCCATACCGGCAAGGTAAGTGGACCGGTAGCCCCCGCCTGACAGCCCCAGGCAACCGATGCGCTTTGGATCCACTTCGGGAAGCGAAGCGAGAACATCCACGCTGCGGCGGTCGTCGTGATTGACAATGCCCATCCAACTGGTTCCGCTGAACGAAAGCCAGGTGTTCAGTTCGGTGGTCCGCTCGCGCGCCCACGAGTTGTAAGCCCGAACATACTCGGCCGATGCGGGGTCGTGCCGGGCCAGCCTGGAAGCAAGCTCCTTTGGAGGCTGCTCGTAGGTGAGACGCCGCTCGCCCCAATAGAACGCGTCGGGGACGATGACGACGAAGCCACGGCGCGCCAGTTCGTCTGCATAAGTCCGGCCGCCGTAATACTGCTCGCGGAAGGCCGTCAGGGCAGCGTGTTCGTCTTCCAGCTTTACCAGCTTTTCCTTGCCGTGAAAAAACCAGCCGCCGTGATCGTGCAGCGCCACAACCGCGGGCAACTTCTGTCCGGACTTCTTTGGCACCAGCAGGTACGCCGGCACGCGGTAATGGCCCGACCCGGCGAAAGAAATCTTCCGCACCTCGTATCCGTCGCGTTCCACTACAGAGTGAACCTTCACATCGAGCGGAACCGGCTTCGGAGAGAAGGATAGACAGCGCTGGACTTCCGCGCGTCCGCGGCGGCGCCACTCGTCCACCGAAATCCCCTTCCGATTTTCATAAGCCATCGGGAACCCGCGCTCTTCCTGAATCGAGCGGATCACGGGAGCGAGGCTGCCAAGAAAGCTTTCCTCGCGGGCCTGCTGAGCCGGGAGCATCAGCGGCAATACCAGGAGCAAATGAAAAGGGCGCATAGAGTGAACATTCTACTGAAAGTGCCGCATACAATCGAAGTATGGCCGCGCGGACGCCACTGGTTACGGCCGCACCGCTGATTCCGCTCGATCCGGATATCGGCAAGCTTCGCGAAGCAGCGGCGGGCTGCCAGGCATGTGACCTGTATAAGAGGGGAACCCAGACAGTATTCGGCGCCGGGACGCCGCAGGCGAAGGTGATGCTGGTGGGCGAACAGCCGGGCAACGACGAAGACCTCAAAGGGCTTCCCTTTGTGGGACCGGCGGGCAAGTTGCTGGATAAAGCTCTGGCCTCCGCGGGCATCGACCCCAAACAGACCTACGTGACGAATGTCGTCAAGCATTTCAAATGGGAGCCGCGGGGAAAACGGCGCATTCACTCGAAGCCGAATCAGGCCGAAATTTCGGCGTGCCGTCCGTGGCTCGACGCCGAAATTCAGATGGTGCAGCCGAAGGTAATTGTCTGTCTGGGTGCAACCGCCGCGCAGGCATTGCTCGGCAGGCAATTTCGCGTTACACAGAACCGCGGCCAGTTTGTGGAATCGCCGCTCGCGCCGTTTATGCTGGCGACAGTTCACCCTTCGTCGATTCTTCGTGCACCGGACGAGGAGACGCGCCGCGCCGAAATGGAGCGTTTCATTGCGGACTTAAGCGTAGCCGCTTCGGTTCTTTCGGTTGGCCGAAACGCCGGGCGCGTCTGAGACGTTTAACACATATGAGGAGGAGGTCCTCATGTTGAAACCATTTCTGGCTTTTGCAGCCGGAGTTGTGGTGGCGGCCGGATTTACCGTGTACATGATGAGGGAGCCTGCTGCTCCCGAACCCGCTGCCAGTGTTGCGGCACCGATTCCGGTAGTTGAATCTCCAGCGGTCGAGACACCCGCACCGGCGGAGCCGGTAAATCTTGCGCCTCCCGCCGCTAAGCCGTCTCCCGCTCCGGTGGAGCGCCGCCGTGAACGCAAGCCCGCGCGCACCAGTGATCCATCACCGCCTGCCAAGCCGGTTGAAGTGGCGCAGACGCAGCAGCCGGCTCCTCAGCCCGCTCCTGTTGTCAATCCGGTCGAGCCTCCGGCCCCGGCGCCCGCTCCGGCCATCCTACAGCCGGAAAAGATAGAGCCCCCCGCACCGCCTCCACCGCGGAAGGTAACGATTCCGTCCGGCACTCTCATTAATGTGCGGCTCGCCGAAACGCTCAACAGCGATAAGGACCAGGCTGGCGACACCTTTTTCGCCACGCTGGACCAGCCGCTGGTTGTGGATGAGCTTGTAATTGCCGAGCGGGGCGCAAGGCTGGAAGGGCGCGTCGTGGAAGCGCAGGAGGCGGGAAGGGTGAAGGGCCTGTCCCAGCTCTCCATTCAGCTTGTCAGACTCAACACGCGCGATGGTCAGAAAGTGGCAATCCAGACAGAACCGTTCGTGAAATCCGGCCCTGCGAGCAAGGGCAGTGATGTGGCGAAGGTTGGAGTCGCGGCGGGTTTAGGTGCCGCCATCGGCGCCATTGCCGGAGGTGGAAAAGGCGCTGCTATCGGTGCGGCAGCCGGCGGCGCCGCGGGCACCGGCGGAGTGATGGCCACTCGCGGAAAGCCCGCTCAGATCGACGTGGAAACAAGGATCGCTTTCAAGCTGACAGACCCGGTGACGTTGACCGAACGAGTGCGCTGAGTCCGATACCGCTTGCTTGCGCGCGCGGCTCCGTTCCAAGCCGTGACCGTGCGGGAGCGGCCCCGCGCCGGGCTATGCTCAAAAGATGGCATGGTGCCGTCTTGAACCGCTTGGAAAAGCAATCTACATTGACGAAGGACTTCTTTTAAAGGAAGTCCTTTTTTCGTATGGAGTCGAATTTCCTTGCGGTGGACGTGGGAAGTGTAAAGCGTGCCGCGTACGCGTAACCGGTGGCGTGCTGCCGCCGGTTCAGGATGAGCTTCGCATTCTCAGCAGCGAAGAGATTGAGCAAGGATGGCGCCTGGCCTGCCGCAGTGTTGTCCGCGACGATTGTGTTCTCGAAATCGCTCAGTGGGAATCCCCCATCCTCACGGACAATCGCCCGTTTCATTTCACGCCGCGCGAAGGTTTTGGCGTCGCGATCGATCTCGGCACCACTACCGTAGTCGCGCAACTCATCGATCTTGCCACCGCGCAGGTACACGCGGTGAACACGGCTTTGAACGGGCAGGCCGTTCACGGCAGCGACATCATGAGCCGGGTGCAACACGCGCTCACACCATCCGGTGCGAAGGAGCTTCGCGACATCATACGATGCGGGCTCGGCGCGATGATCGCGGGTTTCGACGTTCCTGCGATTGCCGACGTAGTGATCGTGGGCAACACCGTGATGCATCACCTCTTCTGTGGCATCGACGTCGAACCGCTATCGCATTACCCGTTCGAGCCTGTGCGCGATGGCCTCGAATGCTTTCAGCCGGAAGAACTCGGATGGCCGCGGGGCGGGCGTATACGTTTTCTGCCGTGCCTCGGCGGATTCGTCGGGAGCGATATTCTTGCCGGTATCCTTGCCACGGGTCTGCACGAATCCGTAGAACCGGTTGCGCTGATGGATCTCGGCACCAACGGCGAAGTGGTCGTGGGAACTTGCGACCGCTTGTATTGCGCATCCACCGCGGCGGGTCCGGCCTTCGAAGGCGGCCGGATCGGCGCCGGGATGCGAGCGGCGACGGGCGCCATCTCCGAAGTTTCCATTCGCGACGGCGCGCTGATTTCGACGGTGATCGGGGGAGGGCCGGCGCGCGGCGTCTGCGGTAGCGGGTTGGTGGATGCGGTTGCCTGCGGGCTGGAAGCGGGCCTGGTGCAGCCCAGCGGGCGTTTGAAAAACGGCCCGCTTACGCTTGCGCCCGGAATCGCGCTACAGCAATCGGACATACGCGAACTGCAACTGGCCAAAGGAGCGATTGCCGCCGGACTGGACCTGCTCGCGGCGCGATGTGGTCTGGCGCCGGCCGCACTGAAACGCATCTACCTGGCCGGCGCGTTCGGCAATTACGTGAACCGGGCGAGCGCGCGGCGCATCGGGCTGATTGATTTTCCGGAAGAGCAGGTGGAACCCGCGGGAAACACCTCCCTGCTGGGAGCGAAGATGGCGTTGTTTCGTCCGGACGACAACTTCGAATGGCTCCGTGCACGTGTTCAACACGTCATGCTGAACGCGGACCCTGAATTCCAGGACGCCTATGTTTCGCGAATGATATTTCCTTCAAACGGGTTGTAGTTCGTCGCATAGTCGTACACGTCGACGCCCTCTTTCCGCTTCAGGAAATTCACAACAGCGTAAGTGACGGGGGTGGCGGCTGCTTCATAGAGAACCTTTCCGAGATATCCCGAGAGAATCAAGTTCAACAGCAGGCTCACGCGCACCGTTCCGCCGAACGCCAGAGTCATCACCAGCGCGGTGTCAACGAGTTGTCCGATGGCCGTGGAACCGATCGTGCGCATCCAGAGGTAGCGTCCGCCTGTCAGCACTTTCATGCGGGACATGACAAATGCATTGGTGAACTCTCCGCACCAGTATGCGATGAGGCTGGCGGCAACCATTCGCGGAACGAATCCCAGCACCTGCGCGAACGCTTCCTGGCCTTCCCATCCGGGCGCGGGCGGCAGCCACACGGCGAACAGGCCCATGACGGACAGCAGCGCCGAAGCGAAGAAGCCCGCCCAGATCGCCCGCCGGGAAGCGGCGTACCCGTACACCTCGGTGAAAATGTCGCCAAAGATGTAGGTGATGGGAAACAGCAGTTGTGCGCCGCTGATGCGGAACGGTCCGATTGCCGTGATCTTCGGCCCCACGATATTCGAGACCAGCAGTACTACGACGAACACATAGATAAAGAAATCGAGATATTTGAACTGCCGGGAGGGCGAGGCGGAAATCTCGCGCGAGGTCGCCACTTCGAGGTTCTTCATTTTCGCTATTTGGCCCAGAGCTTTCAAATCATTCTGGCACAGCATCGCGATAAGGACCAGTGCCGCGCGGATGCAGGCTTATAATGAACGGCGATGCGCACCCTATTTGCAGTACTCGTCCTGGTTCTGCCGCTTGCGGCCCAATCGCCTCAAACATCCACATTTGAAGGGCAACCCGCGCTGGCAATATCCAGTGGAAAGCTGGACGTCGTCATTCTCACGACGGGCGCAACGATTGCGAGCGTGGCCGTGCGGGACGATCCCGAACAATTGAATCCGCTGTGGAATCCAATTCGAATGGCCCGGGAATTGGGACGGCCAGCGGGTGGTGGTGCGGGACTCGGACATTTTTTGTGCGTGGATGGATTCGGTTCCGTGTCGGCCGAGGAGCGGGCCGCTGGTCTCCCAGGACACGGGGAAGCTCACCGGCAAGGCTTTGAGATTCTCGTTTCAGAGAAGAGCGGCGGCGTCACAACGCTGCGCATGAGCGCCAAACTTCCGATTCTCGAGGAAGCCGTCACGCGCACGTACCGGATGGTGGACGGTGAGAACATTCTCTATGTGGACACGGAAATCGAAAGCCTGCTCGCGTTCGACCGCCCCGCCGTCTGGGCGGAACATGCCACCATTGGCTCGCCGTTTCTCGAGCCGGGGAAGACGGTGGTCGATATTTCCGGCAGCCGGTCGCAAACGCGTCCATACGAACAGTCGCAGGGCGGACGAGGGTTGGCGAAACGGCTCGCTTCCGGTGTGGACTTCACGTGGCCGATGGCTCCGCTGGCGGCGGGCGGCACCGTGAACCTGCGTGCCGCACCGGCGGAGCCGGACTCGGGCGACCACACGACCACGCTCATGACGGGAGCGAAATACGCATGGGTGGTTGCCTTGCATCCCGGCAAGCAACTGCTCACCGGTTGGCTCTTCAATCCGGAAGAGTTTCCCTGGCTTCAGACCTGGGAAAACTATCCGCCCACTGGAAAGATGGCTCGCGGACTGGAGTTTTCGACGCAGCCTTACGATGTTCCGCGGCGCGAAGCCATACAACAGGGCTCGATGTTCGGCGCTCCGGTGTACCGCTGGCTGCCCGCGAAATCCAAAATCACCTCGCGCTTTATCCTGTTTTATACGCGGATGCCGCGGGATTTCGAAAAGGTGGACGATGTTGCTGTCGAAGATGGCAGGATCGTGATCAAGTCGGGGACGAAGGCCGTGACGCTTGCTCGATCGCTGCCACTCTGGTGACGGCGCTGGTACTCTATTAGCATATGAACCGCAGAAGTTTTCTCATGAGTTCGATTGCGTCTTCAACCGCTTTGTTCGGGCAGTCATCCGGTGACGCGATTGGCACCGGAATGATTGGCACGGGAAACCGGGGCGCGTACCTGCTGAAAACCGTCCTCGGTCTGCCGGCGGCGAAAGTCGTTGCCGTTTGCGACATCAAGCCGGACCGCCTGGACAAGGCTGCCACGGCGGCGGCGGAACACAAGCCGAAAACATACACGGATTACCGGCGCCTGCTGGAGGACAAAGATGTCGAGGCGGTTTACATCGCGACGCCTTGCGACCTTCACGTCGAGATGGCGATCGCCGCCTTGCAGGCCGGCAAGCACGTCTATTGTGAGAAGCCGGTCGGGATCACGCCGGAATCGATCGGCAGGCTGCTCGAAGTCGCACGGAACTCGAATAAGGTTTTTGTGCCCGGCCAGCAGATGCGATCGATGGAGCGGATCCGGCAAACTATCGAAAAAATTCAGAAGGAAGGCGTGCTGGGCAAAGTGATTATGGTGAAAGCCCAGCGGCATGCCGGGGACGATCTGGATCACCAAGGCTCGTCGGCGGATTGGTTTTTCGACGCCAAGCGCTCCGGAGACGTGATCGTCGAAATGGCGGTGCATAACCTGGATCTGTGTAATTGGGTGATAGGGAGCCGGCCGGCCCGCGCCGGCGGTTTCGGCGGGGCTCTGTTGTGGAAGAACGATCCCCCCGGGCGAACGAGTATGGACGGTTACACCCTGAGTTATGACTACGAGAATGACGTGAAAATGTCGTTCACGCAGGTTTTCTTCCACCCGAACGGTTTGCCGAGCAATGGCCAGTTCGTGCATGTCTACGGCACGGAAGGCGCCGTCGATCTGAACCGCGCGACATTCTATAAGCGCGCACGCAAAGCGGAACCGGTAGTGCTTGTCCCGGAGATCAAAGAGAACAACGAAGCGCACATGGCGGCGTTCTTCGAAGCCATTCGTACCGGCAAGCAGCCCCCAGCCGACTTGAAAATTGGAGCGATCGCTGCGCTGACCGCCATCATGGGCCGCGAAGCGATTTACCAGAAGCGCGTGTTTACCTGGGACGAAATGGGCGTGAACGTCTGAGCCTGTCTCAGACGCTTTCCAGGCCGCGAACCACTGTTTCGACGTATTCCCGCGCCCGGCGCGCCAGTGCGTCTACACCGTCCGGCGACGACGGCCGCCGGACCAACGGCTCAAAGATGTTTTCGCAGATTAGCGGGATCGTCAGCCCGGTTCGCATCACCGGCATCAGCAGCTTATAGTGATCGATCTCGCCGAACCCGGGCCCGCAGTCCTCGTCCTTTGGCGTGTTGCGGTGGTCTTTGATCGCGAAGGATCGGATGTCGCGCCAGCATGCCTGGATATCGGGGATTGGATCGACACTCTGATAATCGAGGACATTGCCCGCGTCGTAGCACATCTTCACACCGTCGTCGGCTACATCCGCGATGATTTTTGAACAGTCCTTCCCCGTGGCCGTGTTACCGCCATGCTGCTTGATGGTGATGATGACGCCGTTCTGGCGCGCAATCGATCCAAGCTGCTTCAGGTTCTTGATCCAGACATCGTAGCCGCCGGAACCTCCGGGACTCACTTTCCCGAAAGTGATGATGAACGGAATGCCAGCCGCGGCGGCCTGCTCGATCCGGCTGGTGTGAACCTTAATGGAATCCGGCGCCTCGACGTAAGTGATGTTGAACATCATGACGGGCTCCAGGCCAAGGTCGCGGCATTTGCGCGCGAGTTGTCTGGCTTCGGATGGCGGCGCGTCGGGTCCCATCACGGGAACCCGCTGTCCGGAAGACTCCATATGCGTCGTGCCCCAACCGATGTAGCGGCAGCCGGCCTTCGCGAGGCCCTGCAGCGCGCGTTCGAGCGGGAAAGGCGCATAAGGAAGTGTCATGCACCCAATTTGAAACTTCGTGCGGTCCTGAGCGGCGGCGGGCCGGACCATCGCGCCCATGCCGGCGGCAAGAAGCTCTCGACGTGTCATCTGTTCCAATGTATGCGAAATGAAACTGATTTGTCGCGTGGGATCACGCTCATACGAAGTAAGACCGGGTCGGTTTGCCACTCCTGGTGCGTCAATCCTCCCCACCACTCAGGTTGACACCGCATTTTCAGAGCTGTTACGGTAGTAAATTCGTCCTTAGTACTTTTTACGGATGCCGCCGGGTATACCGGTGCGCTCCTTTACGCAGTTGGCTGACTTACAGAGAGAGTAAAGGCACAAGAGAACATATGAACCAGCGCTACTTTATTCTCGTCCTTGCGCATTCGGTACATGGGCGCCTGCGCAGAGTGCACATTCCTCAGCGTGTAGTGTATGGCGTACTGGCACTGGCCCTTCTTGGTTGTTTTTCCTTGTTTGGAATCGTATCCAGTTATGCGCGGATGGCGTGGAAAGTTGCAGACTACAATTCATTACGCACGGAATTTAACACGCTTCGGGCGAGATACCAGAACTTACAGAATTCAGCCAACCAGACGAAAGAGCAGTTAGCTACTCTTCAGGTATTCGCAACGGAAGTTTCGATCGCCTATGGTATCAAGCAGAAGCTGGAAGGCACGACGGATATCTCGTCGGAAGGGCGGCTAGTCCCCACGTTTTCCGAGAGTCTGGCCGAGTATAACTTCCTGAAAGGTGCAAGTTTTTCGAAGCTGCGCAGGCGGTATCCATCGTACTGGCAGACAAACGTGCGTCCGGATATGTGGCCGGTTAACGGACGTTTGATGAGTCATTTCGGCCGCCGCAGCGATCCGTTCTCCGGCGAATGGCTATTCCACTCCGGTGTAGATATTTCAGCGGCTACCGGGACCCCGGTACAGGCAACTGCCGACGGCGTTGTCGTGCATGCGGAATACAGTGGCGCGTACGGCAAGCTGGTAGTTGTCGATCATGGGGATCTTCAGACCTACTACGCCCATCTTTCCCGGATCGATGTAGTTGAGGGGCAGGAAATCCGGCGTGGGGAAATCGTCGGGGGCGCCGGGGCTACGGGGCGCGCCACATCCTCGCATGTGCACTATGAAGTGCGCCAGAACCGGACACCTGTCAATCCTTACCCGTTCCTGAAGACCATGGTGGCGCAGGAATTCAGAAAAGAAGATCTGCCGTTCTGAATCGGTGGAGCTACTGCTCCAGTTCTTCCAGTGAGACGAGTCCGCGCTTAAGCGCCTGCACAATCGCTTGAGCCCGATTTTCCACCTGGAGTTTGGCAAACACGTTGCCGACATGCGTCTTCACGGTTTCGTCGCCGATCGAAAGAGCATCGGCAATTTCTTTGTTGGACCGGCCCAGCGCGAGCTGCCGCAGGACTCCAATTTCGCGCGGGGTCAGATCTTCATGCGGAACTACGGCCCGGAGGATCTGTCTGCTCACGGAAGGATCGATATAGGTCCCGCCTCTGGCCACCGCGCGAACGGCCGCCAACAGGATTTCCGGTTCCGCATCCTTACGAACATATCCGGCCGCTCCGGCGCGCAGAGATCCCATCATTCGTGCTTCATCGATGGATGCGGTGAGGGCGATGACCTTCACGCCCGGGGCGCGTTCCGAAATGCGGCGGATGGTCTCGATCCCGTCGATTCCGCCAGGCATCAGTAAATCCTGCAATACGACCTGGGGTTTCCAATCATCAATCCGCCTCAACAACTCTTCGCCGCTGGTTGCGATGCCAACGACCCTGAGATCTGGAAACGACTCCAGATACGCCTTCAGGCTATGCGCGACAACGCGGTGGTCGTCCACCAACGCGATAGACACAGGAGTCATTGCGCGGCCTCGCTTCGCATTTGCGCACGGCGGTAGGCAACGAGGTAGCGGGCGAATCCTACAATGGCGATGGCGATGACGGCTATTGGGATTGGCCTTGTCCAGGAGAGAATCGCAATCGATATCACTAGCATGAAGGCCCATGCCGCCGCCTTGCGCCGGTACACTCGCGGCGTCTCAGCCGCTGTGAATGGGATCGCAAGCGCTACGGATGTGCCGCTGCCCGGCCCGCTTACCAGCTCGAACGTACCGCCAAATTCTTCCGCTCTGGCTTTCATGTTCCGGATGCCCTGGCCCCCGTCGCTTTGGTTTGGGTCGAACCCGGCTCCGTCATCCTGGACTTTCAGTTCGATGTGCCCATGCACCGAACCGAGTGACACCACCACGCTGCCTGCGCGGGCGTGCCGGGCGATGTTGGCAAGGGCCTCCTGTGCAACCCGCAGAATCGCTTCGTGGGCTCCGGGCGGAAGCATCTCCGCCGCAGGAAGATTCCCGAGCTTGAACTCCGCTCGTGCGCCGGTCCGAAACGTAAGTGCTTCACATTGTTTCTTTAAGGATTCGACAAGGCCGGTGTTTTCGAGCGGCGCTGCCCGCAGTTGCTCCAACATCACCTGCATTTCCGTCATCGCCTCGCGGGCGGAACCGCGGATCTGATCCAGCGCCTGCTTAGCGCCGGTTTGATCTCCGTCGAATCGGGCCTGTGCGGTCGCCGCGGCTGTCTGAATCACGAAAATCTGCTGCTTGATGGAGTCGTGCAGATCCCGTGCCAGGCGGTTCCGCTCTTCCTGCTTTGCCACTTCGCGAATCTGCCGCTCATACTGCGAACGCAGTTGTTCCGCCGAACTTTGACGGTTACCCTCAAACAAACCGATCAGAATCCGGTACGCGGATTCACCTGTCGGCGTGGCCCACAGGTAGTAAAAAATGAGAACTGGGCACAATAGCAACTGTGTGACTTTCTCTGCGAGCCCGGAGTCCCAAATTGCTATCTGTTGTGTGAGCACGACGAGCCAGACGACGGCGTGTGCGGTGGCGAACCAAAACAAGCCACGCCGCCGGGCCAGCGGCTGATCGATGGCTGCAAACCCGGCGGCACAGAATCCAGCGGCCATCACGATCGAACCAAAGACCCGGATTAACGCCGCCTTGCCCCAGGGTTGGCCGGGGATGTCGGCGCCGAACCAAATCAAGCCCCAACCGGTAAGAAGGAATCCGGTGAGGCAAGCCATGGCGGCGTAAATCCGGAAGACCCACCGCGAGTCGATTGCTTCGGGCCGTTGTCCACTGTACATGCCCTAAGTCTATGGCAGGCTCTGCGCATTACACATCCCATGAAGGTCGCAGCCCGGGTTCCCCTGTTCAGGGGATTGCTTTACATCCATACCGACTGCTGGTATAGAGTAGTTCTGCGGCCTGGGAGCATGACCGCCGCAACGGAAAGGGGTGCTAACGGTGAACGCCAACAGATGGCGCATTTTAGCCCTGGGGCTTGGAATGATCCTACTGACGTCGGCTTACAAGCGAATCCATTCGGCGGATACCATGGCACAGACGGCCAGAGCGTTCCTCAATTCCCTGAGTGCCGAGCAGGTAGCCAAAACCCGTTTTGCTTTCCAGGATGACGAGCGGTTCTTCTGGCACTTCATCCCGTCCGACGACATCCCAAAACGCTATGGCCGGCCCCGAAAGGGCGTCCCGTTTCTGGAGATGACGCCGATGCAGCGGCACCTCGCGCATGCCCTCCTGAGCGCCGGGCTGAGCCAGTCCGGGTATGTGAAGGCGAGCACGATTATGAGCCTCGAAGAGGTGTTGCGGCAAATCGAGCGCTCGCCGTCCGGAAGACGCGATCCTGAGAAATACTTCTTCAGCATATTCGGGGATCCGTCGGATAAAGAGCCGTGGGGCTATCGCGTGGAGGGCCACCACCTCAGCCTGCACTACACGGTGGTGAACGGCAAAATATCGGGAAGCCCGCTGTTTCTGGGCGCCAATCCGGCGCGCGTACCCAGCGGTCCCATGGAAGGGCTTCGCATTCTGGCGCGGGAAGAAGACCTCGGGAGGGACGTGATATCGGCATTGGATTCCACTCAGCGCCAGACCGCGATTGTGAGCAAGACCGCTTATCCCGATATCCTGACGGCCGCGGATCGCGAAGCCGCCCTGAAGGGCCAGCCTACGGGGCTCTCCGCGGCGAAGATGTCGGGGAAGCAACGGGAATTGCTCCAGGTGCTGCTTGCCGAGTATGCGCACAACCTGCCGGAGGACGCCGCCCAGGCGCGCATCGAGCAGATCAAAAAGACCGGCAACGATCTCCATTTTGCATGGGCCGGCAGCATTGAGCGCGGCGGACCGCATTACTATCGCATCCAGGCGCCGTCGTTCCTGATCGAGTACGACAACACGCAGAACAACGCGAACCACATTCATTCGGTCTGGCGCGATTTCACCGGTGATTGGGGCGCGGATCTGCTGAAAGAGCACTACCGGTCCGGCCACAAATAGGCGTGGTAGGATCGGGGTATGCAGGTCCCCGGGCCGCTGGTGCGCGGCTTGAGCCGCCGCGGCCTTTTGTTATCCGTTGCGTTTCCAGCCTTCGCCGGAAAACTCGAAAAAAGAGAGCTTCTTCCCTCGGAAAAGCGTTGGTATCCCGACCCGTCCACCGAATTTCCTGTCGTCCGGTTGACCAATCCGGAGCATTCCAGCCACTTAACATCGTCGTCGCTGAAATCGATCTCGCGGCGGAGCGACTTTCTGCTCTACTCCTGCGACCGGACGGGCTCACCGCAGGTCTTTCGTATGGATCTGAAATCGGGAGAAAGCAGCCAGTTGACGGAGGCGGAGTTCCTGGATCCGTTGTCCCTCGTGTTGATGCCCGATGAGAAGAGCTTTTGCTATTTCGACGGTCCGGCACTGATGCAGGTCGAGCTTTCCAAGCTGCGGGAGCGCCGTATTTATGAAGTGCCGGGGCGCTATCACCGCGGAGACGCCGCGTTGAGCATCGCCGCCAACGGAACGCACGCGATGGTGGTCGAGAATACGGATGGAAGCTCACGGCTTATAGTGGTACCGCTGCGCCGGGGGTCTCCTTCCCTGGCAGTGCAGTCGGAGGGAGTTATCTCCCTGCCGCTGGCGAGACCCGGGAGGCAGGAGATTTTGTACCGCAAGGACGACGGCTCCACGTGGCTGACGGACTACACCGGCAGAAACAACCGCAAGCTGCCACTCGCTGCCGGAAAGAACGGGCGGCAGGCGTGGTCGCCCGATGGAAAAACGCTGCTGTATCTCAACACTCCAGAGGACAGATCCAGGTTGAATGTTCTGCGGGAGTTCACGCCGGAGTCGGATACGGACGGATTGATCGCCGAGACGAGCCAGTTCGTGGCGTTCGCCCGAAATACCGACGCAAGCGTATTTGTGGGAGCGAGCGCAAACAGAGCCTCACCGTATATTTTGCTGCTGATCCGCGCCGTGCGCCGTGAACTCACGATTTGCGAGCACAAGTCAACGATGCCGGAGCGGACCGCGCCCATCTTTTCTCCCAACAGCCGCCAGGTGTTTTTTGAAAGCGATCGTCACGGCAAGCCCGCCCTCTACACCGTTAACGTTGAGAAACTCGTGGAAAGCACGGAGTCCTGAGGAATCGCCGGGATAGGCGGTAACCACGTTGAGCCTGCAATCGCCATAATATTGATAAACTGATATTTCTCTCGCTCCAGGAACAAGGTTTCATGCGCTTGCGCCCCCAAATATATATAGTGTTCGTCGTTTCCATCTGCTCGGCATTAGCGGCCGGTTGCGGCCGGGAGCCTGCTATTCAGGCAAAGCAGGATTCTGGACCCATATCGATCCGTGCTACGTCCGTCGGTGTAAAAAAAATCCAGCGAATTGTGGAATCCGTTGGGACGTTATTTCCTTACGATGAAGTTCTGATCAGTGCAGAAGTGGATGGCCGGGTGGACCGGGTTCTGGTGGACTTGGGCGACAGCGTGGCGCAAGGCCAGTTGCTGGTGCACATCTCCGAGGAGGAGCAGCAGTATCTGCTTTCGCAAAACGAAGCACAGCTCAGGCAGTCGCTCGAGAGGCTGGGATTATCCAGCGAAAAAGACCGGGTGAAGGACATACGGGAGACGCCGGAAGTGCGGGGTGCGCAGGCGGACCTGTTCGATGCCGAACAACGTCACAAACGTGTTCGGGAACTGGTGGACCAGGGCATTGGAGCACATGCGGACCTGGACCAGGCGGTAGCCCGCTTCAAGGCGGCACAGGCGGCTTACGACGCCAGCATCAACCAGACACGGAATCTGATTCAGGAAGTTGAACGGTTCAAGGCTGCTGTCGAGTTGCAGCGCAAAAAGCTGAGGGATACATCGGTGCGGGCTCCTTTTGCCTCCTACGTAAAGGAAAGACAGGTAACCGTCGGGCAGTATGTCCGTGCCAACACCCCGCTGATCACGCTGGTCAAGGTGGACCCGATCCGGCTGCGCGTGGAAATTCCGGAACGTATGGCGCCGTGGATCAAGAACGGCCAGGTGGCCGCGGTGTCCGTGGAGGCTTTCGGCGACCGGATCTTCAACGGCACGGTATGGCGGATCTCGCCCACGGTGGACCAGAGCAAACGGACATTTGTCGTCGAGGCCCTGATTCAGAATCCGCGCGGAGAGTTGAAGCCCGGCTTCTATGCCAAGGCGAGAGTGCCCACCGATAAAATCGACGAAGTCAAACTGGTTCCGGTGCGGGCCGTCAATTATGTGCTTGGATCCAACAAAGCCTATGTGGTGAAGGATGGCTCGATCGATGCGCGCGAGATCAAGCTTGGCGACCGGTTCGACGAATCGGTCGAGGTGCTGGAGGGTCTGAATGTGGGGGAACAGGTCGCCATTACCCAACTTTCCCGGCTTGATTCCGGTGTGAAAGTGCGGGTTACCGACACGGCTGACAACCCTCGAACTTCGGACTGATTCTCGATATGCTGCGCTCTCTTTCCATGCTGGCGATGCTGGCGGTTCTTCCGCTCTGCGGCGCTACCAAAGTCGTAGTGACTGTCGTGGAGCAGAAGACGGGAGCGCCGGTTACCGGATTGAAAGGATTGGATTTCACGGTCAGTGACGATAAAGTTGAGCGCAAGGTCGAATCGGTCGAATATACGAAAGTAATGGCCGATATCATGCTGCTGGTGGACACCAGCCTGGTAGGGCCCGTAGTTCAGCCGGTAGCCGCGAAACTGATCGGCCAACTTCAGGAAAAGGAACAGATGGCCCTGGTTTCGTTCCACTCCTCGGCCGATCTGATTCAGGATTTCACGTCCAGTCGCGACGCATTGTTGCGCGCTCTCGGGAACGTGAAATACGGGAACTCTCCCCGCATGCTCGACGCCCTGTATGCGGCGATAGATGGCGGGTTTCAGAGCAGCAATTTCCGGCGCGTCATCCTGTTGCTGACGACGGGCCTGGAAGGTCCCAGCCGCATGTCGGAGCGGCAAGTGGTCCGGCTGGCCCGGCAAAATGGCGTATCGATTTATCCTGTTTTCGTAGGCGGCTACGGGCGAAGTCTGTTCGAGAGCCTCGCGCGCCAGACGGCGGGAGCGCCGTTCAGCCTGCGTGAGATGGAACGGGAGCACGTGGACGATCCTTCCGCGCGTATTTTTGAGGTGATACGCAATCACTACTCTCTGTCCGTCGCCGGGAATCTGGGGCTCGGTGAGAAGTTCAAAATTACGGTGAAGTACCCGCGTAAAACCTTCGTTTCCGCGCTGCCGCTGGAGTAGGGTCCGGGGCTAGCCGTTGATCCCGACCCCGAAGAGTTCCCCGTACTTTTCCGGAAGTTTTCGCGGCTTCATATCCGGCCCACAAAACACGTGACGCGTCTCGCCCGTCGCGATTTTCCGATTGGAGCCGGCGATGCGCATCTCATAGCCAAATGTCACCGTGCGGCGAGTGGAATGCTCCGTCCACGTTTTCACGATGACCTCGTCGTCGTAGCGGGCGGGGGAGACATACCGGCAACTCGCTTCCACTACGGCTAAGAGCACCTGGTCGTTTTCCTCCATGTCCCGGTATCGCAGTCCGGCTGCGCGGCAGTACTCCACGCGGCCCAATTCCATCCAGACGAGGTAGTTGGCGTAATAGGCCACGCCCATCTGATCGGTTTCGGCATAGCGCACGCGCAGAGTCATTTCGTGTTCTACCATATGATCGAAATATACCCCAAGTTGCTGATACGGCGAGAGTTCGTTACCATATTGATTTCACCACCACATGTTACGTTTTGAAACAGCCGGGGAATCCCACGGGGAATGTTTGGTCGCAACTTTGACCGGGATGCCGGCCGGAGTGCCCATCAGCCTGGACGCGATCAACCGTGAATTATGGCGGCGCCAGCAGGGCTATGGCCGCGGCGGACGGATGAAAATCGAGACGGATCGCGTGGAAGTTGTGGCAGGTGTCCGGCACTCGCAGACTATCGGATCTCCCATCGCTCTCATCATCAGGAATTCCGACTGGCAGAACTGGACCGAGGCGCTTCCGGTGGAGGACGGCGAGGGTGCCGAAGACAAGAAAAAGCCGGTGCGCCGGCCGCGTCCCGGGCATGCGGATCTTGCCGGATGCATCAAGTACAACTTTCACGACGCACGCTACATCCTGGAACGGGCGAGTGCCCGGGAGACCACGGCCCGCGTAGCGGTCGGGGCTATTGCCAAGGCTTTTCTGGCTGAGTTCCATATCAGCGTGCTGAGCCACGTCGTTGCGGTCGGTCCGGTTACTCTGGAGCGGGAAGCGTCATGGGAAGAGATTGTTGAGCTAAGTAAGCGTGACAAGGTTCTTCTCGGCTGCGTGGATGCGGCAACCGAGCAACAGATGAAGGAGGTGGTGGACGAGGTCTACCGTACCGGCGATACGGCGGGGGGCGTCTTCGAAGTAGTGGTTCATGGAGTCCCGCCGGGACTCGGGTCACACATCACCTGGGACTCCCGTCTGGATGGGAAATTAGCGCAGGCAATCGTTTCGATTCAAGCGGTTAAGGGTGTCGAGGTAGGACGTGCCGCGCAGGGAGCGGCGTCCTTCGGTTCGAGCGTGCAGGATACAATTCATTACGACCGGACTACACGTCATTTCCTTCGCGGGGCGAACCGGGCGGGTGGCATTGAAGGCGGCATGACGAACGGAGAAGACATCGTCGTTCGCGGCCTGCTGAAGCCGATCTCGACGCTCCGGCGTCCCCTCGAATCCGTCGACCTGCTGACGCGGGAACCTTCGCGCGCGGCGTATGAACGGAGCGACGTGTGTGTGGTTCCGGCGGCGGGCGTCATTGGTGAAGCAATGGTCGCTATCGTTCTAGCCCAAGCGTTCCTGGAGAAGTTCGGCGGAGACTCACTGGGCGAGACCCGCCGGAATTTCGAAGGATACATAGAACAGGTGAAAAATTTCTGATGATCTACCCGATTGTGAAATACGGCGACCCCGTACTGGAGAAACGAGCCGCCAGGGTTGAGGAATTCGGCACTCCCGACTTGCGGAAATTTATAGACGATATGTTCGAATCCATGTACGCGGCGCGCGGCGTCGGGCTGGCCGCTCCGCAGATTGGCTTCTCCAAACGCATTGCGGTAATCGATTGCTCAGCCGGCGAGGATCCCTCTCAGAAAGTAGTTCTGATCAACCCCGAAATTATTGCGAAAGAAGGATCCCAGACCGGCGAGGAAGGCTGCCTGAGCGTCCCCGGATTTCGCGAGCAGGTGACTCGCGCCAACAAAGTGACCGTTCGCGCGCAGAACGTCGAAGGCGAGAGCTTTGAAATGACCGGCGAGGACCTTCTGGCGCGTGCCTTTCTGCACGAGACGGATCACCTGGAAGGGCGGCTGTACATCAGCCATATCAGCGCATTGAAGCGGGATTTGATTCGCAGGAAAGTTCGCAAGCTCGTCAAGGCAGGAGAGTGGAGTTAATTTTTCTTGGAACTCCGCAATTCGCCGTGCCCACGCTCCAGGCAGTAGTGGAGGGCGGCCACCATGTTCTCGCCGTTTTCACGCAGCCGGACCGCCCGAGCGGGCGCGGCGGGAAGATCGTATTTTCACCGGTCAAACAAAAAGCTATCGAGCTTGGCATTCCCGTGAAGCAGCCGCAGCGCATCCGTGGGGCCGAAGCATTCGATTTTCTGGCCGGGGCAGGTGCGGACGCGATGGTGGTTGTCGGATATGGGCAGATTATTCCACAATCCGTGATTGACCTGCCGCGTTTCGGGATCGTTAACGTTCACGCATCGCTGCTTCCAAAATACCGTGGGGCGGCACCGGTTCAGCGGGCCATCGTGAACGGCGAGACACAGACGGGCGTTACCACCATGAAGATCGACGCCGGTCTCGACACCGGGGACATGCTGCTGCGCGCGGCGACCGAGATCGGGCCGGAAGAAGACGCGATCGAGCTTTCCGGGAGGCTGTCCCGGCTGGGTGCGGAGCTCCTGGTAGAGACCTTGCGGCAGATGGAAGCAGGCACAATCATCCCCGAGCCCCAGGATAATTCAGGGGCAACCTACGCGCCGGTGTTGAAAAAAGAGGATGGTCTCATCAACTGGAATGAGAGCGCGATGTCCATTCACAACCGTGTTCGGGGCCTTGTACCCTGGCCGGGAGCATACACTTATTTCCGTGGGCAGTTGCTCCATGTGTGGAAAGCAAAATTCGCGGCGGAGCAAACGGAAGGCATACCGGGAACGCTCCATCCGGTGCGCCGCTCACTCCGGGTGGCGTGTGGTGGAGGCACGTCGCTCGAATTGTTGGACGTACAACTGGAAGGCAGGAAGCGAACGACGGCCGAAAGTTTTCTGAACGGTCAGCGCATTTTAGAGGGTGAACCGCTTGCTGGCGCGCGCGGCTCCGTTACTGAGCCGCGACCGTGAGGAAGCGGAAGCGAATTTCTGAAACCGTGCACTTAGGAGCCAACATCTCGTGAACCTCCCCGCGGGCTTTTCCTATTCCGCTCTTTATGCCGGCATCCGCAAAGTAAAACAGGATGACCTGGCGCTGATTTTTTCCACTGCGCCCGCAGCCGCCGCGGCGGTATTTACGCGGAACCGCGTGCAGGCGGCGCCGGTCCGGCTCGCGCGCAAGCACCTGGAATCGTCAGGCGGCGAAGCGCAGGCGATTCTGGTGAATGCCGGAAACGCGAACTGCGCCACGCGCACCGGCGATCGCGTGGTGATGGCATGTTGCCAGGCTGCCGCCAAAGGCCTGAAGGTGAAGACCAACCGGATCCTCCCCGCTTCCACTGGAGTGATTGGAGTGGAACTCGATCCGGCCTTAATAACCGGCGCGATGCCCCGGCTTATCGAAGGACTATCCGCGGACCGCTTTGACGATGTCTCCCGCGCCATTCTTACTACCGACACCTCCGCAAAAACAGCTTTTGCCGAAGTGGCGGTGAAAGATGGTATCGTGCGCATCGCGGGCATGACGAAAGGCGCCGGCATGATCCAGCCCAACATGGCCACTACGCTCGGGTTTGTGCTGACGGACGCCGCGATTCCGACGCTCGTGCTCCGGCCCATGCTGAAGAAAGTGGTGGATCTCAGCTTCAACCGGTTGTCCGTTGACGGCGATACGTCGACGAACGACGTCGTGATTCTGCTGGCGAACGGTGCGTCCGGGTGCAAGTTGAAAGCCGCCGACCGGCAACTGTTTTCCGAAGCCCTCCAACATCTCATGCAGGACCTGGCGCGGCAGATCGCGAAAGACGGCGAGGGCGCGCGCAAGCGCATCACGATTGAAATCTCCGGCACGGCGGACGAAGCTTCGGCATCGGTCATCGCGAGGGCGATCGCCAACTCGCCTCTCGTCAAGACCGCCATCGCGGGCTCGGACCCGAATTGGGGGCGAATTCTCTCGGCGGCGGGCAACTCCGGCGTCGCGTTCGACCCTCGCAAGGCCGACATATGGCTTCAGGATGTGAAGGTATGCACGTCGGGCCTGGCGGCAGACTTCTCCGAGCCGGAGTTGAAGGAGAAGTTGAATGGCGATGAGTGCGTCATTCGGTTCAACATACGCGGCGGAGGGCCCGGCAGATCGCGCTTCTGGACTTGCGACCTGACAGAGAAGTACATCGAAATCAACGCCTCTTACAGGACATGACCATGACACGGCGCCAGGTTGCCGCAATGCTGGCCATACCGCTGGGGTTCGGGCGTCTGACGGCCCAGACTCCTCCCGAAATCGCCGAGCTGTTCGGAGATCTGGCAGCCGCGCTCAGCGACGGCAGAGCGGCCGATTTCATGAGATATTTCGATACGAGTATGCCCGGGTATGCGGAGCTGCGCACTCTGGTATCGGCGCTATTGGAGCAGGCTGAGGTGTCGTCGTCGATTGAGTTTATTAACGTGGAACAGGATCAGGCGGATTACTCGGTCGAAGTTGACTGGCTGCTCCATCTACGAGCGCGGTCGCCGGGCGAGCCCGTCGATCGAAGGCGCGGCAAGCTGAAGTGCCGTGCCACCCGGAAAGGGCGGGCATGGAAAGTAACCTCCCTCTCCCCCGTCGATTTCTTTCGACCACCCCGTTATTAGCGAGCGCCGTTCAGCGCCGCCGGGTGGTTGATCTCTTCCGGAGAGCCCGCGCACCGAATGCCACCAGGCCTATGCCGAGCAGAATCATGGTCACCGGCTCCGGGATCGATGACGGCTCGTCTCCTTCCGGGTCCGAGGCGGCGGATAGGGCGCACAGTAATGGAATGAACAACAGTATTAAGAGCCTTAATATCCTGAATAGGCGCAAAACATCTTTCCTACAGAACCAGTATCGGGGATTTACCTTAGATTCTCCTTAAGGGATGTCCTT
>DASTMK010000260.1:0-2923 GCA_035714225.1 Bryobacteraceae bacterium | reverse complement strand
CCGGCTAATGTCATCCGGTGGCGTGGGTTGTTGCTTGGGATGAGGGTGAAACGCTCCGCGTATTGGTCGTCGGAATTGAAGAACTCGTCGGTCCTTTGGCGGTTGTAGTTATACGCCCACAGGAACGTATATCCGCTGGCGGAAGAACGCTGCAACCGCAACTGCAGCGCGCGGTACCGGTCTCGTTTGCCGGAGACCTGGTTGCGGGTCAGAGTGCCGTACTGCGGATAAGGAACCAGCAAACTGCCCACCGTAACGTTCTGGCGGTTGCGCGCCTGGCCGGGGAATTTATCCGGCGTGAGGTACTGGTAAAAGGGATTCGCGATAGACCGCGATAACTCGGCTTTATACAGGTAGCTGAGCGCGGGATCCATCATATTGAGCTGCTTGCTGTATCCCAGGTCCCGGCCATAGTTCATAAAGAACGTGGCGTCGGCGACGATTTGCGCCGGCAACTGCCGCTGCAGGCTGAAATTGAAGCGGTCGTTTACGCCCGTGCGAAGTTCGGGGCCGAGCCATGTCGCGACGTCGCCCAGGTTCTGATAACGGCCCAGTGCGCGGCCTAGCGGCTGGATCAGCGGATTCGATGCCGGGAACGGGTCGCTCAGAACGGCGCCGGGCACGCCTTGCAGCACGGGTTCCACGTTGGTCGCCGCGTTGAAGCCGTACGTTGGCAGCGTATCGAGCGTGCCATTCACCACTTCGGCCGGAATGACATACCGCGCGAATCCCACGCGCACAGCGGTCTGATCGTTCACCCGGATGGCGATTCCGGCGCGAGGCATGAACCGGTTCTTCGGCGTCTCGTACGCGTTCGGATGGTTGTCGTCCGTGAAGACCCACGCGCCGTTGTAGGCGTACGGGACATTGTTCAGGCTGCGCACGCTGTCCGGGATAGGAGGGGGCGCCGCCTGCATCTCGGGAATAGGATCGGTGAGGTCGAGATAGCGCGACACCCGGTTCTCTGTGTCGCGAAGGCCGGTCTCCAGTTCATAGCGCAACCCGAGATTCACCGTAATGTTGCGGGTGAGCCGGATGTCGTCCTGCACGTAGCCGCCGTAGAAATTCGAACGCAGATCGAGCGCGGAGATGTACTGCGCCCGGGAAGTGCCTTCCAGCGCTCCCAGCAGGAACGACGCCCAGGGATGCCCGCGGAGGCGCGTGTCCGGGGCGATGAACGTGTCGGAGGTCTGGTTGGGGCTGAACTCGAACTGAAATGGGTACGGGGTGTGCTGGATCCCTTGCGCGCGCCTTCCTTCAAAGCCCGCCTTCAACTGGTGGATGCCGCGGGCGTGCGACACCTTGCCGTGATAGCTGTAACTGCTGGGGTGCTGGATCCACGGCGCACCGCGGCCAAAGTTCAAGCCGCCGGCTCCTTGTACGTTCATTTGCGGATAATACAGGTTGTCGAGGTTCGAGATATACGACTTGTACCAGGGGTTGCCCGGCCAGAAGGATTCGAGTTCCGCCTCCGAGATTTCGGTCGAGGGCGTGTCCAGGTCGTCTTCCAGAGAGGTGTAACCGACGCGAACATTTAGAATGGTTCGCTCGGTGAGTGAGTACACTGAATCGAACGCCAGGCTGCGCGATGCCATGATGCCGCCATTGACGGGCACCGCCGGCGAATTGCCGTAATTGACAGGCTGGTAATCGTTGAGAAAACGGCTGTAGCGGCCGAAAACTCTCCAGCGATCGCTGATGTTCCAGTCGGCGCGGTCTGAAAAATTCCAATAGCGGTGATAGCGGGGGAAGCCCAGCTTGAAGTTGTTCAGGCCTGTGAGATCGTCCGGCGGACTGTTCGGCATCCAGAGATCCTGGAGAACGCGGCGCGACGTAGGGTCAATCCGGCTTAGGGGGATCACATTGCCGGCGAACGGCATGCGCGTGGCGCGGTTCGCGGCGGCATCGAACTGCGTTGTCCACGGATCATAGATCGCCCGCATGGCCCCCGCGGCCGTGAGGGAGCGGGAGAAATCGCCGGAGCGCTCCAGTTCCGTGGGCAGCGATTGGATGGTGGAGAGCGACTGGGGCGTCTTCCACCACTCGTACGTGACGAAGTTGAACAGCTTGTTGCGCAGGACGGGTCCGCCCAGCGTGCCCCCGGCAATATGGTTCCGGCTGACGTTGGCGCGCCGGGTGACCGAGTTCGCCACCGCGTTCAGTTTCGGGTTGCGCCCAAAGTAGTACGCGGTGCCGTGAAACTCGTTCGTGCCGGATTTCATGGAGAGGCTCATGGTGCCGCCGGCACTGTGTCCGAATTCGGCGTCCACAGCATTCTGCTGCACCGTGAACTCCTGCACGGAGTCCATCGGCGGCGAATAGGAACCCTTTTGCCCGAGTTGAATCGGAACGCCGTCAAGCAGCAGGTCGTTACGGCTGGACGTGCTGCCGCCGACGTCGATCTGGCTCGAAGACCACATGAAATAGGGATAGCGGTCCTGGCTATAGCGGTTGACGACCGCCGGATCCAGCAGGGCCAGCGTGAACGGGTTGCGGGCGATAATCGGCAGTTCGGAAATGAGCTTGCGATCAATTGTCAATTCCCGGCTGGTGGTGTTGAACTGGACTGCTACGGGCGCGGCCTCCACGGTGATGGATTCGGCGACGGCGCCAACCGTGAGCGTCAGGTTCACCGTAACGTCGCCGCGCACCTGCACGGTGACGTTACGCTGGATGGTTCTGGCGAACCCGGCGGCCTCCACGCTGACGGTGTAGGTTCCGGGCTCCACATAGTCGAACAGGTATTGGCCGGAAGTGTTCGTGGCCCTGGTGCTTGCCACTCCTGTATTGTCGTTCTGCAGCGTCACCTTGGCGTCCGGCACGGCGGCGGTGGTCGGGTCTGTGACGATGCCTTGCACTTTGGCGCGGTAATCTTGAGAAAATGCGACTGCGGAAACTAGCAGGAACGAGAGAATTACACGCT
>DASTMK010000259.1:0-3561 GCA_035714225.1 Bryobacteraceae bacterium | reverse complement strand
GAACCGATATAGCGGGGGTCCTCATGCCGGATTGCTCCAATGCCGAATTGGAGACTCCGGCGAATGGTGTGGGTGGCCAGGCGCGACCCAAAACGGCGTCCGTATCCTTCCATGCCCTGCCCCCATTCCGGCGTGGAGTCCCTCCATTGCGCAATAGCTGCCCAAAAGGCGGAACGGGCGAAATCATGCGGTTCGTATGCCGCCAGATAATATCGGAACTTTTCACTGAGCGTTAGCGGGCCTGCGCTAGGGTGCGTGGGACGGGAAGGACCGAGCACCGGCAATCCATAGCGTTCCGGCTTTTCGGGAACCGCATTCTCCCCGCGGGCCGCGTCCGTCGCAGGACACTCGACTGCATCTTCCGGCTCCGCTGCAGGCTGCGGGGGGTGTTGTGCGCACATCCCTGACGCGAAAACCAGCGTCAACGACCAGCACCAGTGGTCCACACGGGTCAAATCATTCCTCCACAAGCCCGGAATGCACGTTTCCGTCCATTCTATATCTTCTTTAAAGCTAAATGATTTCAATTATATACAGAGACTTACCATTTCAGGCCCGGAAGCTGTTGTAATAACTTCGCAGACATGAGTTGTGGAATGTTATTTTGTGAGAAACTCGTCACGAGGTCAACCTGTTGCCAACCCGCCGCCAGTTCCTTGCTACAACTTTCGCCGTACCGGCTGCCTGGACCAGAACGTCCGTTGGCCGCGGCAGAATCAGCGCCATTACGGATGAAATAGCTAAAAGCCCGCAAGAAGCCATCGCTTTTGCCAGACAGTACGGGCTGAGCCATGTCGAATTGCGGAGCGTTCCCGGCGGTGGCGGCGAATACGCACGCCTTCCGGAGGACCGGCTCCGTGAAGAAGCGCGAAAATTGTCGGAGAACGGGCTGAAGGTATCGTTTCTGAACACAGGAATGCTGAAGTTCGGCATGCCGGGCACAGAACCGGTGCGCCGGCGCGAGGAGAGCCTGGAGCAGCGTGCCAAGCGGATAGCCGCTGAACGGAAACGGTTCGATGAGCACATCTCCGACCTCGAAAAGGCGATCCGGGCAGCACAAATTTTTAATGTGGACAAGGTCCGTGTGTTCACATTTTCGCGAGTGGCGGATCCAGGCTCGCTATACCCGAAGATCGCAATGATCCTTGACGGCATGGCGCGAATCGCCCGTAAGCAGGGCATTCACCTGCTCATCGAGAACGAGGGATCGTGCAACGTGGGAACGTGCTCTGAGCTGGCTCGCATTCTCGAACTGGCGCCGGCCTCGAATGTCGGCATCAACTGGGATCCTTTGAACGGAGTCGGCCTCAAGGAAGCGCCATTCCCGGATGGATATGCGCTACTTCCGAAACAGCGAATCGGAAACGTACAGATCAAGGGCCGCAGCATACTCGATGGCCCGCAGAAACTGGACTGGACTGCCATTTTCGAGGCGCTGGAGCGCGACGGGTATAAAGGGATGTTCGGCCTGGAAACACACATTTTCGGTCCGACGCTGATCGAGTCGTCGCATGCCTCGATACGGGAAATCCTGCGGATCGCCGGGTCGTGACATGAGGCGTCGCGACTTTCTCCAGGCAGCGGGCGGCCTGTTGGCCGCTGGCGGTACACTTCTCCCCGCGCAAGCACCCGGAGAGATCGGAGCCGTCCCGGAATGGGAGGCGCCGCTGCTGGCGCTGGACAAATGGGTCAAGGCTCCGGTTCGCATTCAGAGCATCGAGCTGCTGCGCCTGAAGAACAACTACTTCGTGCGCGCGCGTTCTACCGATGGCCTGGAGGGCATCGTCCAAACCAAGCAGGTTGACGATTACATCCCGATTCTTCTCCGCCGCGTGATCCCGCATTTTCTAGGCAAAGATGCACGCGAGTTGGAGCGGCTGGTGGATTCGGTGTACACCGCCAACTACAAGATGGCCGGACAACCGTTCTGGGCGCCGGTCGCGTATGTGGAGCAGTGCCTTTTCGACCTGCTTGGAAAGGCCGCGAACAAGCCCGTTGGCGTACTGCTGGGCGGAGTCGTCCGCAAGGAGATTCCGGTGTATCTTTCCGGCTCCACCCGAGACACATCCGCCGAGCAGGAAGTGGAGATCTACGAGCGCGGCGTAAGCCAGACGGGAGCCAAAGCCGTCAAATTCAAGATCGGCGGCCGCATGAGCCGGAATGCGGACGCTTATCCGGGCCGCACGGAAAAGATGATGAAACTGGCGCGCCAGAAACTGGGTGCCGAGGTCGTTATCTATGCCGATGCGAACGGCTCCTACGACGCGAAGAAGGCGATCGATATCGGCAGGATGCTGGAAGACCTGGACATCGGTTTCTTTGAGGAGCCGTGCCCGTGGGAAGAGCGCAGCGAAACCAGAAAAGTTGCCGATGCCTTGAAAATGTTCGTAGCCGCGGGCGAGCAGGATTCGAGCGCCTGGCTTTTCCACTGGATGATCGAGAACCGCGTGATGAACATTGTGCAGCCGGACCTGAACTACAACGGCGGTTTCCTTCGCACGGCCCGCGTAGCCCGGATGGCACAGAAAGCCGGAATGAAGATCGTGCCGCACAACACGCAGACGGGTCCGGCAAGTGTGAACATCCTCCAGTTTGCGTCGGCCATCCCAAACATCGGACCCTACATGGAGTTCCCATGGCGCAAGCCGCATACAGCCGAATCCTGGTATTCGCCGCAGTTTGCAATCCGGAATGGAGTTTTGCAGGTACCGCAGGGGCCGGGGCTGGGCGTGGAGTTCGATCCGCAGTACCTTGCGCGCGCTACGAAAGTTCAAGCGGAATAGCAGCCGGGTTACGCCTTTTGCACCGCCTCCAGGGCTTCGCCCGTTCGCGCTTCCACATCGGCGTGAAGGCTGTTGCCGTGCGAATCCATCGTGACGATGGCGGGAAAGTTTCGGACGCGCAAGTGCCACATGGATTCCGGAATGCCGAATTGCGTCCAATGCACTCCCAACACTTTCTCGATGCAGCGCGCGTAGTATTGAGCGGCGCCGCCAATCCCATTCAGATAGACCGCTCCGGTTTCTTTTAGTCCGGCGAGCGTTCGCGCTCCCATACCGCCTTTTCCGATCACGGCGCGTACTCCGTAACGCCGCAGTACCTCCGCCTGGTAGGGCTCCTCGCGGCTGCTGGTGGTCGGACCCGCGGCTTTCACCGTCCACTCTTCACCCTGCTTCAGCATTACGGGACCGCAGTGATAAATGATGGCTCCGCGAAGGTCCACCGGGGGTTCATGCGACATCAGGTGGTGATGAACGTTGTCGCGTCCGGTGAATATTTCGCCTGTCACGAGGACCACGTCACCGACCTTCAGCGCGCGGACGGCTTCTTCCGTCAGCGGCGGTGTGAGCACTACTTCGCGTCCGGTGAGGGAGAAGCCGGTGGAGGCAGCCATCTTCGCGACGGGACGCTCGGGATCGCGGTAGAGCCATTCCGTAATCGCTCCATCGCGCGCGTCCAGCCGGACGCCGAGCCGCCGGAACGCCCAGCAGTCATAGGCGACGGATACAAAGAAACTGGCGGGCAGACGATTCGCCGCGGCGATCTTGCAGCCGATGAGCG
>DASTMK010000258.1:0-5560 GCA_035714225.1 Bryobacteraceae bacterium | reverse complement strand
TTGGATCCGTCAGCACCACCGCAACACATTCCGCCAGGCGTGAGTGTCCTGCTCCGCGTTGCTTCGGACGCCGTCCCAGTTCAGCCCCGCAACGTATCGTTCCTTTTAGTCATGTATGCTGAGTACAACGCTAAAGAGGTCCGCTTTGTGAGCTTTTCACCGGTTTTACGAGCATGGGTCAGACGCCAGCCGCGCCTGAAGCGGGTGCTGGGTGGAGCACTCCGCACGGCGGCGTTGGGAAAACATACCCTTGCTGCGCAATTCCCCATTTTGATTCAGCCGCGCACACGCACCATGGCCCTGGCCATTACAGCGCATTGCAACCTGTCGTGCGACGGGTGCCGGTACGGACGGGACTTCATGACGGGCCGGCAGATGACATTGCCGCTCATCAGGCAGGTCCTGAACGATGCGAGCGGGCTCGGTGTGTATGCCGTTCGCCTGTACGGTGGTGAACCGTTACTGCACCCCGATCTGCCCGCGATGGTGCGGCATGCCTGGAGCGCCGGCATAAAGCCGTGGGTGACGACGAACGGCATTCTGTTGCGGCAGCGCATCGATGGACTTTATGAAGCGGGACTGCGGCAATTGACGATCGGGTTGTATGGAACCGGTGCCGATTATGATTCCTACGTCCAGCGGAAAGGTGCGTTCGCACTGCTCGAAAAGGGGCTGGAGTACGTCCGGGACCGGTACGGCATGACCGTCGATATTAAGCTCTGCTTTCTCCTCTCGCGCCGCACGGCTGAAATCGCAGCGTTGCGAAATGCGTGGGAATTCACGGAACGGCTGAAGGCCTTCTTCAGCGTCGATCTGATTCACTACTCACTTCCGTATTTTACCTACGGCTCCGATCAGTCCCTGGAGTTCCGGCCGGAGGATGCCTCGCGGATTCAAGCGGTGGCCGAAGAGCTACTGGAAATCCATGCGCGGAGACCGGACTTGTACAGGGAATCGCCCGCCAGTATACGTTCCATTCCCGACTGGTTGCTGCGCGGCAGCGGCATGCGGGTTCCCTGCGATATGTACGACTTTTTGTGGATCGGCGCGGATGGCTCGGTCCAACTCTGCTATGCACACTTCCCGCTCGGGAACGTTCACGAGCGGCCGCTTCGCGATATTGCGTACCAGGCGGCTCACAAAGAGGCGGCGCGGAAGGCGTTTCAGCTCGATTGCCCGAATTGCCATTGCGAGCGGGAAACTCGCATTCAGAAGCATCTTCCCAGCCTGCGGCGCTATAGATGATGGACGATGTGTTTCCGGGTTGGCGAAGCACAGGCACCACGGTTGCACGAAGAAAGGTGGCGAGTTCTCCCTCTCAGGGCTTCAGCGTAATCGCGCGGGAGTGGCTTCCGCCGGGGTAGGAAGCCGTGACCGTTACCTCCGTGTCCGTGGTTACCGCCTTCGTTTTGACCGTGGCCCGCACAAACGACGCGCCATCCGGGACCGATACGCTTTCGGGTACGGCAATCAGGTCCGGATTGGAACTCTTCAGTTGAAGCGTCGAGCCGGAAGGCAGCCTTCCTTTGAACCGGATATCCAGTGTCAGATTATTGCCGCTGGTAAACGTTGCGGCTTGTAAGAAACTCAGTGTCAATTCAGCGGCATTGAGAGTCAGACGGCGCTCGAGGGAAGAGTCGGCGGCGGAGACGGTTAGGGTCACGTTAGGGCGCGATTCCACAAACAGATTCGCGCGGAAACGGAATCGGACGCTGGTTGCGCCTTCGGGAACCTGAACGCTCTCGGGCAGAACCAACAGGTCCGGAGCATTCGTAGACAGCCGAAGGTCAAGACCTCCGAGCGGAGCACGGCCTGTCAGCACGATCAAGGCCTCGGTAGACTCGCCGCTCCAGAGTGTAGCTGGAACGGAAAACGAGTAGAGTCTGCCGGGTGTGACGGTTACTTCCAACGAAATGGTTCTATTCAAATAGGTAGCGAAGAGGCGCAATTTTGTGGGTGCCGCGACCAGCGCGGGTGTCACCGGGAAGGAGCCGGTATTCTCACCGGCCGGAATAGTCACTTCTTCGGGCAGAGCCGCGTCCATCCCTTCGGCAGCCAGTTGGATGGTGACAGGCTCATAGGCGGCGCTGTTCAGCAAAACCCGGAAAGTGGTAGTGGCGCCGGCGCCGATCGAAGACGAACCCAGGATGGAGCTTGGAACCACGGGGCTCACGGCGCAGTCCACCGTTGCCCGGCTGTTGTCCAGCACGGCGGTGATTCTTCCTACGGTGCGTGTGTTCACCGGTCCGGTCCGCAGGGGAAATTCGGCAATGTTCTGCCCTTCGGGCACTACGACGGTTTCGGGCACAATCAACACATCGGGCAGAGAGCTTGAAAGATAGACGGTGGCCCCTCCGGACGGTGCAGCGCGGTCAATAAAAATTCTGTTCCGCTCCAGCGTGGAGCCGGCAGCCAGCGATTCCGACCGGAGAGCAATGCGGAAGGGCGAAGGCATTACGCGCAGGATTGCACTGGCCGGCCCGGCGCCCGACGTGGCGATAATTCTGACGTTGGTTTGCTCCGGGGTGAACTTCGTGGCAACCGGGAAAAATTCGGAATAGGAACGCCCGGCGGCGATAGAGACCGTTTCGGGCACCGTGACCAAATCGGGATGCGAACTGGTTAAGGAAACAACAAGCCCTTCGTCCGGCGCGACGCCGTCGATCAATACCAGGTTGCGCGTGCTGGATGTGCCCGAGATCAGAGAATCGGGACTGAGATCGATACCGCGGGCCCCTTCCGGAATAAGAAGCAGCTCAGCGGGGCGGGTGATTCCGTTCCAGGTGGCGGTGATCCACAGGGAAGTCAATCCATCCACGCGGGTGGTTCGAATGGTGAAACTGGCGGCCTGTGCGCCCGGCGCAATATAGATCCGCTCCGGAACGGAAGCCCGCTCCGGGTACGTGCTGGCCAGTTCCACCACCTCGCCTTCCGGCCCCGCCGGGTACTCCAGGATCACCTGGTTCAGGTGGGAAGAGAGCCCGCCCGGCAACTCATTCGAGATGAGCAGCAGGCGCAGGGGGCCGGCCGGCGCATCTACCTGCACGGCGCCCAGATCGAGACGGTTATAACGGACCCGGTCCAGAATATCGGTCCACGGTGTTTCGTCCGGCAAAGAGCGCCCATAAACGGGACTGGACGGCGCCGGTGTTCCATAGCGCGCGACCAGCCGCTCGAACTCCTGGCGGATTGTCGTGTTTCCGCTGAGGAAAGCGGTCTCATTCCAGCGGGGCAGTACAAGCCCCTCCGTGGGTGAAAGCTGCGGGTCCTGAAACATCGCTTCCGGATCGTCGGAGGGACTGAGCACGGAGCCGCGCGGCACATCGTTTCCGCCGTTCCAATACAGGTTATTGCGGATCTCGAGTTCATCCGACTCATCCGGCCGGCCGTCGGAGAAGTTTCTCATCGTCCCCGTGGGGTCAGACCACACATTATTGAAGAAGCGGAGATTGCGGTTTACCAGGTTTGACACTTCGCGGTTCAGCCGCATCGCAAAAGCGGAAGAAGGCAAATCGCCTACGATGGTGTTGTTCCGGAAAACGACGTCTTTCACGCCTTTGGCGCCGAAGGCCGAACGCATCTGGTTCTGGGAGTTGCCGATCATGAGATTGTTTTCGATAAGCACGTCCTGCGTCTCATGAAACGGTTTTCCATCTTCGCCCAGCAGAAGGAAGTTCTTGCCTATACCACCTTCCCAATTCAGGAAAATGTTGCTGGTGACGTGAAAGTGGCGGCTCTCCGCTACGTTGCCGGAATTTTTGATGACGATGTAGGCGCTGCTGTTCTTACGGTCCTCGGCTCCGCTGCCCGCGTAGTCGTTGAAGAAGATGTTGTCCCGTACGACGGCGTTCGTACAGCCGTTTAAGTCGATATGCTGCCCCGCCTCGCCTTGAGGGTTGTAGAAGACATTCCCGATGATGAGGATATTTCGCGGCGACTCGTTCACCTTCAGCAGGTCGTTGTTGCGGCTGTCGTGAATGATGTTATTGCGGAGGACGATGTTTTCGGACCGGGCGATTTGCGCTGCCAGCGGAGCGCTCGTGTCGGGCGTCGACCGGGATACGTCGAACCCGGAGACTTCCACGAAAGCCGAGTCGTAGATTTGCAGTGGAGCTTCCTGTGCCGCCTGGAGCTTTGCACGGTAAGGGTTCTCGGCGCGCAGCACCAGCCAGTCTCTAAATTTGCGGCTGATGCGGGTCCGGCCGGTGTAGACGCCGTCCCGTACGAGGATGAGTCCTCCCGTCTCGGGTACTCTTCCGACGGCGGCTGTAATCGTGGCCCAGGGCCTCTCGAACGAGCCGTTTCCGGCTGCATCGCTGCCGTCGGTGGCAACATAGAAGACGTCCGCCCGGACCGTGGAAATGAGTCCGCCGGCCAGGGCGAGAAAGAGCGCGCAAAGAATTGGAGCCTTCATAGAATCCTTCAGATGGAGCCGCGCTCACGAGGCTGGCGCAGGATAGAAAAACTCTGGGACGCGGGGTTACAGCTTAGGAATCATTGACATTCTAGCACGCCAGGCCAAGGGCTAACCTCGACGATTCGCAGGATCGCGACAAGCCTCTTCGCCGCCAGCATCCTAAATATTCAGTCTGTTCGAGCAAGTCATTCTCAGCGGCCGGAAGGAGTATGACCGGCAGCATCAGCGCGAATTCTTTCGCTTGGCCCTGCGGGCGGCGAGTTTGCCGCGTAGCGTCTCCCAAAATTCCGGCGTCACGGGGATATCCTCACCGCTATCCAGGCTTTCGAGCAGCAGCGCTTCCAGGCGAGCTTCCGCGCGTTCCTTCTGATCGCGGCGCACCAGTTCGCGGATGTATTCGCTTGCCGTTCCGTACCCGCCGCTCCGGACTTGCTCATCCACGAAGGACTTCATCGTCTCCGGCAGGGAAATGTTCATCGAGGCTGCCATGGCGCAAACTCCTGTATGAGGTCGTCTACAGATCACTATAAGGCTCGATGGCAGAATTTGTCAATTTATGGCATTATCTGATCACGACAATTAGAACGCCTGCCGTACGACAATTTCTCGGATATCAGGTGGGATCTTCACTATCCTCGGTGCCACATACCGGCCAAGTCCCGGATTTCCGCGAAGAATATCGCGCACGCGGTAGATGGACGAGTTATCCACTAAAGGAAGTGCCTGGATCACGGTACTTTACTTCCCATTTCTCCTGAAGTTTGCGGAAATACCGCACACTTGTCCGCTGCTGGGGGTGCACACTCATCTACCTGGCAATCCCACACCCAACGGGTGAAAACGTAAACTCGCCCCCAACCCCTGTCGGACCGGCCCACGGCCATACAATCGCGACAATCATCGAGCGCACATCACATCTGGAGCGATCCTTCAGGTCGAACACGGTTCCCTATATCCAGCCCTGTATCACCTAGAGTACCGCCCAGTCGAAACAAAGCCGAATATGAATCCACAGATCCTGCAGGCGTTCATTCGAGAGATTCGACCGGGGTTATCTGCCAATCGCGAACTCTGTGGCGGCCGACATTTCGGAAATTTCCTGCCATTTTTGCCAATTGTTACCTAGACAAAATCGCAATTCGC
>DASTMK010000257.1:0-4619 GCA_035714225.1 Bryobacteraceae bacterium | reverse complement strand
CGTAGCCGACGGCCATCGCATCTGGAATCTGAATACGCCGCGCGTGCCGGAGGGTGTGGACGACGCGAAGGTCCGGAGGCGGCTGCTGGAATCGCACGGCATCGAGATCCTGGGAGGCTTCGGGCCGCTCGCGGGAAAGATCTTCCGCATCGGCATCATGGGGCCGCTGGCCACCGAAGAGAGCATTTTGTCTTTGCTGGAGGCATTGGAGACCGCTCTCCAGGCGGAAGGTTATAAGGCGAAGGAAAGCGGCAGAGCCGCGGCGCGGGAGGCGTTCGCCGACCTCGACCGGAAGCCGCAGCCCGCCTGAGAGCCGGGCTCAGACTTCGACGCCGAGTTCTTTCCACGTCACCATGCGCCGCCGGTAGATCGCTTCGCGGCCCATGATCACCGTCAGCGCGGCGGTGGCGCCCACTTCTACGCCGGCGACGGGTTTGCGGCCTTCGCGGATGCAGGCGTAGAACTCGCTCATGGCGTTCTCTCTTCGCTCGCGTATCCTCTGGGGGACGACCTCCCTCGGTTCGGCCGTGCCTTGTATGTCATAGAACAGGCCCTGTGTAAAATCCAGCGTTCCCTTCTCGCCGAATACCAGATACCACTGGTAGTTCGGCAGCGTCTTCAGCGTGCGCGGGTGCAGGTAAAGCTGGCTGTAGTCGAGGTGCATGTCGTTGTCGTAGATGTACTCGACGCTGAAGCCGTCCATCATCTCCGTGCCGGCCGGCTTCTGCTCCGGCAGATACTTCTTGCCGTGCCCGTAGGCGCTGGTGGGGCGGCTCCCGGTGATCCAGTTGCACACGTCCAGGTTATGCACCGCGTTTTCGACGATCAGGTCGCCCGAACGGCGCACGTCCTTGTACCACGCCGGACGCTTCTGTTGGGCTTCGAGCGGCACGGGCGTGCTGTGCCGCTGCGCTTTGATCACGAACGGAGCGCCGAGGATCTTCTCCTCCTGAATCAGCCGGACGGCCTCCCGCATGCCGGGAAAGTAGCGCAGTTGCTGGCCGATTTGCAGGAAGGTTTTTGCACGGCGCGAGGCGTCGAGCGCGCGCTTCACCTGCTCCGGCGTAATCCCCAGCGGCTTTTCGCAATAGACATACTTGCCGGCTTCCAGCGCCGCGGCGGACATCTCCGCATGCAGGTCGCAGGGCGTGGCGATCACCACCGCGTCCACATCCTTCAGGTCCAGCACCTGGCGGTAATCCGTATAGGCGCGCGGATTGTCCCGGCCCGCGGCCGTTTGCGCGTTGTCGCGCGCCTGCGGATCGATATCGCATACGGCCGCCACTTTCACGTTCTGCTGGGCGAGCACCTGTTTCAGCAGACCGCCGCCGCGGCTGCCGATTCCAATCATCGCCGTGCGGAGTTCTTTCTCCGCCTGTGCCTTCATCCGGGCCGATGCGAGCATGGCGGCACCGCCCGCCAGAAATCGCCGCCGGTCTTCCTTCATAGTCGATCTCCTAATCGGTATAATAAGGTTCGGTTATCCGGAGGTCCATGATGCGTTTGAACAGGCGCAACGCGCTGGCCGCCCTGCTCGCGGGCCCGCCCGCCTTTACCAGGCAGACAGCCACGCCCCATCAGGTGCCTTTTGGATCTTATCGTGTTTCGCGGCTGATGGTGGGAGGGAACCCGGTCAGCGGCAACTCGCATGTATCCGCCGGGATGAGCCGTGAGATGCTGGAGTACTTCACGGCGGCAAACGTGAAGAAACTGCTGCGCGCGTGCGAACAGGCAGGCGTCAATACCTGGCAGTCCAGGGCGGATCGTCACATCCTCCGGCTTCTGAGTGAATACCGGCAGGAGGGCGGGCGCATTCAATGGATCGCACAGACCGCCTCCGAGCTGGTGGACATTCCACGAAACATACGGGACTGCACTGCCGCCGGGGCTATCGGCGTTTACCACCACGGCAGCCAGACGGACCGCTATTGGGCATCGGGGAAAATCGAACAGGCGCGCGAGACGCTGAAGGTGATGCGCGACGCCGGGGTGCGCGTGGGTCTGGGGACGCACATTCCGGAAGTCATCGATTATGTCGAAGACAAAGGCTGGGATGTCGATTTTTACATGACCTGCCTCTACAACCTGGCGCGTTCGAAAGAGGAACTGGCGCACCTGGCCGGAGGTGCCACCGGGGAGCTGTTTCTGGATGCCGACCGCGAGCGGATGCTGGAACGCGTCCGCCGCACGCCGAAGCAATGCCTGGTCTTCAAGGTCTACGGCGCGTCGAGGAAATGCGGATCCCGCCCGCAAATGCTGGATGCGCTGGCTCTGGCGGCACGGTACGCGAAACCGTCCGATTGTTTCGTGATCGGGATGTTCCCGAAGCACTCCGAGCAGGTGCGCGAAAACTGTGAGCTGCTTACCGCCGCACTCAGCGCGGCGCGGTCCTGACCCGGGCTCAGGCTGTACGAATGGACTGAGCGGCGCGGAGTCCGCGTTCTTCGATTTCGATTTCGCGGATCCGGTACTTCTGCACTTTTCCGGTGACCGTCATAGGAAATTCGTCCACGAAGCGGACATACTGCGGCGTTTTGAAGTAGGCAATCCTGCCGCGGCAAAAGTCCCGGACATCCGCCACCGTCATGCGAGCACCGTTCTTCAGGCGAATCCAGGCCAGCACTGTCTCGCCCAGCCTCTCGTGTGGAATGCCCACGACGTACACGTCGGCAATGTCGGGATGCTGGTGCAGAAACTCCTCGATCTCGCGCGGGTAGATGTTCTCTCCGCCGCGGATGATCGTATCTTTCAGCCTGCCCCGTATATGAAAGTAGCCGTCCGGACGCATGATGGCGATGTCGCCGGTGTGCAGCCAGCCTTCGCTGTCGATGGCCGCGGCGGTGCCTTCCGGATCGCCGTCGTAGCCTTTCATGACGAGATAGCCCCGCGTGCACAACTCGCCCATGGTCCCGGTGGGCACGGCTTCGCCGGTATCCGGCGAAACCACCTTCACCTCGGTATTGGGCATCACCCGGCCAACGGTGCTGACCCGCAGGCCGATGCCATCCTCAAGGCTCGACATCGTGATGACCGGCGAGCTTTCCGTCTGGCCGTAGGCGATCGTCAGGTCGCGGCAATGCATCCGGCCGGTCACCTTCTGCATCACTTCGACGGGGCACGGCGCGCCCGCCATGATTCCCGTGCGCAGCGAGGTGAGGTCGTAGCTCTCAAAATCGGGGTGCTCGAGCTCCGCGATAAACATCGTGGGCACGCCGTAAAGCATGGTGCACCGCTCGTCGTGGATAGCGCGCAGCGTGGCCGTGGCATCAAACTGCGCCGCCGGCAGAACAAGCGCGGCGGAGTTCACCATGGTCATCAGCGAACTCATCACGCATCCGAAGCAGTGATAGAGCGGAACCGGGGAGCAGAGGCGATCCGCTGAGGACACCTGCATCTGGCGGCCGATCAGCATCGCGTTGTTCAGGAGGTTGCGATGCGTCAGCAGCACACCCTTCGGAGCACCGGTCGTACCCGACGTGTATTGGATGTTCGCCACATCCTCCGGTGTTAGAGCAGGGCGCGGCGCTGGACCGCGTTCGTCCGCGAGTGCGTTCCAGGCGTCACTGCCGAGAACGATGACGTGCTCCAGGGCGAGTTCCTGTCCGTGGCGCGATTCCTCCAGCACCTGGAGATAGTTGACCCGCGCATCCTGCTCATGCAGGAAGATCGCCTTCATGCGCGACCGCGCCAGGACATAGCGCAATTCGTGGGAGCGATAGGCGGGATTCACGTTCACCAGCACGGCGCCGGTCCGGGCCGCGCTGAATTGCAGGCAGATCCATTCCAGGCAGTTCGAAGCCCAGACTCCGATGCGGTCGCCGGGACGGATTCCCACGGACCATAGCCCGGCCGCGAGCGCTTCCACCTTGTCTCTCAGCTCCTCGTAGGAGAGCCGGACGTTCTGGTGGCACGACACCAGGGCAGTGCCCGCCGGATTGCGCGCCACGGCATCATCGAAAGCCGCGGCGATTGTTTTCTCGATAAGAGGTACAACCGGCCCCTGGGTCTGGCTGCGCACAAAGGCGCCGGCGGCGTGATTCGGTTCCGCGTGCAGGGGCACAAAGGCCGATTATACAGATATTGAACCTGGGGAAATCGTGGGCGGGCTGCCGCCGCCCAGGCGCAGCCATTTCGAGACGACCCGAAGGAGAGCCCTGCTCTCGATGGGCTTGGCCAAATAGTCGTTCATGCCGGCAGAGATGCAAGTCTCCCAGTCGCTGGGCATCGCATGGGCGGTGATCGCGATGATAGGAATTGCCCGGTCTCCACGCCGCGCTGCATGAAACGAGGAACCGGGCTGCACCGCCATTCCGCCCTCCCGGATTGCCTTTTCGCGCGAACGGATGGCTTGGGTGGTCTCATATCCGTTCATCTCCGGCATCTGCACGTCCATCAGGACGAGATCGAAGAACTCGCGGTCGAGTTGTTCCAGCGCTTCGCTCCCGTTCGAAGCCACCGACACGGAAAGGCCGGCCTTTTCGAGCAGCCGGATCGCGACCCGCTGGTTGATCAGGTTATCCTCCACGACCAGCACACGCCCGGAAACTAAAACCTCGATGTCCACCGGGTGTTCCGCGGGCAAAACCGCGGAGCCGCAGTCGTCCGGGACCGATTCATCG
>DASTMK010000256.1:0-17601 GCA_035714225.1 Bryobacteraceae bacterium | reverse complement strand
TCGGGCGAGGTGGTTACCGTCGCCACGGTCTACGACCTGATGATGGCGCAGTTCGGAGTCCCACGCGGCCTCGAAGGCGCTTACCCGGAAAGCTACGACGACGAACAGGCTCCCTACACGCCGGCGTGGTCGGAAAAGTATACGGGCATGGACCGTCAGATGGTGATCCGGTTTGCGCGCGAGTGGGGCAACACCGCGCGGCTCACTAACGGAAAGTGCACCATCATCATCGGTGCGGGAATCAACCACTGGTATCACAACAACCTGATGTACCGGGCCGGCATGTATGCGCTGATGTTCTGCGGCTGCATCGGCGTGAACGGCGGCGGCCTCGCGCACTACGTCGGGCAGGAAAAGCTGGCTCCCGGCGAGTCCTGGTCCTCCATCGCATTCGGCAAGGACTGGTATCCGCCGTCGCGTCTGCAAAACGCGCCGAGCTGGCATTACATCCACACCAACCAGTGGCGCTACGAGAAGGAATTCACCGACTATCACAACGTGCCGCAGCACGCGCGGCCCGGCTCCTTCGCGCACGGCCACACCGCGGACCGCCAGGTGGAAGCGGTTCGATACGGCTGGCTTCCGTTCTATCCGCAGTTCGACCGGAGTTCGCTCGCGATCGTGAAGGACGCCGAAGCAGCCGGGGCACAGTCGGCTGACGACGTCGTTCGCTATACGGTGGATCAACTGAAGAGCCGCAATCTGAAGTTCGCCGTGGAGGACCCGGACGCACCGGAGAACTGGCCTCGCGTCTGGTTCATCTGGCGCGGCAACGCGCTCATGTCGAGTGCGAAAGGGCACGAGTTCTTTCTGAAGCACTATCTCGGCACGCACACCAACGCGATTTCCGAAGAGGTGGCAGCGGGATCGGTCAACCAGATCGCCTGGCACGAAAACGCGCCGCAGGGAAAGATGGACCTCGTCGTCGACCTGAATTTCCGCATGGACACCTCGGCACTCTATTCCGACATCGTGCTCCCGGCGGCGACCTGGTACGAAAAGGCCGATCTCAATTCCACCGACATGCACAGCTTCATTCATCCGCTGTCGGCTGCGGTGCCGCCCTGCTGGGAATCGAAGACCGACTGGCAGATTTTCCGGACCATCGCAAAGAAGTTCTCCGAGCTTGCGGCGCGACACTTCCCCGAGCCGGTCCAGGATCTCGTCGCCACGCCGCTGGCGCACGACAGCGCCGCGGAAATTGCGCAGACAAAGATCGGCGACTGGATGTCCGGAGAGGTGGAAGCCATTCCCGGAAAGACGATGCCGGCGCTCAAAGTGGTGAGCCGCGATTACCGCCATCTGTACGATCAATACATCTCGTTCGGTCCGAAAGTGGCGGAAAACGGCCTTGGCGCGCACGGCACGCATTACGAAGTGCGCGACCTCTACGAAGAAGCGCGCGAGCGCGGCCCTGTCGTCAGTTGGAACGGCGGCAGCTATCCTTCGTTATTCGAAGACGAACAGGTCTGCGATACCATCCTGCGCTTCGCCACGGTCACCAATGGTGAGCTGGCCTACCGCTCCTACAAGAATATGGAGCGGAAGGTGGGACTTCCTCTGGCTCATCTCGCGGAAAAGAGCCGCAGCGTCCGCGCCGGTTATAAAGACCTGCAATCGCGGCCACACCGGTTTGTGAACAGCCCCATGTGGTCCGGCCTCGTTGAAGGCGGGCGTCCCTACTCGGCATTTACCTATAACGTGGAGTGCCTGGTTCCGTGGCGCACCCTTACAGGCCGCCAGCATTTCTACCTCGACCACCCCGGCTATATCGACTTCGGCGAACACCTGCCGACATTCAAACCGAAACCGTTGCCCGTCCAGTATGGCGATCTGCAGTTCAGCGACAGAGTGGGAAAAACGATGATGCTGAACTACCTGACGCCGCACGGCAAGTGGCATATTCACTCCACCTACGGCGACAACCAGCGCATGACGACGCTTTCGCGCGGTGTGGAACCGTTCTGGATGAATGACAAAGACGCCGAAGAGCTCGGCATCGTGGATAACGACTGGGTCGAGGTCCACAACGACAACGGCGTGGTAGTGACGCGCGCCGCGGTCAGCGCGCGGATTCCGCGCTCCATTTGTATCCAGTACCATTCGCCGGAGCGCACCTACTCGGTTCCCAAGTCGCCTTTGCGCAACTATCGCCGGGCAGGTGGGCATAACAGCCTCACCCGCGTCCGTTTGAAGCCGAACCTGATGGTGGGCGGTTACGGCCAGTTCACCTTCCACTTCAACTACTGGGGACCCACAGGCTGCAACCGCGACACGCATGTGCTCGTGCGAAAACTTCCTGATCTGAAGTGGTGATAGAGGGGAGATCTCAAATGAACGTCCGATCCCAAATCTCGATGGTGTTCCACCTGGACAAGTGCATCGGGTGCCACACGTGCAGCATCGCCTGCAAGAATATCTGGACCGATCGCAAAGGCACCGAATACATGTGGTGGAACAATGTGGAAACGAAGCCGGGCACCGGCTTCCCCACGGCCTGGGAAGATCAGGAAAAGTACCGCGGCGGCTGGGAAGTGGCCGAAGGAAAGCTCCAACTGCGCTCCACCAGCAAGCAGAAGACGGTCTTCAACATCTTCCACAATCCGCACATGCCCACCATGGACGACTACTACGAGCCATGGACCTACGACTACAAGGAGCTTTTCGACGCGCCCGAAGGACCCGACCAGCCCACCGCGCGCCCCATCTCGATGGTGACCGGCGAGTTGATCAACATCGAATCCGGGCCGAACTGGGATGACGATCTCGGCGGCTCTCCCGTCTACGCGGAGAACGACCGCAACCTCGAAGGACTCACGCCGGAGCAGCGGCAGCAGTTGTTTGCCGTGGAGCGGCTGGTGTTCTTCTATTTCCCCCGCATCTGCAATCACTGCCTGAACCCCTCGTGCGTCGCTTCGTGCCCGTCCGGCGCATTGTACAAACGCGGCGAGGACGGCATCGTTTTAATCGACCAGAACCGCTGCCGCGCCTGGCGGGCTTGTGTTTCCGCCTGTCCTTATAAGAAAGTCTTCTTCAACTGGTTCACGGGCAAATCGGAAAAGTGCATCCTGTGCTTCCCCCGAATAGAGACAGGACAGGCGCCGGCCTGCTTCCATTCCTGCGTCGGGCGCATCCGTTATCTCGGTGTTCTTCTGTATGACGCCAGCCGCATCGAGGAAATCGCCAAGCTGCCGGATGAGCAGTTGGTAGAAGCGCAGCGATCCATCATTCTCGACCCGTTCGATCCCGAGGTGATTGCCGGTGCGCAAGCAAACGGCGTGCATTCTTCGGTGATCGAAGCCGCGCAGAAATCGCCGGTGTACCAGTTCGTGAAGGTCTGGGGTATCGCGCTGCCTCCTCACATCGAGTACCGCACGCTCCCCATGCTCTTCTACGTGCCGCCGATGGCTCCCGTGATGGCCACCAAAGAGGGAGCCACGGTGAACCACGTTTCGGAAAATCTGTTTCACGATATCGACGAAGCGCGCATCCCCATGAAGTTTCTCGCCAGCCTGTTCGGGGCGGGCCACGAGGGAAAGGTGCGATACGCGCTCCGGAAGCAAAAAGCCGTGCGCTGGTACCGGCGTGCCGTCACGGTCGGCGACGTGGATATGGCGACCGCCGAGCGGATGCTGCGGGAAGCCGGCAGCACGGTGGAGGAAGCGGAAGCGATTTACAAGCTCACCTCCCTTTGCACGTTTGAAGAACGGTTCGTCATTCCGCCTTCGCACCGTGAAGAGGCGATCGAGATGATGCGCGATCCACTGGAGCATAAGCAGAACGCCGGCTTCGGTTTCCTGACCGGACCCAGGAGGGGCGCATGAGTTTGCGAGCGTTGTTCTGCTATCCGGAAGAAGACTACAAGGCGCTCGTGGCGGCTTGTGCCCGGGACGCCACCGGAACACCCGCCGCCGCGCCGCTCGTTGTTTTTGCCGCCGCTCTCGAACCGCTCTCCACAACGGACGTGCAGGAGAAGTTCGTTCAAACGTTTGAAATGAACCCGGACACGACACTCGACATCGGCTGGCACCTCTACGGCGAACAGTACGAGCGCGGGGAGTTTCTGGTCACCGCGCGGCGTGCCCTGCGGCGTTACGAAGTGGAAGAATCCGCCGAGCTGCCGGACCACCTCTCGCATTTGATTCCGCTGATCGACAGGATGGACACGGAAGAGCGTGCGGCCTTCACAACGGAATACCTGGCCCCGGCGCTGACCAAAATCCTTTCGGGACTGAAGGGGAATATTTTCGAAAACCTGGTGGCCGCCGTGGCGCGGCTCTATGCGCCTGAGCCGTCTTTGGTGGGCGCGGAGGGAAACGGTCATGACTAGCGCATGGACTTATCTCGATCAGTTGCTGTTCGTCGCGCTGCCCTACGTAGCGCTGTTTACGTTTTTCCTGGTGACGATACAGCGGTACCGGATGCGCCGCTACAGTTATTCCAGTTTGTCGTCGCAGTTCCTCGAAAACCAGCAGCATTTCTGGGGGCTCGTGCCATTTCACTACGGGATTCTTGTCATTCTCGCGGGGCACATTATCGGCTTCCTGATTCCGCGCGAGGTGCTGGCATGGAACAGCAAGCCGCTCCGGCTCTACGTTCTCGAAGTGACGGCTCTCATCTTCGGACTGTTGACCCTGGCCGGCCTGGCGGCCTGTATCATGCGCCGGTTTTCGGTGAGCAAGGTAAAGCAGGTAACCTCGCGCGCCGACTGGCTTCTCTTCGTGCTGCTGCTCGTGCAGGTGGGCTCCGGCGTGGCCGTCGCGTTGTTTCACCCCTGGGGCTCTTCCTGGTTTGCGAGCTCGGCCGTGCCTTACCTGTGGTCGATCGCCGGACTGAATCCGAACGTCGCCTATATCGCCCCGATGCCGTTCATGGTGAAGTTGCACATCGTCAACGCATGGCTGCTGATCGGGTTCTTCCCGTTCACCAGGCTGGTCCACGTGCTGGTGGTTCCCAACCCGTACCTGTGGCGTAAGCCGCAAGTGGTGCGCTGGTACGGCAAGCCGGAAGCTGGAAGGGCACAATGAACAAGCTGCGCGGCACACCGGCACAAGGCCTCTTCGGCGCCACCTTAGGCTTTTTCATTGGTTTCGCGGCCGTTGCCCTGTTCGGTCCCACGGCCACGCGATTTCAGGAAGTGATGCAGTTGAGCCCGCTGGCTGTCGGCTTTCTGGTAGCGATGCCCGCTTTATCCGGATCGCTGCTCCGCATTCCGTTTGCGGCCTGGGTGGACACCAACGGAGGCCGCAAACCGTTTCTCGTTCTCCTCTCGCTCTCCATCGCCGGCATGAGCGGGCTGGCAGCGGTGGTTTACTTCCTGTATCCGCAGCGGCTGGATGCGTCTCTGTATCCGCTGATTCTTCTGCTGGCGTTATTGAGCGGCTGCGGCATCGCCACCTTCTCACCCGGCATCGGGCAGGTCTCCTACTGGTATACGCAGCAGACGCAAGGTCGCGCACTGGCCGTCTTCGCGGGTGTCGGAAACCTGGCGCCCGGTCTATTTACCTTTCTGTTGCCGCTTGCCATCGCCGCCGCGGGGCTCGCTGGCTCGTACCTGATCTGGCTTGGGCTGCTGGTTTCGGGAACCGTGTTGTATGCGCTGCTTGGCCGCAATGCCTGGTATTTCCAACTGCGTGAACGGGGCCTGTCTCCGGACGAGGCCCGCAAACAGGCCATGGAACGCGGGCAGGCGCTCTTCCCCGCGGGAAGCCTGAAAGACAGTCTTCGAATCTCCGCCGGTGTGTGGCGCACGTGGGCGCTTGTGCTCGTATATTTCACCACGTTCGGCGGCTTCATCGCGTTGACCGCATGGCTGCCCACCTACTGGCGCGGGAACTTCGACGTGAGCCCCATCACCGCCGGCCTGCTGACGGCCGCGTTCTCCATTCTGACGTCGCTCATCCGCATCGCCGGAGGAATCCTTTCAGACCAGTTGCGCGAAGGCGGCGAGAACACGGCCATTCTGGCGCTGTTCATCATGCTGGTCGGCTCTCTCATCCTGACCGGCTCCAATCAATTTGAGCTGGCGCTGCCCGGAGAACTGCTTCTTGCCATCGGCATGGGCATCTCGAACGCGGCCGTATTCAAGCTGGTGCCGCAAGCGGTACCGCAAGCTGTCGGCGGGGCCGCGGGCTGGGTAGGTGGACTGGGCGCGTTCGGAGGATTCGTCATTCCGCCCATCATGGCGTTTGCGGTCCGCGATCTTGGACGCCCCGGATACCATATCGGCTTCATCGTCTTCGTTTTTCTCACGCTGGTGTCGCTGACCATGGTCTGGATCCTGAAGTACGCCCGCGTGGAATCGCCGGCAAAGCTGAGCACGGAGCGGAGTGCGGCATGAGCGCACGGATCGTCACGCTGGTTCTGCTTATCGGGCTGGCCTACACGCTCATGCTGCTTGGCTGGCGCACTTCCAGTTTCCACCTGCCGGAAAACCAGCAGGACTATGAGCCGGTGCAGCCCATTGCGTACTCGCATCGCCTGCACGCGGGCGAGCTTCAGATCGCGTGCCAGTATTGCCATTTCGGCGCGGAGAAAAGCCGCCATGCCGGCATACCGGCGGCCAGCGTTTGCATGAACTGCCATCGCTTTGTGACCGCTCCGCTCGGCGCGTTGCGCGAGGAAGATGAACTGGCCAAGAGCGAGAAACGGCCGCCTCGCGCGATTGTATCCGCCGAACTTCAGAAGCTCTACGACGCGCTGGCGCTGAACGCCAAAATGGAGCGGGACCCCGCGAAACAGACGCAGCCCATCGCCTGGACGAAGGTCCACCACCTTCCCGATTTCGTCTACTTCGACCATCGCCCGCACGTCAACGCCGGGGTCACGTGCCAGGAATGCCATGGCCCGGTGGAAACCATGGAGCGAGTACGGCAGGTGCCCGATCTCAGCATGGGCTGGTGTGTCAACTGCCACCGCAACGCAAACCGGACGGGAGTCGCCGGAAAGCCGGTGCAGGCGTCCATCGACTGCTCAGCCTGCCACTTCTGATGAGGAACAGCAAGATGCCCGAGGAATTGCAATATTGGCGGAGTCTCGAAGAGCGCGAAGCGGGTGTGCCGGCTTCGGAAGCGGGCGGGGCGGAGTTCGCTTCCACTCCGCTTTCCATCCTTGAACCCGACGCGGGCCGCCGCGCCTTCCTCAAGGCCGCGGGCTTCACTTTCGCGGGAGCGTTTCTGGCCGGATGCAGCCGTGCGCCGGAGCAGAAGGCGATGCCTCACCTGGTGCAACCCGAAGGAGCCGTCGCCGGGCGTCCTATTTACTATGCGTCCACCTGCGGCGCCTGCACCGCGGGCTGCGGTATTCTTGTCAAGACCCGGGATGGGCGTCCCATCAAGCTTGAGGGCAACCCACGCCATCCCCTCTCCCGCGGCGGCTTGTGCGCCGTGGGACAGGCATCTATTTTGGGGTTGTACGACAGTCTTCGCCTGAAACACCCGATCCTCCGCGGGAAACAGGCAAGTTGGGAGGAAGCGGACCGTGAGGTAGCTGCCCGCCTGGATGCAATTCGCCAACGCGGCGGTGCGGTTCGCTTCCTCTCCCAGTCGGTAACCAGTCCTACTACGCTTTCCGCCATCGGGCGATTTCTCGCGGGCTTCAAGGATTCAAGGCACGTGGCGTACGATGCGTTGTCGTCGTCGGCGATTCTGGATGCGCACCAGGTTACGCATGGCACCCGCATTCTTCCGCACTACCGCTTTGAGAACGCCGATGTCGTCGTCAGTTTCGATGCGGATTTTCTGGGTACGTGGATCTCGCCGGTGGAATTTACACGAGCTCACTCCGAGCGCCGGAATCCCGAGCACCGCGGCAGCCGTCCGGTGTCATATCATATTCAGATCGAATCCCGGTTGTCGGTGACCGGGTCGAAGGCCGGCCGGCGAATTCGTATAGCGCCGGATGAAACGGTCCCACGGCTTCGCGCGCTGCTCACCGCTGTCGTAACGGGAGATCGCGCGGATGCGGTCGCGTCGCGGCTATTGGCCGCGCGCGGCCGCAGCCTGGTGGTGTGCGGAACGCAGGATGTGGAAGCACAGACACTTGTGAACCGCATCAACCAGGAGCTCGGAAACTATGGCAGCACGCTCGACATCGCGCGCCCTTCGCGGCAGCGGCAGGGCAACGATGGCGAGTTGCACTCCCTGCTCGACGAGATTGCCGCAAACAAAGTCTCCGCCCTGTTCCTTCATGGAGTGAATCCGGTCTACGATCTGCCGGATGGCGCGGCGCTGGCGGCGCAACTGGAGAAACTGCCGCTGGTGGTGAGCTTCACCGAGCGGGTAGACGAGACGGCATCGAAGGCACATGTAGTATGTCCGGTTCCGCATTTCCTCGAAACGTGGAGCGATGCCGAACCGGTGGCCGGCATTGTCAGCATCGGCCAGCCCGCCATACAACCGCTGTCCGAGGCGCGCACGGTGGCCGAAAGCCTGTCGGCATGGACCGGGTCCCCTCGAAGCGCGAGAGACCTGGTGCGCGAACAGTGGCAGGGCCGCCTCAATTGGGAAGACGGGCTACGCGAGGGCTTCGCGCGCGTGGACCGGAAAGAATCCCCGTCGCGCTGGATCGCCGGTGCGGCGAATCCGGCGCCGCGTCAACAGGAAGCCACGCCTGACGGTCTGCACCTCGTCCTATATCCCAAGCCTTCGATGCTCGACGGAAAACACGCTTACAACCCGTGGCTGCAGGAGTTGCCCGATCCCATTACGAAAGCGACGTGGGACAACTATGCGTCCATCGCCCCGGCGCTGGCGCAGACGCTGGATGTGCGGGACGGAGATGTTCTGCAGCTCGAACGGAATGGCCGCACTCTGGAGCTTCCTGCCGTTATACAACCCGGACAGCACGAGCGCGTGATTGCGGTCGCGCTGGGCTATGGCCGCACGGAAACGGCTCGCTTTTCTTCCGTCGGCCCGCGCTGGTTTTCCGCCGGATCGAGTACGGGCGAAAACGGCCTGGTCGGCAAAAACGCGGCGCACCTGGCAAGCTTCGCCGGCGGTGTTCTGCGGTTCGAATCGGGTGGGCTCCAGGTGAAGAAGACGGGCAAACGGCAGGAGCTGGCGATTACGCAAAGTCATCACACCGTGGCGCCGCCGCCCAACCTCGCTCCCGCTTCCGGAGGCGTGCGGCCCATTGTGCAGGAAACCACGCTGGAGGTCCTGGCGCATAACGAACCGCATGCGCACGCGGCGCATGGAGACCTGTGGCCCCCGGACCACGCTTATCACGGACGCCACTGGGGGATGGCGGTCGATCTGAACGCCTGTACCGGCTGCTCCGCCTGCGTGATTGCCTGCCAGGTGGAGAACAACATTCCCGTTGTGGGAAAGGACGAGGTGCGGCGCAAGCGCGAAATGCACTGGATTCGCATCGACCGCTACTACTCGGGCGACGGAGAGGACGTCACCGTCGCTCATCAGCCGATGATGTGCCAGCATTGCGAGCATGCGGGCTGCGAGACCGTCTGCCCGGTGCTGGCCACGGTCCACAGCTCCGAGGGGCTCAATCAGCAAATCTACAACCGCTGCGTGGGAACCCGCTATTGCGCGAATAACTGCGCTTACAAGACCCGGCGGTTCAACTGGTTCGATTATCCGCGCGAAGACAAGCTGGCGAACATGGTGCTGAACCCCGACGTGACCGTCCGTTCGCGCGGGGTCATGGAGAAGTGCACGTTTTGCGTGCAGCGTATTCAGGACGCCAAGTTCGAGGCGAAGCGGCGGGGCGAGCCGCTGCGCGACGGGGATTTTGAGACCGCGTGCCAGCAGTCGTGCCCGGCGCGGGCCATCGCCTTCGGAGACAAGAACGACCCGGACAGCGCAGTGTCGCGGCTGGTGCGGGGCAATCGGGAATACACCGTGCTCGAAGAGATCAATCTGAAGCCGTCCGTGCATTACCTGAAACTGGTCCGCGCGTCCGGCGTGGAGGAAGAGCGCCATGGCTAATGTTTATTCGGTCCTCCGGACTCCTCTCGTCGAGGGCAACAAGCGCCTGTCGAACGTCACCGAAGACGTGTGCTCCGCCATGGACCGCCGTCCCGGCGCGCTGTGGTGGGCGGGCTTTCTGCTGGCTGTCTCCATGTTGCTGGTGGGTGTGGCCGCGGTGTCGTACCAGGTGGCTACGGGCATTGGCACGTGGGGTCTCAACAACACGGTTGGCTGGGCGTTCGACATCACAAATTTCGTGTTCTGGGTGGGAATCGGACACGCCGGAACGTTGATCTCCGCCGTGTTGTTTCTGCTGCGCCAGCGCTGGCGCACTTCGGTGAACCGCTCCGCGGAAGCGATGACGCTGTTTGCGGTAATGTGCGCCGGCATCTTTCCGCTGATTCACATGGGGCGCCCGTGGTTTGCCTACTGGGTGTTTCCGTATCCGAACTTCCGCGGGCCGCTGTGGATCAATTTCCGATCGCCGCTCGCCTGGGACGCGTTTGCCATCTCGACGTATTTCATCATCTCGGCCACCTTCTGGTACCTGGGCCTGATCCCGGATCTGGCGACGTTGCGCGACCGGTTGAAATCCGGACTGCGCAAGCGGATCTATTCATTCTTCAGCCTGGGATGGGACGGTTCCTATCGTACGTGGCAGCGTTACGAAACCGTTTATATGCTACTGGCGGGGCTGGCTACGCCGCTGGTGCTGTCCGTGCACACGATTGTGAGCTGGGACTTCGCGACTTCCGTAATCCCGGGCTGGCATGCCACGATTTTTCCGCCTTATTTCGTCGCGGGTGCCATTTTCTCCGGCATGGCAATGGTGCTGACGCTAATGATTGTGGCGCGAAAGACCATGCACCTGGAGGATTACATCACGGCGCGGCACGTCGAGACCATGTGCAAGCTGGTGATCGCCACCAGCGGTATGGTGGGTCTCGCCTACGCGACGGAGTTTTTTATCGCGATTTACTCGGGCAACGAATACGAGCGGTTTGTTTTCGTCAACCGCGCGATGGGGCCGTTTGCATGGGCTTATTGGATCATGGTCACCTGCAACGTCGCCGTTCCCCTGTTGCTCTGGTTCCGGAAAGTGCGCACCCATATGGGAGCGGTTTTTGTGGTGTCGCTGCTGGTGAACGTCGGAATGTGGTTTGAGCGGTTTGTCATCATCGTCACTTCCCTGCATCGCGATTATCTGCCTTCGAACTGGACGGGGTACCGGCCGACCGTCATTGAAGTGGCTACGCTGCTAGGCAGTTTTGGCCTGTTCTTCACCTGCTTCCTGCTGTTCTGCCGGCTGCTTCCGGTGATTGCAATCGGCGAAGTGAAAGGAGTCTTGAGTTACGGCCGTAGTAACGGAGGAGGACGGCATGAATCGTAGAGTGCTGATCGGCATCTTCGACGACGAAGAGGATGTGCTGGGCGCCACGCGTGCCGTGCGCGAGCAGGGCCTGAAGATCGTCGATGTGTACGCGCCCTATGCGGTGCACGGGCTGGACAAAGCGATGGGGCTTCAACCGTCGCGCCTGCCGTGGGTCTGTTTCCTGCTGGGACTATTCGGCGCCGCCGCGAAAGTCTGGTTCGAATACTGGACCACCGCTTACAATTGGCCCGTAAACGTGGGAGGCAAGCCATGGGATTCGCTTCCCGCTTTCGTTCCCATCACCTTTGAAGTGATGGTGCTGTTCGCCGGCTTGAGCACGGTGTTCGCGTTCTTTCTGGTCAGCCGCCTCCGGCCGGGCCGGAAAGTCAAGCCGGTTCATCCGCGAGTGACGGACGATCGCTTCGCCGTGGTGATTGAGGAAACCGATGCGCTGTTCGATCCGGTGCGGGTTCAGGAGGCGCTCGAAAAGTTTAACGTCGTGCACGTAGAGGAGCGCGAGTTGGAAGGATCGCCGGTATGAATCGCCTGAATGCCTTTCTACTGGCCGCGCTGGTGGTTCTGACCGGCGCGACCTACATGGCTCGCTCCCATCCGGAAAAGCCGAATTACGAATTCATTCCGGACATGATGCGGACGGCCGCTTACGATTCATTTTCAGCGAACGAAAACTTTGCCGACGGCAAGACGCTTCAGGCTCCGGTGCCCGGCACGATTCCATTTCGCGAGGAACGGCCCGCGACGAAACCCGCTCCTGAACGCGGCCAGGCTGTATTCGCTACGTTCTGCCAGCCGTGCCACGGAGCAACGGGAAAGGGCGACGGAGCGGTCTCTATGCGCGGCTTTCCTCCACCGCCTTCGCTGCTGGCTCCCAACGCCATGGATCTGACGGATGAAAAGATGTTCGAGATTGTCTCTGCCGGGTTCAAGAACATGCCCGGCTATGCGGCGCAGATCGAGCCCGAGGACCGGCGCCAGGTGATTGCCTACATTCGAAGCATGCAGCGCGCCGCCGCCGGTGCGCAACAGGAGGGGCGTCCATGAATACGGGTATGCAGCCGGCGGGATCGATGCGGCTGTTCCGCGCGTTCGCCGGCATCGGCGCGATGGCGATTGTCGCGGGAACGTTTCTGGCACCCGCGCGAATGTCGTCGAACCTTCTGCTGGTCAGCTATTTCCTGCTGGGCATCGGCCTGGCGGCGGCGTTCTTCGTCGCACTCGAGTACGTTACGGGGGCGGGTTGGAGCGTGGCGTTGCGGCGCGTTCCCGAAGCGGCGTCGTCCGCGCTGCCTGCCGGCGCCGCCGGACTGATCCTGTTCTTTATCCTCGGCTCCTGGCTTTATCCGTGGACGCATGAGCAACCTGCCGGGTTCAAGGCGCTGTGGCTGGACCTGCCATTCTTTGTCGCCCGCGCGGTCATTTATCTTGCAGTCTGGATGGGCTTTGCCTGGGCGGTGATCCGGAATTCGCGGCGGCAGGATGCCGATGGAGACCTTGTTTTCTCGCGCCGGAACACGCGGCTATCCGTGATTTTCATGTTCGCCTTCGCGGTGACGTTTTCGCTCGCCAGCTTCGACTGGATCATGGCGCTCGAACCCCACTGGGCCAGCACGATCTTCGGCGTCTACAATTTCGCGGGGCTGTTCTCCTCGGGACTGGCGGTGATTATTCTGCTGGTGATCCGGCTGCGCAACCACGGTCCGCTGCGGGATTTCGTGAACCAGGAACACCTGCACGACCTGGGCAAACTGCTTTTCGCCTTCAGCACGTTCTGGATGTATATCTGGTTCAGCCAGTACATGCTGGTGTGGTACGCGAACATCACCGAAGAGGCGGTGTATTACGTGCGGCGCCAGCAGGGGTTATGGACGCCCCTGTTTCTATTGAACATGCTGCTGAACTGGGCGATTCCGTTCCTGGTGCTGCTTCCGAAATCGACGAAGAGAAACCCGGGCATCCTGGCTAAGGTAGCGGTTGTCGTACTGGCCGGACGCTGGCTCGATCTGTACCTGATGATCGTCCCGGCCGTCTCGGAGAAACCGGCATTCGGCATCTGGGAAGCAGCGCTTGGACTGGGCGCGCTGGGTGTGTTCATGCTGGCCTTCACGCGCGCGTTCTCATCCTCGGCGCCGGTGCCCGTACGCGATCCGAACCTGATCGAGAGCCTGCATTATCACAATTGAGATGCGAACAACCGCTCCGTGACCGTCGCGGCTCAGAAACAAAGGCGTTACGGAGCCGCGCGCGTGAGCAAGCGGCTGTTATCCAGCCGGCTCCGTGTTCCCGATGTCCCACATCGCTTCCAGGTCGCGCTGGCTGTATGCCTGAAAGGCGATCAGGGTATTCGTTGTTTCGATGCCCGGGATCTTCTGGACGCGTCCCGCCACCAGGTTGGCTAGCTCTTCATGATGCCGCACGCGCGCGACTGCTACGAGGTCATATGGTCCGGCGACGGAATACGCCTCGGTGATGCCCGGAAGATCGATCAGCGCCTGCGCGATGTCCGGCGTGCGTCCTTGCGCCGTGTTGATCAAAACGAATGCCGTTACCATAGTCCCTCTCATTCTAGAATTTCTTACCCGATGGTAGTGCAACTCTGTTGACATTGACGATCCGTCCGAATAGACTTCCTCCAGGGTTTATTACGGGTATCGCTTATTCTCTATTGAAACGGGAGGTCATGATGAGTAGAAAACCAGGCGCACGTGGCGCGTTATTCGGACTTCTGGTGGCATGGTGTGTCCTGCCGCTAGGCGCTCAGGAATACCGCGGCAGAGTGCAAGGATTCGTCACAGACCCGTCCAACGCCGCCGTAACCGGAGCTGACGTCACCCTGACCAATCAGGGGACCGGCATCGCCGTTACGCGGCAAACGACGGAAAACGGTATGTATTTGTTTGACCTGGTGCAGCCCGGCGCCTACTCCATCGCCGTGCGGGCGGCCGGCTTCAATGCGTTTGAACAGAAGGGCATCATCGTTCAGACGCGCGGCGACGTCACGGTGAATGCATCGCTTCAGGTGGGCTCGATGACGGAGACTATCGAGGTAACGGCCGACGCCACCACGGTCGAGTTCAACAACAGCTCCATGAGCCAGACCGTCATCGGAAAAATGCTCGACCAGATGCCGGTGATTGCGCGAAACCCATTCAATCTGGCCGTTCTGAATCCGGCGGTGGTGAACCGGTACAATAACGCCGCGAACAGCCTCCCCTTTTACCAGATCAGCCATGCGGGTATGGATATCGGCGGGGCTACCGGCGGCCGTATCCAGTTGCTGCTGGATGGTACGGATACGCGTGTCGAGCAGCGCGGGTCGTACGCGCCGTCGATGGACGCCGTTCAGGAAGTGGTGGTTCAACAGAACCCGGTGGACGCCGAATACGGCAACAGCGCCGGCGGAGCCATCAGCATTGCCATGAAGTCGGGCACCAACGAACTGCACGGCACCGGCTACTATTACGGCCGTAATCCTTACTTCAACGCCGTGCCGAGCGCCATTACCCGCACGCCGAACAAGGCCAGAAATCACATCGGCGGCGGAGTCGTAGGCGGCCCGGTGTGGATCCCGAAGATATTCGACGGGAGAAACAAGGCGTTTTTCTTCGTCAGCTACGAGAAGTGGGACTCGTCGACGGTCTCCGGCCTCAGCCAGATGACCCTGCCCACGGATCTCGAGAGACAGGGCGACTTTTCACAAAGCCTGAACCAGTTCGGCAATCTGCGGACGATCTACGACCCGATGACCACGGTTCTCGATCCGGCCACCAATACCGCCAGGCGCACGCCGTTCCCGGGCAACAGAATCCCGGGCAGCCTGATTGATCCGTCGGCGAAGGCGCTGATGTCCTATGTGTATCAACCCAACAACCCGGGCGAACCCTTCACTCATCTCAACAACTGGAAAGCCAGCCCCAGAGTCGGGAACCCATACAATAACCTCTCGGTCCGCGGCGACTACCAGTTCAACACGGCCTGGCGGGCGTTCGGACGGTACAGCCGGCAAAATCAGACCCAGATTCCCGAGGCGCTCGAATCCAGCCCGGCTTACTCGAGCTGGAGCGCCGCCAGAATGTACGCCCTCAACCTGGCCGGCAACGTGGACGGAATGCTCAGCCCGACGTGGCTGGTGAACTTCCGCTTCGGCTACATCCGGTCGGCCGACGAACTGGATATCCCCATCGGCAAGGTGGATACCGACTTTTGGAAGTCCATCTGGCCGAACGAATGGTGGAGGCAGTCGCTGTCTCAATCGCCGGTGATTTACTTCCCGGCGTTCTCGGTGGATGGCGCTGCTTTCGGCAACGCCAGCGGTTGGAACCTGCTGCCGCGCCAGTTCAACTACTCCGGCACGGCGATGAAGCAGACCACCAGCCACTATCTCAAGTTCGGCGCCAAGCTCTCCCACTACACATCCAATAGCGGTCTGCCCAACTGGGGCACGTTCGCCTTCACCGGAGCCACCACCGCCTCCACCTATATCAATCCCCCTACCGATGTCAGCGGTGCGGGATGGGCCTCTTTCCTGCTGGGACACGTGAATAGCGGCTATACCAACTACGCGGCGCCCATTTGGACCATCTCCAATAACATCGGGCTCTTTTTCCAGGACGACTGGAAGGTAAGCCGGAACCTGACGCTCAACCTCGGCATCCGGTGGGAGTACGACCAGGCGCCGAGGGAGCACGACGGGAACCTGGGACGGTATCTCGACTTGAGCGATCCGATTCCGGAGTTCCAGACCAACCCGGTGACCTTCCCGGATCTGGCGAAATACGGAGGGTTCCCGGCTCGCCTGACCGGCGCTTACCAGTTCCTGGACAGCGATAATCCCCGCGTGTTCAACGCACCCAAGGACGTTTTCCTGCCCCGTTTCGGTGCGGCCTACCGGATCGACGACAAGACCAGTGTGCGCTTTGGCTACTCGCGGTACAGCATCCCGTTCCAGACGTCTTTGGGTCCGAACTGGAACCTGCCGAACGCCGGTTTCAGTCAGAGGACCGATGCACTGGCCCCACTGCAAGGCGTACCGCGGACGGTGCTGAGCGATCCGTTCCCGGTGGCGAACCCGGTGCTCGCGCCGATGGCGAAATCCTACGGGCGCTACCATCAGCTTGGCAACGCTATCACCTACTACAACCAGTATCCGAAACAGCCGATCAATAACCGCATCAACCTCAGTGTCCAGCGCGAACTGCCGCGGCGGATCCGCCTGGACGTGACGTTCTTTACGAACCTGGGCCAGAATCTGCCGAATTCCACAGTGTGGGGCAACGCGGTTCAGGGCGAGCAGAACAACATGATGGACCCGGCTCTGTCCTATCAGTTCAAATCCGAGCTGGACACGAGGGTCGACAACCCGTTCTATAACTACCTGACACCCGACAAGTTTCCGGGCTCGTTGCGCTACCAGCAGACCGTCAGCATCGGAAGCCTGCTGAAGCCCTATCCGCAATACGGGAATCTGACCGAGATGTACACGCCGGGCATCAACGATCTCTACCGCTCCTTGCAGATCAAGGTGGAGAAGTCCTACTCAAGCGGGTTGAGCTTCAGCTTCGGGTACAACTACGGCCGCGCCAAGCGGGACCGGTATTTCAACAGCGACGCGCAGTATGCCCGGGATTACACGATGATGGACACGCTGGACTTCCGCCACAACCTCACCGCCGCGCCCTACTGGGAGCTCCCGTTCGGTAAAGGCCGCCGGTGGGCCACCAGCCTGCACCCGGTACTCGAAGCCGTGGTGGGCGGATGGACGACCAGCCATTTGCTCTCTTTCCGCACCGGTAACCTGCTTTCGTGGGGCCAGTTGAAGGTAAACGGCGACCCGCGCGTGTCGAATCCGAGCCGGGACCGGTGGTTCAACACGCAGGCGTTCGCGCCGGCTGAGCCCTACACGCCGCGGACCAACCCGCTCTACTACGAAGGCCTGACCGGACCGGTGTTCTGGAACCTGGACAGCACGCTGGCCAAAAACTTCCAGCTCACCGAGGGGCTCCGGTTCGAATTGCGCATGGACGCTTTCAATCTGCCCAACCACTTCCTGGGTGGCAACCCCGACATGGGCGTGAGGAGCCAGACTTTTGGCCGGGCCCTGACGCAAGCCAACTTCGGCCGCGAGATGCAGTACACGATCCGGCTGCACTTCTAAACACGATAACCACTCCCTCGCGGTCGCGGCTCCGTACTGAGCCACGACCGTGAGGGAGTGGAGTCTTCAATCCAGGCGCTTATGGAAGCGCATCACACTTAAACTCAGGATTGCCGTCCCCAATATCGCGA